>CAZVBO010000001.1:0-62901 GCA_964625685.1 uncultured Pseudomonadales bacterium
TCACCTTAGGGTCGCCTAACCCGCACACGACGAACGTGGGTGCGGAAACCTTGGATATTCGGGGTTGAGGATTCTCACCTCAATCACGCTACTCATGCCGGCATTCTCACTTCTGATCGCTCCAGCCAGTCCTCACGGCTGACCTTCAACGCACACAGAACGCTCCCCTACCGCTCGCACTTCGCGCGAGAAATTCCAAACTCCACTTTTCCAAAATTCAAACATTTTTCAAACACTCATTCCTAAAGTTGGAATTTGATATCTGAATTTTGTTTGGTTTTTGGATTTTGGTATTTGAAAATTCTTGTGCGAAGCACAAGCTCTAAACTTCGGTTATCAGTTTGAGCCTCGTTACATTTTCGGCGCACTCGTCCTAGGCTAGTGAGCTGTTACGCTTTCTTTAAAGGATGGCTGCTTCTGAGCCGACCTCCTAGGTGTTTTAGGAAAAGCACTACCTTTCCCACTGAACTGATATTAGAGACCTTAGTTGTAGATCTGGGATGTTTCCCTTTTGCCTCTGGAGCTTAGCCCCCAGATACTGAGTGCCATGAAACACAATGAGGTATTCGAAGTTTGACTAGATGCTAGAAGTTTCCTCCCAGACACCCGATCAGAGCCCTACCCCCTCATTGCTTAACATGACCCTATACCTAAATATATTTCGGGGAGAACCAGCTATCTCCGGGTTCGATTGGCATATTACCCCTAACCACAGCTCATCCGAGCATCTTGCAGCATACACCGGTTCGGGCCTCCACTGAGTATTACCTCAGCTTCACCCTGGCCATGGTTAGCTCACCCGGTTTCGGGTCTATGACAATATACTTAACGCTCTATTCAAGCTCGCTTTCACTATGCATTCGTGATTGCATTCACTTATGCTTGCATATTGCCATAACTCGCCGGCTCATTCTTCAATAGGCACGACATCACCATGCGCTACGCGGAAAACTCCAAAATTCAAATTCCAAAGTACAAACAATTCTCAAAGGACAAGTATCAAAATTGTAATTTGGTATTTGAGGTTTGTTTGGTTTTTGGATTTTGGTATTTGAAAATTTCTGTGCAACGCACAGCTCTGTCTGATTGTTAGCAGATAGTTTCAGGTACTATTTCACGGGGTCTTCAACCCTTCTTTTCACCTTTCCCTTACGGTACTCGTTCACTATCGGTCTTGTTTGGTATTTAGCCTTGGAGTGTGGTCACCCCAGCTTCAAAAGGGAGTTTGCCGTCTCCCAGTCTACTCAGGAACATTCTATAGCTTTTCTTGATTTCATATACGAGACTTTCACTCTCTTTGGTTACTTATTCCACAGTATTCTATTATCTTGAAAAGTCTAATGTTGAAGTCCTACAACCCCACGTAAGACGTGGTTTGGGCTATTCCCTGTTCGCTCGTCGCTTACTAAGGGAATCTCGTGCGATTTCTTTTCCTCGAGGTACTTAGATATTTCAGTTCTCTCGGTTACCCCTCTGCGCTGCGCGGAAAATTCCAATTTCCAAATATTCAAATTTCAAACAAGTTCCAGATTCCAGTCTTGTATTGAAATTTGGTATTTGAGTTTTGTTTGTTTTTTGAACTTTGGTATTTGAAAATTTCTGTGCAACACAGAGTCATCCCGCATTAGCGGGACGTGGTTTCCCAATTCGGACACCACCGGATCAAAGCTTCTTGGCAGCTCCCCGATGACTATCGCGGCCTAGTACGTCCTTCTTCGGCCAAACAAGCCTAGGCATCCACTATCTGCATTAAGTCACATAATAACATGATTGATATTTTTAAGAATTCAAAATTATTGAAATGATATGTGAATACGGCCTATCCTGTACCAAAAAAGGTACAGGACAATTAGACCAATTCATATATACTCTTCACTTTTTAAGGAGCAATAAGCCTATGGCTTATTTAGCTGATAACAGCTAATTATTAGTTCTTCGTACTCTCCCGGTAAGGAAGAAACCAAGAACCAATAACTAGCCGTCATGTTGTGGACCTGAAGGGGCTCGAACCCTTGACCTCCACATTGCAAATGTGGCGCTCTAGCCAACTGAGCTACAGGCCCAAGCGACACGCTCAAATTAAGGTGCTACTTTTGCAAAGTAAAAAAACTCAGAGCAAAAGTATTCAGTTTGGTCTGTTCTGACTGTTGTAAAAAAGTTGAGGGATTATGCACTCTACGTAGTACATAATGTCGAATGTGGATCTGTTTTCTGCTTGATACAGAATTCCCGAACAGAGAATTAGTATTGTAATACACCAAAAATAGAAATGCAAGGGGTCTTGTGACTAAGGTGTCCGATGCTTTCGAGCCTGCTCAAAAACTCTTAATTCGCTAAAATCCCCATCATCTTTAACCTCAGTTAATTCAAGAAAACTAATTACCGCACCAATTGAACCAATAACAGCGTCTTTTATTAAAGGATCACTCTGAGAGGCTAAATATATCTTCATGGAATAAAGCAAAGACTCTAAAGGTTTGCGAATATTAAGGTCAACAATTCGTGCTGTTTCTTCAATCTTTCCATCAAAACATGAGAAGTTATTTGGTAAATTTAGCAATGAATAGAAATCCAATATTGTTAGTTTTTCGTTATGATAAGAATATTCAATCCTATATTGCGATCTCGACTTAGAAGAAAGTTTAGTAAGAACAGATAATACCCTTGCTCTATCTAAACGGGCTATTTCGGTTTCTTTTATAGTATTTAACAAATCTCTTTTATTTCCTTCTTTATCATTAACAAACTCCCAAGCTTCATTGAGAATTTTAACTATTTCTTCAGCTCGTTTTCTTTGAGAACTGCATAAAGATCCTGTTTTATCTGGATGTAAAAAGAAAAGCCAAAAACGGTATCTTTGTCTGGCTTTTGATTTTTGATCACGTTCAGAAACCGAATCCGCCGAAAATAAAATATAGGGATCAATTATCAGCTTACCATTATATTTATATCTGGGAACAAATTTTACTCGTAGTTCAAATTCATGAATTAATTGTTCAACTCTTGGTGAAAAGTCTCCGTCAAAATACAAAGGAAGCTCTTGTGGTTTCCTAAAAGCTGAAGGGTTGAATCTTAATATCTGGGAGAGCCTATCAGGAATATCTATAAATGCTTTTTCAGAAAAACTCTTCCCAACTGTAACTTCATCTTGGTGTTGTTCTGGCACACTCATAATTTAGCTCCAATATTCCGGAAACTGTTTCATAAACTCTTTGCGTCTTTCTCCTTTTAATTCTGCAATAAAAGGTCGAAAGGTACTCAATCGATCATGAGCATGTTTATTGGCATATAACAGTTTATTAATGTATTGCTGTAAATCCTCAGCCCGCATAATATTTTCAATGTAAAAATATTTTTTGTTAATTCTTTTTCCCAAACCTGAAGATTCCTCATCCGTAGCGATCCCAGAACTAGAAGCAGAGCTTCGTGCCGTCAATGTTCCCAACCCGAATAATGACTGAATAATCCCTTTAGTATAAGAACCTGTATCTACAATTTGATCTAAAGGCAAAGACAAGTTATACCGACTCATCGGAGTAGTATAAACAAATTTAGTCAGACGTTTCGTTGTTAAAATAAAAAGACTTTTAAACCACAGGGTAGATATCCACCACCACCCAATAACTCCAAAAGCCAGTGCGGCTAAAACACTTACCAATTTAACGAGAGAACCTACAGAAACTGCCCCCAATTGAGCCACTATCCCTCCCAGCCACCACCCAACAACCAGAACCACTCCCGCGGCTACAACTACGACCACTCTGCGTACCCACAGCATAATCGGATTTTCTCGCAACACAAATAAAATTTGCTCGTCGCTGGCTTGACCAGGAAATTTGTATTGATAGGGAAACTGAAACTGACTGACAGAAAAGATATTCTTCATAAGCCTATTATATCGGCTCTCACCAAAAGATAAGGATCAATTTCCTAAGGGATAACTTGTTCAACCTCTAAACCCTGTTGCTGAAGCAATGCTCGCTGATAAGGAGTCAGGTCCTGTAACTCTCGGGGAGTCACTAAGGGAGTATCAAAAACCTGAGTAAAGGCACCGAGTACATTCCCTTGTAGATCAACCATCTTTAAAATGAAATCTTTAGAAACTTGAGAAACATCAGTGGTGTTTTCGGGAACAGAAAAGTCTGTCTGTTGTCCAAAATCAGAAAAATCCAAATCAGCATTCCAGATAATCTCTGATTCTCCTGCCAAGAATTGGTGCCAACCCTCCAATACAGGAAGTCTTTCCAAAGATATAACAGTTGAAGTCTTGACCACTACCGGCAGAAATGAGTGCGCATCAATTAAGACCACCATATGGAGGGGTGGCAACTGGTCAGTCGTCAACTGAAAGTTATCTCCAAATAATTGAGTCCCCAGAATTTCCAATTGTTCCGAGGTAAAAGCTACGGGAACTTCAAAAACTTCTTGTTCACCACGTTGTTGACGAGTAGCTTTTCCCACAGTGGGTAGATTCTTCAAGATATTAGCATCATAGTTTGCAAACTGGGTCTCAAACCAGCCCGAAGTCAATACGTTGAGATTTAATAAAGGCAACTGTGGTACTTGATTAAGCTTCACAAACAAAGCATCTTGGGTCACTACACTCTCCCCCGCTCCGTTGAATGTAAAACCATGAATTGTCGCTTCAGCTTGGGTTTGTAAGTATACTTGAGTGTTATCATCTTTCCCTGACTTCAGCGCTCCCACCGAATGAGCCGTCATAAAAGTTTGAGAATTATTCTGACCAGAAAACTGCATGTCAGCATTCAGTTGTGCTGTATGAACTTGATTTAACTCGTACCAAGCCTGTGATAAAACTTTTTGACCAGACTTATCACCAGGGAGTTGGAGATATAATTTTTGGAATTCGAAAAAAATATTTTTAGAGAGTCTCTGAGCCCAAACGGTTACTCCAGTTCCCAAGAGCAGTAACCCCATCACCCCAATTACGACTCCAATTTTGACTCTTTTCATAATCACCGACCCCTAAGGAAGTTGTTTTTGCAAGATTAAGTTTGCCACTTGAGCTACCCCATCTTCATCATTCGAGAGTACTTCTCTTTGAGCAATAGCCTTAATCTCTTCTTCCGCATTTCCCATTGCTACGGCTATTCCCACTCGAGATAAAAACTCGCGATCATTCAGTCCATCCCCCACTCCAACCACCGATGCTAAGTCAATTTGAGATAATTCAGCCCACTTTTCTACTCCCTCTTGTTTAGTCACACCAGGAGCGGTTAAGTCATAATAAGGGATATGGGTACCAGTAGCTTGCATCTCAATGGCGTGTACCTCTGACTGAGTTTCTAAGAATTTTCTGGTAGCTGGTGTCAAATCTTGAACCACAATTAAAGGCGTGCTCCAATCATTTCCCAATTCGGTTAATGGCTTGGCCTGATACCCCCAGGGATGATCTTTAATGTGTGCTACATAGTTGTCATGACCATACATAGCATCATTTTTCCCTAAAACCACCTTGCTGCCTAAAGCCATTACCTGGTTGATCATCTGATGAGCGGTTTCAGAGTCAATACATCTTTCCCACAAAACAGTATTTGTTTCAGCATTTACCACTTGAGCTCCACCTGCTACTACGTGCAGATATTGCCGTCCAATTTTATCAAAAACATATCCCAACGTGGGATACTGCCGTCCAGTACACAAACAAACTTGAACACCACTATTTTCTAGCTCTTCGAGGGCGTGTGCTGTCTTTTCAGAAATAGATAAATCAGAGCGAATCAGAGTTCCATCCACATCAACTAGGAGCGCTTTAATGGGTTGAGTCATGTTTTTTAGTATACTCTATTGAAAGGTTTCCCGCAGAGTGGGATCAGCCTTGGCCTGAAGTATTTAATATAGTGGCCACATATTTCTACCCAATCGTCATCTCGGAATTCGAGTGTGCGAGAATATCCGGGATCTTTAAAGCAAGTATCCCCATAAAGGATTTCGGATAATTTCACTTCGTTTAATTTCTTTTTCTATTCTCAATCAAAATAGTCGATGATACTTCTGGATTGTGCTGATGAACCACTTTCACCTCTCCCCCATATTTTTGTAAAATGCGTTGTTTGGACTCCAGATGAGGTGAGTGTGATGAAACGGCCAAAACAGCAGGTCTGATTCCTGCAATCAACTGTTCGTGAGCCGCTGGAGTATTGAATTGATCTGGTAAAACAAAAATAAAGTCAGCAATATCCCATTGAGCTAAATGTTGAAGTCGAACTTCCTGAGAAAAAACTGGCCTATCAGGTCCCTTCATGTGTTTGACTCGCACATCGCTCTCTAAACCAACTACTAAAATATCTCCCACAGCTTTTGCCTTTTCTAAAAACAAACGGTGTTCCTGATGTAATACATCAAACACTCCCGTCACCAACACCAATTTTTGAGTTGACCGATTAATACTTTTTAAAAAATGCTCTAACTTAGGATTCATAAGTCCTCATTAAACTGCGTTTCCAGTTACGCATAATCAGTTTTTTGGTGGGTCGAGGGTGAAAGAAAGCAAACCCACGGCCAATTTTTTCTAAAGTCTGATGCGGCCACATATACCATCTTTGGATTCCGTATACAATTTCATTCAAACCATCCCAACCGATGGAGATTCCTCTACGCCAAATTTCAGAGCCAATAAAAACTTTTTCTATCGGCAGATCAGAATTAGGAATAATTTCTCGAGAAACCTCAGCATTGGGTAAGTACTGTGATATCCACTGATTGTCATCATAAAACTGTTGTTGGGTGCGGTGACGAGAAAAGAGACATCGAGTTTGGAGCACTTCGTAAGCGGTATAGAGACTCCGCTGTGAAACTGGCAATGATAAATGAGTGCTTTCCAACCACATATTAAAACACCACTGATCACTTCCTTTGCCTCGTCTAGAACGACGCTTTTTCTGACGCAAGGCCAACCAAAACACCCACAACCGGCTCAACCACAATCGATGAGGTTGAGTGACGATAAAAAAGTCTAAGTCATCATGAGCAGTCACATTGTCCATTGCTAAAGAACCCGTTACAAACACTCCCCAAATCCAAGGTAATTGGCTAAGGGTATTGGCTACCTGATAGGCTTCAATCCATTTTTGTTGACTGTATTGTTGTCGGATCTTAGTCCAAGCAAAGTTACCCTCTTTTCCTGGTAAAGCTATTCTTACTCCTTGTCTCAAAAGAAGTCTCTTTTTTTCAAGCTGAGAAATAGTGAGCAGTAAAGTTTGCTCCCGTATTTGTGGGGGTAATGTATTCGGAGAAAATGCAATTAAACGAGCTTTTAATTGATCAATAGATAGAGCATAGCGAAATTGATCCGTATAAGCTACTGTCGCTACAATAGCTCTAGCGAGACTCTGATTCATGACAAGTATTGTAACAGTCTTCGCAAAAAATTGGGTATTACTTAGCGGAACTGGTCACTCCATATTGACGAGTAATTTGGGAAATACCTTGTGATAAAGTGGAAACGACCTCATCCATATCTTTGCCAGCAATAATGGCATTAATAGCGTCTTGATAATACTTGATTATCTGGTCATTAATTCCATTATCATGGGTATAAGAGTTCATGTACCAATCTTGGGCTTGATCAGCATTTTGGTAGACAGCTGCTAAATAGGGACTTGAGACGTCAGCCGCTAAACTCTTCTTGGCATAGGGCTCACCAAAGGCACGAACTTGACTTTGGTTGGAATACATTTTTTTCAATACCTCATCACTATTTAAGTACTTCAATAGTTCCCAAGCTTCTGTTTTTTGAGTGCTCTGTGCATTAACGCCCTCAGCCCAATACGTAGCCCAAGCAATGTTTTTGTCCGATAAAGTGGGTGTGGCAACTGTTCCAAAGTTCAATTGAGGATTTAAAGCTAAAACATCATGAGCTCTCCAAGAAGGGGCGAACATCATCGCTACTTCTCCTCGAGCAAAAGCAGCGGTCGAAGTTGGTAACTGATCGCTCCACACTGGAGTCGTGGTTATAAAATTGGTGTAAAACCGTAAGGCATCCTGAGCTTCTTTAGTTGTGGGATCTGCCGGGTCAGCTCCATTCTGCAACATTAAGAGAGCTAAAATATCGGAAAAATGTTCGACATTACTAGCATTGCCAATGGCCAGCCCCCCACGAGTAACCGTGTTTCCTGATTTAATCGTCAATTTAACAGCTAATTCTCTTAACTCTGCCCAGGTTTTCGGTGGTTGAGCGTCAGCAGTGGCTAAAATGTCTTTGTTATAGAACAGAACCAAACTGTCATACATCAAAGGAATCCCCACATAATTTCCATTCAACTGAAGCTGTTTTGAAACCACCGGGTAATAGGTACTCTGAAATTGACTAGCCGACATGACCGAACTGGGAACTGGAGACAAGTTGGTTTTGAGCATAGGTACCCAGGAAGCATGAAAACGAAATAGATCCGGGCCTTGATTACTTGCCATGGCTGATTGTAAGCGGTCTCGATAGTCAGTAGGTGATTGTTTCACATAGTTAACCAAAACTCCTGGATGTGAACTTTCAAAATCTTTTAAAACATCCGCCATCACTTCTTTGGGCTCCCACAAGCCCCAATACGTCAGGGTAACTTGTTTGGTGGTACCGCTTGTAGTTCCAGAAGTACCAGTCGTGGTTGAAACAGATTGATTAGAACCCCTACCCAAGAAACGCAAGGCAACAAAAACCAAAACGCCAACAAGGATGAGTCCTCCCAGAATTATTGGAATCCACTTCATCGGACTGGACTTCACTTTGGCAAAAATAGGAGACTTGCTTTGTCCCGGCTCATTGAGTTGAGTACTACTTGGAGGAGGTGTATTAGCACCATTCCCTCCAGCATTTTCTGTGGCAGTTGGAGTCATATTTTGAATGGGACTGGTTGGAGTTGTAGGGGGTTGAGACGTTGCTGGCGAATTAGGAGTTACACCAGAAGTGGTAAATGGTAAAGTGGTGGGCTTTCCAATGGGTTGTGGAGCTACTGGAGAAGGAGGCTTCGGAAATGGCGTAGTTATATTAGGAGTCCCATTCGCGGGAGATACTAATGTGGATGGAGGTGGAGATGAGGGTTGATTGGCAACCACCGCGGTCCCCTGGGGCGGAGTTGGAGCGGGTGGTTGGGGAATTTTGGGTGGTTGAGGGGTGGGCAGTTTCTGATCAGGCATACAACACATTTTATCACGAAATGAAGCGCCACAACCAGTGCGAAGCAAAAACAGAATAAATCAAAATCAGAAGCCCAAAAGAATAAGTTGCCAGTGACGAGTTACTAGTATTTATTGATTGTGTGTTTGAAATTTGAGATTTGTTTGGAATTTTCCGCCCAAGGCGCCTGCCCGCCGGCGGGTGGGGACCAGCCTCGGGCTGGGGAACTTGAAATTTTAACCACTAAACAATAATCATTAAACAATACTGTTTTACCCTGTATACTAAGGCACATGAAGTTGGCAAACAAACCGACTAGAGATCAACTCTTTTTTCGTATTCTATTGATAATTTGTTTTGTTGGTATAAGTACTGGAGCTTTTTTAACTACCTTTTTTTTCTACCAATATCAGCACAAAATCTATCCCGGTATTTCAATTGATGGCCAAAATGTAGGAGGACTAACACTTGAGGAAGGAACCAACCAGCTTTTACCAACTCAAAACCTAGAAGACGATTTTGAAGTTATCCTAAAACATCAAGATCAACACATCAGTTCTTCTGCCGCTGTACTCAAGATTCACAGAAATATTTCTCAAGCCCTTAACGACGCTTACTCTGTGGGCAGACATGGAAGTTGGTATCAACGACTCACCACTTTATTTAATATTCAAAAGGAAAAAGGCATAAATATTTCCACGGAACCAACTTTTGATAAAACAGAAGTAGTGAAGATGGTAACTGCTTTTAAAAACCAAATCGATAAATCACCCATCCCACCCACCGCCACCCTTATCACTAGTCACGCCCCTGAAACACTCAGTCTGACACCGGGAGAAGATGGCCTAACTGTAGACCTAGACGCTACTGTCGATAAAGTTCTCCAGAGTGCGACTGTGCCTGATCATACTAGCCAAGTTGAAATTCGAGTGACTCAAGTGTCACTCACAGAAGAACAACAAAACAATCTAATGACAATCATTCAACAAAACTTAGTGGGAAAACAGCTGGAGTTTACTCATGATTACCACTCTTTTACTTTAAGCGACAAGAAGTTGATTTCATTTCTCCTCCTGCCCGATGAGGTAGATCAAACGGCACTGTCAGAAGTTATCCAAACTTGGGCGGAAGAAATAAATCAGCCAGCAGTCCAAGCTGTGTTTGAATATAATCCAGATACTCTGGCGGTGAGTGAGTTTAAACCACCCAAAGATGGAATTGAGGTAGATATTGATGAAACCAGTCAAATTATTACTGATTGGCTAAAAGAACAACTTCACAACCAAACGAGCAGTGAAACTGAAGATTCCTTGACTCAAGAACTACCCATCACCCAAAGCAAAACTGAAAATACATTGGCAGAAACAAATGACTTGGGGATCAATGAATTGATTGGCTTTGGAGAAAGTCGATATGATCATTCCATCCCCAGTCGAATCCATAATGTATCTCTGACCACTTCCCGGATTAGTAATACGTTAGTGGCACCGGGTGAGGAGTTTTCTTTTAATAAAACCTTGGGTGATGTCTCTTCGTTAACTGGTTTTAAACCTGCCTATGTAATTAAAGATGGAATGACGGTTCTTGGAGATGGGGGTGGAGTTTGCCAAGTAAGTAGCACTCTTTTCCGGGCACTTTTAGATTCAGGACTGAAAATTACACGAAGACTTCCTCATAGTTATCGGGTGAGTTACTATGAACTCAACTCTGATCCTGGTTTTGATGCTACTGTCTACGCTGGAGACACGGACTTACGCTTTGTAAACGACACCGATCACTATGTACTGATTCATGGCGAAGCTGATAGTAAAAACTTATACATGAAAATGGAAATCTACGGCACCAGCGATGGTCGAACTACCGAAGTTTCCAACTATAAAAAATGGGACTACTCTCCCCCACTACCTACAGAATATATTCCAGATCCCTCACTCGCTCCTGGAGAATTAAAACAGATTGACTGGGCCGCTGCCGGCATTAAAGCCCAGTTTGTTCACACCATTTACGATAAAGATGGAAACGTTATGAGTCAGAAAACCTATACTTCCAACTATCGACCCTGGAGTGCTAAGTATTTACAGGGGATTTAATGTTTTTCTAAAAACTAATCGTCGATTGGTCCATCAGGAGTATCCGAGTCATCTTCATCTTCTCCACCCAAAAAGAAATTTCGCAAACCAAAACTATCCTTTCGATTTTGAACCGAGGAAGCAATTTTCCCCTCAATTATTGGTGCAAATTGTTGAATTTCACTTGTGCCCTCTCCCCTAAAAACAACTTTAACATTTTGAACAACTTGACGAAAAACCGAAGCTAACAATCGCTCAGTTCCAATTCTACTTGCCACAACTGAGGCTAAAACTCACTCATGGCTAAAACTCTCTGATCCTGGCTTCTTGGAGTGTTGTCATAACTCATAAACACATCCATCATATCGTTTGGAATTGCTTGTGGAATGGAGTAAGTATTTCCATCAAAATCATATTTAAGGCCTACTTCTGTTGGCATATTTTTCCCTTTCTGCTATTATTTTTGGCTTCTCCGCCTGCAACGCTATACGTAGCACTGCGGGCAGGTGGTTTTTGGCTTTAAACTGTTAGCCCGTCCCTTTGCTTTTTTTCTTTTGTCTTTATTCTTTAAACTTCTCACTGTAACCCTGTATTGTTTCTGGTTTCTGGTTTCTGGTTTCTGGTTTCTGGTTTCTGGTTTCAAACTTTTATCTTTCTTCTTTATACTTTAGACTTTTTCAGATACTCCCCCATTCCTTCCACCGCCCGGAGGACTTCCATGGGCACGGCAAAAATAACGGTATTGGATTGATCTGAAGAGATATCATTAATTGAGTTAAGAGTTCTCAAATGTAAAGCACCCGGTGTCTTCGCCATCATAGCAGCTGCTTTAGTCAAGTTTTCTGCGGCCAGCACTTCACCTTCGGAATTAAGAATGGTGGCACGTTTTTCACGTTCTGCTTCAGCTTGTTTCGCCATGGTTCGAACCATTGATTCAGGTAACTCAATATCTTTTAATTCAACAGCTTCAACATCAATTCCCCATTGGTCGGTGGTGTGATCAATGGAAGTTAAAATCTGCTCAGCAATTTTTTCACGATTAGAGAGTAATTCGTCAAGAGTGGCCTCACCAGCAATCCGTCGCATAGTGGTTTGTGCTAGTTGAGACACGGCCCAAAACACATTTTCCACTTCATTGATAGCTTTTCCGGAATCAGTTACTTTGTAGTAAATAACGGCATTCATCTTGCATGACACATTGTCTTTGGTGATCGTTTCTTGCTTGGGAACATCAACGGCTTTGGTCCGAATATCCACTTTTTTAAAAGTCTGAAAGATAGGAATAATCAGTTTCCAGCCAGGACCAATAATGCCTGTAAATTTCCCCATGGTATACACCACGCCGCGTTCATACTGATTGATTTGTTTTAAACACATCGGTAAAAGGATAACTAAAATAACAAATAGGATGAGGTAAAACATATTTTCCTTCTCTAGTTAGTACGTACTAAATTATAGCGAAAAACTTACCCAAAGAAAATAAGAACTTAATTGCTGGGTTTTCAGTCTGGAACTACAAAAGTCCAATCTTTCGCCTATAATAAACGGCATGGATTCAAGATATATTCATACCGACCACGAACAACAGATGTACACGCTATGGGAAAAACATCATGTGTTTCAACCCCAAAGCGATACTGAAAACAAAAAGCCAGATCGAACCTTTTCGATTATCATGCCTCCACCCAATGCGAACGATCCACTCCATATTGGGCATGCCATGTTTGTGGCTCTAGAAGATATCATGATTCGATTTCACCGGATGTTAGGTGAAGACACCTTGTGGCTTCCTGGCACAGATCATGCTGGAATTGAGACTCAATTTGTTTTTGAGAAAAAATTAAAAAAACAAAAAAAGAGTCGTTTTGATTACGATCGACAAACCCTCTATCAAATGATCTGGGAGTATGTTCAAGAGAACTCTGATGTGGCAGTCAATCAATTAAAAAAGTTGGGTGCGAGTGCTGATTGGTCTCGATTTAAATTCATGCTTGATCCGGCAATTGTTAATGAAGTTATTCAAACTTTTATAAAACTTCATCAAGAAAACTTAGTTTATCGAGATTTAAAATTAGTCAATTACTGTCCCAAGTGCGGCACTGCTTTTAGTGAGCTCGAAGTTGATCACCAAGAACAAGATTCCAAACTGTACTATATGCAGTATGGACCCTTAGTGGTGGCCACCACTCGACCAGAAACTGTTTTTGGGGATGTGGCGGTGGCCGTAAACCCCAATGATCCTCGATATCAACCATTCATTGGACAGGAAGTTGAAGTGGACTATCTGTTTGAAACTCGAAAAGTGAAGGTTATTGCTGATGACTATGTTGATCCTGAGTTTGGAACTGGGGCTCTCAAAATCACTCCGTTTCATGATCCAAATGACTTTGAAATTTGGCAAAGACATCGCGATGAATTACCTCAACCCAATCAAGTCATTGATTATGCCGGTCGACTCAATGAATGGGCCGGTCCTTTCAAAGGTTTAAAAACCCACATAGCCCGCCCTCAAATAGTTCAAGCCTTAAACGATAAAAACTTATTGATTAAAACTGATGAGCATTACCACAATAGTATTGGAGTATGTTATCGTTGTGGCACTACTATTGAACCCCTCCCCCTTCCTCAATTTTTCATCAAAGTACAGCCACTCGTAGATCAAGTGGTCAAAAAACTGGATCAAGGTGAAGTGACCATCTACGGAGCTGGCTACGAGAAAATTCTCCGTCATTGGTTGGAAAACTTAAAAGACTGGAACGTGAGCCGCCAAATTGTCTGGGGAATTCGACTGCCAGTCTGGTACTCAGTTTCGAAAAACCCAGACTTAGAAGTGGTTTTTTTGGATGGAAATCACCACCGAGTTTCTGGAAAAATCAGCCAGTTTTTAGATCAACTTTCAATCGTGAAAACTCAATTACAAGAGTTGAAAGCTCCAGTAGATACAGAGTTTATTATTTCTCAAGACAGTCCAGGTGACGACTATATTCAAGAAACTGATACCTTTGACACTTGGTTCTCTTCAGGACAATGGCCAGTGACCACTCTGAAAACCAACCAACCCGGTGATTTTGAGCGTTTCTACCCAACCTCCGTCATGGAGACAGGATACGATATCTTGCCTTTTTGGGTGATGCGAATGCTCTTGTTAGGAGTCTTTACCACGGGAGAAGTTCCTTTTCATGATGTGTATCTTCACGGCCTGGTCAGAGATCAACAAGGTAAAAAAATGAGTAAAAGTAAGGGAAATGTGATTAATCCTCTGACTATGATCGAGAAGTACAGCGCTGATGCCATCAGAATGGCCTTAGTGGTTCGGTCCACTGCAGGATTAGACAAATCAGTGGGTGAAGCCGATTTTAAGGCTATGAGGAACTTTACCAATAAGATTTGGAATGCCAGTAGGTTTGTTATTCAGGCTCAACCAACTGAAAACCCACCAAACACCAATAAGACCCAAAATAAAGACATCGAATACTCTCATCATTTAAAACAAGTGGTAGATGAAGTAACGCAACAACTGAAAGATTATAAATTAGGATTAGCTGCGGAAACCACTTACAATGAATTTTGGCACTGGTTTTGTGATCAATGTATTGAACAGACCAAAAGTGGAAACCTCTCCTCTACTCTATTATTGGAAGGACTGCTCGTGTTTCTTCACTTACTCCATCCTTTCATGCCGTTTGTGACAGAATCAATTTGGCAAGAACTTCGAGCTCAACAGCTCATCGAATCTGACTTGTTAGCTTTAGATGGCTGGCCAAAATCGTAATATGGAATTGACGCTACTCTACCTGCCAGTTTTTTTAATACAACTTTCTTGGCTAAATATAGTTTTTTTAATCAAAGCAGTCTGGGCAAAATACGCCCCTTTCATTTCAGCTGGTGTTTCCTTGTGCTTACTCGCGCTTTACTTGAGCCTGTGGTGGCTCCACTATAACTCTTCTAACCAGCAGTTCACTCAACCCCTCAAACTCTTCCAAGCACAACAGCATCAAGAACTAGAAACGATGAAAACCGAATGGTTACTCAAACTCAAGCAACAGCCCACGCATCGAGATTTGTTATACAACGTAGCCCAGATTTCGTGCCAATTAGGCGATAACGACTGCGAAGTTTATCTTCAGCAAGCCCGACAAAGCGACCCCAACAACTCCCTTTTTAACTAAAAAGCTCCGAATTACTTCGGAGCTTTTTCTGTTTCATATAAGAAGGTTTATTCTTCTGACTTCTCTGTTGTTTCTTCAGCGGCGGATGTTTCTGAGGCCTCTTCACTTGCGGTTTCTTCAGCTGGTGTTTCAGGCTCCTCTTCTGGTTCTTCTTCAGCTTGAGCTTGTAATATAACAACTGGCTCATCCATTTGTTCTTCTTCTATCATGAGAGTGACTAATTCTTTATTAAATTTGAGATCTGCATATGTAATGGATTGGCCAATTTCAGTTAAAGCTGTCACATCAATTTCAAAACTTTCTGGTAAATCAGTAGGTAGCGCTTCAACAGATACTGAAGAGGCAACTTCAACCACGACGGAGTCTGGGACTTTGTTTTCACCCACATATTCAATAGGCACATCTGCGGTTACTTTTTCTTTTAGGTTCACTTGTTTAAATACCACATGAATCTCTTGACCAGAAACAGGGTCGTATTCGACCTGGTCAACTAAAACTGGGCGACTTTTTGTTTCTTCTCCCACGTTTAAGTAAACCACACCAGTGTCTCCTACTTGATCATAGAGTTTAACAAAATCCAAATGATTCATCTGAATACTGATGGAGTGGTCTAAGTGTCCAGAAATGTTTCCTGGTAAAACACCCTCAGCTCGCAAACGACGAGTTTTCTTTCCTGTGAGGGTTCTGGGTTGGGCAACAAAAGTTGTTTTTTGAGACATAACACATCCTTTTAAATTCTTTATTCTTGAGAGTGAAGATTATAACATGATTCCCACGAAACTGTGAGTTGAGCGGTCATCAGTGAAAGAAACATGATCAGTAGCCACATCGGCTTGAGGAGCAATGAGTTTAGGAGATCGGCTTTGAGGATAAAAAATTTGAACCTCATGAGCATAATTCTCGGTCCCGGCTTGTTTTTGATCAAAGTAAACATAGGCCGCGTTATCTTGATCCAACACGGTTTCATTGAGGTGATATTTCAACTCTAGTACCACTTCCTGCTCGATTGGGACCTCGATCAACACTCCAAACACTGCCTTATTTTCTGCCTGAGAAATCTTCACCTTATCTTCAGATAAAACTTCTCCATTGAGCGAAATAGAATCAAAAACCGCTTTGGGGTCAGCATAAAACCTTAAATAACTCTTGTATGATCCTTGTGGCCAGGCATTGGTAGCTGCGTCATTTTTAAAAGTAATGGTTCGCTGATGTTCTACTCCACTTTCAGTCAAATGAATTTCCTCAGCCACCGTTCTTTTTAGGTCATAATTGGCTTTATTTACTCCTACGTTAGCCTCAACTTGAAACATCGTGTCAACCAGACAATTGTGATCTGCAAATTGAACAGGACATTGAGGACTCAGGATTTTTCCCGACCAGCCTAATGACTCGAAAGTTGAAGTAAGTCCAGACTGAGCAAAACTTACCAACAGCTGATGTTGATTGAGTTGGTGGTTTATCACTCCTAATACTGGTAAAACTTTGTCATGAGGTACCAAGGATAAGGAATCCAGGGTTTTCTGAAGCAACAAACTTAAATAGTCCGTCTGTTTTGAATTGTCCATCAGTTGAAGTTCTGAATGAAATTCGGTTCTTTCAAGCAGGTTTTTACTCGTCACCACCTCATTGTATTCAGGTACATCTAAGGGACCAATCACTTCTAACAAGTCTCTCATTACTAATAAATTCATGCCTACTACTCCATCAATCTTCTTCCCGGTGGCTCGTTGAAACATCCAAGATATCGTCTTTGCACTTTCTTCAAAATCAGGATTCCAATTGGCATCTCTGAAGTAGAGTTGGTTTTCGCCCAGATACTGTTGGATTTCTGGCGGAACTTCCGTCTCTCCAGTCAACATTGAGTCAATCTGATAGCTGGTGAAAACTTGTTTATCAATCAAAACTCCTTTATCAATCGTGATTAATGCCATGGTTTGGAGGAAACCTCCTGTTGGCCTTAGTTCCTGATTATCTTGAAGTAAAACCAGATAGTTTTTTCGCTCTTGTTGTCCAAACAGTTCCGGCACAACAGGAGTAAGTTGTTGAATTTCAACCAGTTGGGACTTAAGTTTCTCAATTTCTCGAGTAGTGCTATTAAGTTGTGGTGAATCAGCAAGACCCATTGATTCCAGTGAGGCACTTAATAAAGAAATGTCTTTATAGGCCAGTTCAGCCTGTTTTTTAATTTCTAAAGAAATTTCAAAGACATCCCCTGATTGCGTTCCAATAAAACTTTCATAAAAAGAGATTAGGTTTTTTTCTAAAAGTGACCTCGAGTTAGTAATAGCATCTACAGAACTTCCTGCTTCAACCAAAAGTCTGGATCCGGTAAACCAGCTACTCGTGAGCACAGTTTGATAAGCTTGATTTTGAATCTGCAAAAAAGAGGTCCAGAAACTGAGTTTTTTTGTTTGAACTTCAGATGTTTCTGTCGGTTGACTCCACTGAGTGAGATTCTGTAATAAAGCTCTTTTAACAAGTTGATTGGAAATAAAAAAGATCCCAGATAGAATAATGACCGCCGCTCCCACTCCTACAAACACCATTCCCCCAATAAAAGCGGTGCTTTTCTTTTTATTCTTGCGTTTAATGTTCTTAGTTTTAACCGCCAACTGATTGATCCGATTCGTCTTATGAGAAACCTGATTGACTGAAAACAGCTTGTCAACGGCTTGCTCCAACTGTTCTTCCGTCTGTTTTGGAGGCGTTTTTTTTGACGGTTTAACTGCTTCCGAAATGGTTACATTTTGTTGTTTTTTGAGACCTTTTTCTCTTTCACGTGTTAGCCTGGTGGTGATATTTACCACATCTGGAGCCACTTCGGACTTTTTCACCGTTTTTTCTATGGTTTTGGACGTTGGTTTGGGGATAGTATTTGACGTTATTTGACTCTCTTTTTGCAGGGTTAAGTTTTTAAGTAACGGCAATAAAAAATTCAACGAGTACTTCGGAGACACCTCAAAGGTTTTTGGTTCTAACATTTTCAGGTTTTGTGACTGAAATTGAATCTCCTCTACTCCAAACATTTGACCAAATTCTTGTTTAAACAATTTACAGAGTTGTTGAATCACTTTTTCAGTTGGCTCAGAATGTCCTTGAATCAGATACGTTTCTCCATGCCAAGGTGAAATAAAAACTTGAGATGCTTTTTCTAAAAAGGTGGCTAAATTAAGTGGATTCCAATTTGTAATTGGTTTTTTAAATTGATATAAAGCTGTTTTTTTATTATTCTTCAGAAAATCTGAAAGGAAGTAAGGCAATTCAAACTCTAAAATATTTGTTCCTAGACACACTGTTAACTGGGGATTTTCTCGACGAAGTTGTTCATATTCGGTCAACAGATCTGATTGAGACTGTTGCCACTGACCTAGTGGAGTGGGTGTTAAAAGAGGGAAGAGACGTAACCAAAGTTTTGACTCATTCCTTTTGGCCAACCACTGGGCTATTTTTTGTCGTTGAGAACCATCAAGTGGTTGATAGCCTTCGATGAGAGCAATCTTATAAAACGAGTGAGTTTTGAACGATTCGAGTTGAGTGGGTAAGCACACGGTAGTATTAAAACCGTTTTTTTCAAAGATTTGACTGATTTGAACTACCAAAGGTTGATCTTGGGCAATGAGTAAAACAGCTGGTTTTTCATCAGTGGTTTGAACCACCAAGTTATCTGAGACCATGAATTCTATTGTAGAGAGTATTAAAAGGGTTTCACAAGTAACAGAGTTAGGCTAAATCCATAGCCTGGTTAGCGAGTTCATCAGCCCGTTGGTTCATTTCACGACGAACATGTTCAATAGAGTAGGGAACTACTAATTGAGCCAACAACTCCCAAATGTGGTGAGCAAATTGTTGCATTCTAGGTTCTTTTATTTTCCAATTTTTGTTTAATTGTTCTACCACTAGTTTTGAGTCTAGTTGCCAAGTTATTTGAGAAACTTGATTTCGCTGGGAGTAGGGGAGTAGCCATTCTAACGAAACTTTAAATGCCGTATATTCCGCTTCATTATTTGTAGCTGTTCCTAGAAGCTGTGATGCTTCAAAAACGGTATTTCCTTGCTCGTCCACAACATTGATCCCGATCCCAGCTATTCCCGGATTTCCACGTGATCCGCCGTCTGTGTGAATAGTTAATTTCATTGTTTTGTGATTAATGATTAATATTTAAAAATCTAAGTTACAAATTTCAAATTTTAAAAATCAAACAAGTTCCAAATTTCAAGTTCCAAACAAAGATTAAAATCCAATTTTGAAATTCCAATTTTTCTGGTTTTGAGCTGCCTTTACCTTTATCCCTCTAATCCTCTATCCCTTTAACACTGTATTGCTTTTGGCTTTTGATAATTGGAATTTATTTTCCTTTTGGCCGGATAACTAAACGTCGGTTTTGACCCTCTCCCTCCGAGACACTCTCTAGAGACTCGAATTCAGAGTGGGAAGACAATTCCGAATGGACAAAAAATCGTTCGTTGGCTGGCAGATAGGGGAATACATATTCATCGCCAATTTCTAACACTTTCTGGGCGATATTCATGGTCATTTCCCGTAGTTTTTCTTCTCGGCGTTCTTTATAGTCATTGATATTTAACACAAATCGATGTGTTAACTCATCCTTAAAAACCAATCGGACCATTCGTTGCAACGCCGCTAAAGTTTCACCATGATAGCCAATTAAAATTCCTACATCACTCTCATCAACTTTTATTTGAGCTTGAGTTTCTTCGTCAGTTTCGGTTACCACCACTTCATAGTTCTCAATTCCTGTATGGGCTAGTAACCGAGAAAGATATTCTTCTATTGTCATAATTATGACTCCCTTCTCTTGATTATTTCAGTTTCGTTTGAAGTGTTTGACGGGCTCGCTGCCAATAAGACACTAACCCACCTGGGCCAGATATAGCCCATTGTTGACCAATACTAAACACCGTGGTGGCAACCCAATAAAGAGCCAATCCAGATGGAAATGTGGCTGCAAAGAAACCAGTCATAATAGGCATAATAAACAACATCTGCTTTTGCATACTAGCGGCCATTTCCGCAATGTTTTCTTCTTTTTTATTTGCCTGCTGTACTTTTTTACTTTTACTTTGATTGGGTACCACATCTTTGACTTGACCACCAGGAAGAATCATGACTGATAAAACCAATTGAGTTACACCAGCCAGGACTGGCAAAATATACCAGGGATCTGGTTTAGCTAAATCCAGCCACAAGAAACGAGTATTCACGGCGATGCCTAAAGATTCTGGATGACGAAAAACACCAATAATCACTTGATAGAGTACAATGAGCAATCCCAGTTGGACTAATTGAGGTAAACAACCGGCTAAAGGATTCACATTGTATTCTTGAAAGAGCTGTGTTTTTTTGAGTTGGAGTTCCTGAGAAGACCCTTTGTGTTTGCGTTCTAATTCTTTGATTTTGGGTTGGAGTTCTTGAACTTTTTTCTGAGCTTTCATTGATTTCACTGACAAAGGTAACAATAAAGCTCGAACTAAAATCGTAAATAAAATAATAACCACACCCAAGTCACCCACAACTTGGTACATCGCAATCAAAATTTCTAAAATGGGGGTAGTAATAAAATTCATAGTTTAATAGCAGTGACTGACTCTTAAGACTCCTTTATACAATCCTCGAATTGTACCATGTTGTTGGATCTGTTGAATTGTATATTCACTACAGCTAGGTGTATGGTGACAAACACTGACCGTTCCAAATACAGAGTGGAGAAGAGGATAACTTAACCGCTTCATTTGACGGCTAACTTTAATAAAAACAATAGCGAGTTTTTGAGTACTAGTCATATCGGTTAACTTGATTCACTGTTTGCTGTAACTCTTTTCTAACCTGATCAGTTGATAAGTTCTTAACCGATTTTTTAACACTCAAAACAAGTTGCTTGTGTTTGAGTTTTGGCATAAGAGGTTGAAGGGTAGAAGTAAGCAATCGTTTCATTGCATTCCGTTGGGTAGCCTTGGTAAATTGTTTTTTTGGCACGATTACCGTAACTTGAGAATTCTCGGGCGTTGATTTTACCCAAATAGTCCAGTACGGACTAAAAAGCCGATGAGATTGTTTAAAGAAATTCGGGAGAGCACGAAGGTGTAGTTGATTTGGTTTAGGTAACACCATCTTCACTTTAAAAGTGGAGAAATTAGGCTTACTTGCCTTTTTTGACAACGGTAAGTTTCACTCGGCCTTTTTGACGACGACGCTTTAACACGAGTCGACCAGCTCGAGTAAACATTCGAGACAAGAAACCATGTTTCTTCATCCGTTTATATTTTTTAGGATTCCAAGTTCTTTTCATGAAAGTAACTCCTTCTGTTTCGTTTTCGAAAGTTGAATTATATCAAGAAAAAAGAATTCTGCCAAATCAAGCTTTAAACATCATCATTCACTTTAAATGGCATGGCTATATAGCGGTATTGTGACAGATCTTCCGGCCGAAATAAAGCTGGTTGTAAGCTTTCATTCATCCCAAACCAAACTTTCTCTGTTTTAAAGGCATTCAGGAAATCTAAAATATATTGAGCATTAAAAGCAATCATCGTTGGTTCTGCTACTACGCTATCAAGTAAAACAGTGCTTTCATGATTGCCTAAGGATGGAGAAGAGGCAACCACTCTCAGTTGATTTTCTTCAAAATATAATCGGACTATGTTGGATGTTTCTCGAGCAAAAACCAAAGCTGCTTTTAAAGCCTGACTAAGTTGAACTCCATCAAGGATTAATTGAGTTTTAAAATCAGCGGGAATAATTTTTTTGTAAGGGGGAAATTCACCTTCCATTAATCGGATAATCATCTCGGTATCACCAAATGAACAAAAAACCTGTTTTAGTTCTGTTGACACGGTGAGAGTGATACTTTCAGAGTCAACCTTTGCATACAAACGAGTAATTTCTGTAAGTGATTTGGCAGGTAATAACAAATCAGGAAGTGAAGATGATTCTGAAAATTGAAGCGTTGCCAACCGAAAGCCATCAGTAGCGACTACTTCCATGTGATCTTCGAATTTAAAAAGAACAGCCGTTAAAATTGGTCTGCTATCATCCTTGGCGGTGGCAATACTCACTGTGTTCACAATTTGATCAAAGTCTGACTTAGAAAGAGTCAAGGATTCGCCTTGTTTCGTTGGGAATTGAGGATATTCATCAATAGAAAAAGTTTGCAAAGTTGAGGTACTCCGGTCATCACGAATAATAAGTTGAGACTCTTTCGTTTCGAGAATAATAGTCCCTGAACCAAGTGTGGAAACAATGTCGCTCAGAGTTTTGGCAGGAATAGCGACTGTTCCCTCTGATTCCACTGAACCCAATACTTGGGTTTTAATTCCCGTAAATAAATCAGTAGCAAACAAAGTAATTTTACCCTGTTCTGCTTGGAGTAAAACGGCTTGTAGAATGGGTAACTGAGGATTACTAGGAATCACTCTTTTAACATCGTTTAACGCTTGTTTAAGGTTTGCTTGTTTAACACTGAGTTTCATGATTTTTTGTTTTTCACTTGTTGTGTTTTTTTATTATATAAATTTAGTAGCTGTAGTAATAGGGGTGTGTCTAAGTGTATAAATATTCGATTTTTATTCAAGTTACTTGCTTCAAATAATCGTGTATTACGTCTCTAAAACGTGTGTCCTGGTCGTTAATTATTTGTTTTAAAAGGTGCATAAATATATTTTATGGTTGTTACTTTTTCACTTTTGGTAATTTTTTGCCACATTTTATGCACAAAGTTTTCCACAACTGTGGAAAACTACTTAGAAATTGCCTTGAGTGACATTTTTATAGCTGACAATTCTTGACGAAGCCGGTCATCAACCTGACTTTGCGACTCAATTTTATTAAAAGCGTGCATGGCACTGGTGTGGTCTCGGTTGGAGAACCACCGGCCAATTTCGGTATAAGGCATATCTAATTCTTTTTTGAGAAAATACATGGCAATGTGGCGGGCATGTACGATTGATTTTTGTCGTTTAACTCCCTTTACTTCCACTTGTTTGATGTGAAAATGATTGGCAACAGACTTAATTAAGTCTGTTGGCGAAACTCGTAATTTTTCAACTGTTTGAAACTGAATTTCATTGGAAAAATTTAAAATTTCGGTAACTAATTCTTTGGTAATTTCTCGGTGTTTAAGTTCAACCTCTGATCGTAAACTGGAGATGATTCCTTCAATTTTACGGGCACTGTCTACTTTGGAAGCGATGAGTTGAGCAATATCCATAGGCACTTCAAGATGATGTGCTTTGGCTTTAATCAATAAAATTGCAGTTCTCAATTCAAAACTGGGTTGTTGGATATCAATCATTAAACCAGCCTCAAAACGGGATCTAAGTCGATCTTCTAATAAATTAATTTCATGAGGTGGCCGATCAGAAGTCATCACAATTTGACCCTGTTGCTTAATAATAGAATTAAAGGTATGAAAAAACTCTTCTTGAACAGCATTTTTCCCGGCAATAAACTGGACATCGTCGATTAACAAAACTTCAACATTTCGATACTTGGCTTTAAACTGAATTGTCTTTTTATTTTGAATTGAACTTACGATTTCATTTGTAAATTCTTCGCCAGTACAGTATAAAACTTTAACTTCAGGATTGTTAAACAAAATATTACTGCCAATGGCTTGCATCAAGTGAGTTTTACCAACGCCCACACCCCCATAGAAAAAAAGTGGGTTATATGCTGTCCCAGGATTTTGAGACACCGCACTGGCGGCCGCATGGGCCATTTCATTGGTTGTAGAAACAGCAAACGTAGTGAAAGTGTAATCTGGTCTTAAGCCAGCTTTTTTGATAGCGAACTCAGCTTGAGAAATAGTATTCTGCTGGAGAGTCTGAGGTGAGAACAAATCTTCGACTCGGGGAGATTGAACCTCGTGGTTGGAGGGCTTTGGAGACGAAGTTGAAAAGGATACTTGAGATGAGGAAATTTCTTCAAAGGGAGTTTGAAATGAAGTTTTTTTCTTAATGGTAGGCTGGGTTATGGGAGAACCAATTTCAAACAATAATGTAGCTGTTTTACCAGTTACGCGCTGAATAGCGGCCTCAATTTCACTTTGGAGATTTTTTTTAATATTAGTAGCGTGGAAAGCGGTGGGACAAGTGATGGTGGCCGTAGCTTGAGTTTCATTGATGACTTCGAATTTGGTGAGCGGATTAGACACTATCCAAAAGTTAAAAACTGCAGGCGAAACTTTCAGCTCGAGATCAGCACAAACCTGTTTCCAAATTTGTTGAACCGAAGAATTTGTTTGAGAATCAATAGTGTCAACGCTCATAGTTGTTTAAGCACCCATCAAGGCAGAAAATAATGGCAATAAGTTGATTTTGGGCAGAAGAATGTGGTGTTGTTATACACAAAGTTTTCCACAATTGTCAAAGGTCAAAACTGACAACTTAAAACTAGAGGCTAAAACTACACTACCAGTGGCTAGAGTTTATGAAATTTGTAATTTGTCTTTTGGAATCTAACTACTTGGTGGTACATAATCGTCGATTGTGGGATTTCCTTGAAAACCAGATCGAATGCTTTGCTGAGTAGTCAAATCTTGGCTTGCTTGGGCTTGGTTTTGAGTAGCTGGTGGGGAAGTAGGAGTGTTGTGAATGGTTGTTTCAACTTTGTGTCTTCTTTGAAGGATTTCCTCAGGATTGGTGGTAATAACTGCGTGTTCCTGTTCGCTTGAAACAACTCGTAGTGCGACATGATTTTGACCAGCAAAGAAAATACCCTCACCGACATCAGATGCTACTAAAAGTCGTCTTTCGCCTTCGGATAAATGAAAGGTCTCCGTTAAAATATCAAGGGCTGCGGTAGATTGTTTCATTAAAAACTGAATGGACGCATTGGTGACAATGGCTTTGCCATAGTCGTTATGCAAAAAATCTTCTACATCTTGGGTAATAGTAGTAATGCCCAAGTAGTATTTACGAGCTCGTTTGACCATAGAATGAATAAATGAAGCGGAATCCTGGTGTTTCATGAAATACCAAGCCTCATCGATTACCAGTAATCTTTTTTTGAGATCCTTTTTGATTTTGGTCCAAATAAAATCCAAGATAATATACATGGCAATGGGTCTAAGTTCTTCATCGATCTCTTTAACCGAAAAAACGGTAAATTGATTATGAATATCTATGGTAGAGTGATGATCGAAAATACCCCGGAAGGAGCCAGAAATGTATTTTTCCAGACGAACGGCTAGATCGTTTGCATCTTCGTTTTCCATTCCGATCAAGGTCTTATACAAGTCTTCCATGAGAGGTGGTTCATTTGACTGGGTAGCTGGATCGGGAGTAATGCCTTTGGCTTTATAGGTTGCCACCAGAGCTCGATCAAGCAATGCCTCTTGTTGATCACTCATTTCACCCAACATCACTTTGAGTAAACCATGAAGGTTGATAATTTTATGACCCAACTCGTTTTCGCCTTCTTCATACACGGCTGATAGGTCAAACGGATTGATGGTATATTCAGCATTAAAGGTGAAGTTGAGGTATTCTCCGCCAACTGATTTTGCCAATTCTTCGTACTCTTGTTCAGGATCTAGTACTAAAATATCAATTCCAAACATGAGCTGGCGGATGACTTCCAATTTAACGGTGTATGATTTTCCAGCACCAGATTTAGCAAAGACGACCATATTGGCATTTTCCATTTGGAATCGATCAAAAATAACCAATGAATCATTGTGTTCATTAATTCCATAGAGAATTCCGGTTTCCATTGTCAGCTCAGAAGAAGTAAATGGGAATGTAGTGGCCAATGAGGTGGTATCCATATTCCGAGTAATCAACAACTTATCTACACCCATAGGCAGAGTTGTTTTAAAACCATCGGCCATTTGGAGGGTGGTCTTTTTGGATACAATCATCAAAGCACCCAGTGTAGATTGAATGTTTTTGGTAATTTTATCGAGTTCTTCCTTAGAATTTGCTTGAATAGTGACATATAGGCCAAATTGAAAAAACTTTTCTGAGCCTTTGGCTAGTTCCTCTCTGATATAGCGAGCATCTTCAAGTTTAACTTCGGTATTAATATTACTGATTTTCCCGGAACGGACATCAGAAGTGATTTCAGCTTCCATTTCAGTAATTTTTCGCTTCAAGTTATCCAAAACCTCTTTTGAATCAACTGGAAAAACAAACATGGAAATATTAAGTTTGTTAGGATAATTGATCAAGGGAGCGAGCCAGTTAGCGGGCACCGACCGAGGGTAGCCAGCCACAAAAAGAGTTCGAGTATAGGTGGAATTTATTTTCTGAAAGGTGAAGTCAACTTCAATGGCCTCTGGAGCAATAATGTCTTGAATAGTAACTAACCCCCGAGAGAACTCCTCGAGTTTTTGGCGGTTTTGTTCTTCAAGACTAGGCTGAGTGTTTTCATCCTTTTTTTTGCCAAATGGTAACGACAAATTTAAACTGGGCATCAATTTATTGTACCAGCATCATGGGTTCAGGAAAATCCGAAAAACAGCGCTGCTTAAATTTCTGGAAGCTGTGGCATCGCATCTGTGTTTGTCGCAGCCGGTTGAGCTGGGGTGGGTGGTTGGGAGTTGGCTGGCTCAACGGGGGTGGAAGTTGATTCAGCTGAAGTTGGCTGAGTCGGTGGCACACTTGGTGTCCCCGTCGCTGCTGGAGTTTGAGCACTTCCTGGCTGAGAAAGTGGAGCTTCCGAATGAGTTCCTAATTCTTGAATGGTGCTATTAATGGCAGATTGGGCATCCTCTACAGTAGGTGGTGTGGGAGTACTACTCACGGCAGTTTGTCCACTAGCGGGTGTCTCAGTTTGTGTTTCTGTTGACGCGGCAACAACTTCTTCTGGGGTTGGAGTTGGTTTTGTGGGAGACTGAACAGAGGTGGTTGTAGCCGGTTGAGCTGGGGTGGGTGGTTGTGAGTTGGCTGGCTCAACAGGGGTGGAAGTTGATTGAGCTGAAGTTGGCTGAGTTGTGCTTGGAGCAGGTGAAGGAGTTTTTTCATTAGAAATAGGAATGTCAGCCATAGGAGCGGTGGGCGTGCTGGGCTCTGGAACCGGACTGATTGGTTGTGCTTGCGGCGGGGTTTGTTGCACCGGTTGTGGCACTGTTGGGGCCTGAGGTGTCTGTGCTGGTTGATTTGGGTTGGTTGAATCAGTCATAAAATTTCCTTGTACCCTCGCCTTGACTAATGGCGTGGTGTAATTTCTACTATCGGTGAGGTTCTGGCCTTCGACAGCTTCTGGATTATACGAAGTATAAAAGAGCTGAATAATTTCCTGTGTGTCTAATTGACGAGCATATAAACCAATTCGGTTGAATTGAGAAATGAGGTGATCTCGTTTTGGTTCTAGGTTATTCCTTGCTTTTTCTAAAATATAGCTTCTTTCAAAAGAGTCAACACTGGTGGTTTTAACACCAGGGATTACGCTTTGTGGAGTAACAATACCCATTTCCAGTGCAGTGGAGGGAATAACCACGTAAAACTTTTTATCAAGTACATTTCTTTCTTGAATAAGTTCTGCCACAAAATTTTTGTATTCAGAAATTTGACTTTTTTTTAGCTTCGAAGTGGTTTCTTCAATTTGGTCCTGAAGTAACTGTAAATAGTTAGTGACATCCTTGGTTTGTGACTTAATTAAAATTTGAATAGGATATGTCAGTGAATTAAGTAAACTAGCGTAAGCATAAATAATTCCATCTTGTTCTTCTTCAGCCAATAATCCAAAGTTAAGAGCATCCACAGTTAAAACAACTGCAGTTGAGCCATCTTTCATGATAATGACATTATTAGTCACATCGTAAATGTCTAAAAACTGCTGTGTAGTAGAGTGAATTGAGTTTTTCGCCATAGATTCTAGGATCAATTCCATTTAAGCAAAAAAAACTGCTTTTGATAAGGTTGGATTAGGCCTCTGCCGGAATAGCACCTCTGATCTCAATGGGGGGCACTATTTTATTTTTGATTTCCAGTTGCTGATCAGTAAAGTCGTACCCATCTTTTTCAGCTGAAACTACATAAATACCAGGATTGAGTGGAGTAGTTACAAAAAACTGACCCAATGTATTAGACTTGATCGCTCTGACGACAGCACCATTCATGTTTTTAATTTCAATAATCGCATTAGAGAGTATTTTGTTATTTGGGCCTAAAACCATTCCCACCGGCTTATTTGGTTCATCTGGTAGCGAGGGAAAAGGAAGATCTTGATTATAAGTGGTTTGACTAGTTTGATCCTGTTGAATTTGTTGTGTGTGTTGCTGACTTTGACTGTAAACCCGGTTTTCCTCTGTAGGAGCATTAGCAACGCCAACCAGTGTTTCTTCTTGAGCTTGGGATTTGGGCATTTTAACAGCACTCATATAAGGGATTTCTACGTCCGCAGCCACTTGCGATAAATCAATTGCTTTTTGAGAAATAGTTTGATCTGGAGTCGGAGTAGAGTCAACCAAATCATTTTTGAGTCTCTTTTTGGCTTTTAAATCACGAACTCGAACCGTTAAGTTTGGTTTTTCCACTTGTTGTTCAACATTGGTAGCTTGGTAGGACTTAACAGTGTTAAAAGTATTTAACACATAATCAACTCGTTGTTGTTCATATTGATCATAGGCATCTTCGGGTAGTGGTTGTTGAATAGAAGTCATAAACTCCTTGATTCGTTGACGGCGGGCAGGAGATAAATCAAGTTCAGGTTCTACTGGTTTGGTGGTACTTGGTTGGTATTTAAAGACATCAGGAATTCGAGGTTCTCGTTTCCAGAAAAACTTAGTGGGGGTATAAATAACTTTAAAAAAAGTGGCTATCCAGTGATCAAGTGGTCTTTCTTCAAATGGCACAAAGGCGGCACCCGCACCAATAGCAACAGCTATCCCAATTAATGGCCACTTTATAAAATCAAGTAAGTTGGTGGTGTAAATCAAAAAACCCGCAAAGCAGCCAGCCCCAATTTCAGCAAATTGCTTGAGGGTCATATTGCCTACAATATGAAACTGATACCCAGTAATATCCTGGGGCAATGGGTGTTCTTGCATCGCTACTATCTTACCAGAAAATTAGGCAAGACGGGGATGGGGGATTTAGTTGGGAGTGGATATTGTTTCCACAGCTGGAGTAATAAGTTCCACCATATATTTATTATTGTCAGAATTATAGAGAGTTCCGGAGAAACGATAGTAGGGAAGAATATACCCAGTGGTTTCATCTACTCGATATTCAAGTGAAACAGTTGTTAAATCTCCACGAACAATTTCATCTAGAGTTATGTCGATTGTTGTTTCAACCCCTGCACTAATAATGGTTCCTTGATTTTTGGTATTAATATTCTCAATAGCCTGATCAATGCCAATCAGATTTTTTTCACCAAGGGTTTCAAATGTAACAATATTGGGAGTAAAAGAGACAGTAGAAACATTGCCCGACATGTCGAGGGTAACAAAAAAGGGGACTTCAGCTCTGCCTTCAAACATGACTGGAATACCTTCTACCGTCTGAGCAAAAGGAATTTTCACAGCTGTGGCATTTTCATAAGTTGTTACCTCTGGGTGTTCCTCGGGTTCGAGATAATAAGTAATTTGATCGGTTAGGGGAGAGAGTTCTAATGAAAGTAGGTCAAGCAGATAGGCTTGAGCTTGACCGATAAGATCTGTCTGACTTAGCTTGAAATCACCTGTGTCAGTGATTGGTGCTACCACTAAAAAATATGATTTGTTAAATCGGTCATAGGTGAGTGATTGCCCTTGATCATTTTGCCAGTAGTTATTGGCCAAAGTAGTTTTTTTAAGATTAAGCTTGGTAGTTATTTGTTGTTCTAATAACTGTGCATTGGTGTCTTGAATTTGTTTCATGATGGGAGCTTTTGTAGAGAAAGATGGGGAAGATCCACTGTACGAGATATTACTAAAAGTGGTAGTTCCGCCCACAATATTCTGGGTAAGTGTTTCTGATGTGGGTTCGGGAACCGTAATAGTTTGTGGGGTCATTAAGCGCAAAATGACAGAACTAATTAAGAGGACCACTAGAATGGTAATAAAAATTGTAAGCAGTTTTTTATTGGTTTTCATAACAACTTCTTACAGCTCCTAACCGAATACTTTTCCCTGGTACGTATTGACTCATATCTAAAGTGGAAGGTCTTAACTCCCAGTGCAAATGGGTATTTCCTACTACCCCATAACTAGCTCCTAAGAATATTAAACCCGAGTATCCGGCCTCTCCAATTTGGTCCCCTGCCTTTACGGGAAGGGTTGTTTGGCCATTGATGATGGTTTTTTCTTGGGTTTCCCCATCAACAATGTATAAATCATTCATGTGGGCGTAGAGAAATTCCACATTCCCGGTCTTGATTGAGACATGATTTCCATAGCAAAAAGAACTATTTGCACACTGATATCCTGTTCCTTGAGGATAGAAAGTAGCAGAACCGTTCATAGAACTAAATACCGGAGCTCCTAGTTGGGTAGCGATATCAACTGCCGCGACTAACGAATGCGTACAGGAATAACCAGCAGCTTTTGGTTGACAAAAAGGCCCTTGCATCAGAACACCACTGACGGGCCAGCAGCCTTCTTGGGCTTGGGGACATTCGCCGAAACACACAGACTCTCCTGTAGTTGCAGTTCTAATCTCGCTCATTTGGACACTGGCGGGAGAGGCATTCGGATCGGGGATTTGGCTCATCGGCAAGCCATCTTCCTCATTGGGATTTTGACTCATTGGTGCCTCATCAACATTTTCTTCAGGTACAGCAAAAAAGAGTTTAAAGGTGTTTACCACATTAGCATCGTGGTGATCGGTTTGATTGAAGGACTCAGTATAAGGTTGGAGGGTCATTGAGTCTCCCTCTTCAATGGTAAAGGGAAAACTTAATGGATTCCCATTTTCATCTTTAAAAAAAGTAGCATCGTGGTTTCTGTTCTCAGGTTCTTTTTCATTTTTTTCTTGATTGTAAGAGATAGTCATTGAGTCTGACATTTGGTTCACCACAACAGAATAGCCTTTATTAGCCTTAATGGTAATGGTATAGGTAATATCTTGAGCCATTGCCATTTTAATACCAGGCTCAGCCGCTTTTTCAATCGTGACATATTGGGATTCTCCCACACCTTCATCTCCAATGGTCGGCATCAGAAAAGCACCTTGCTGAATAGTATTAAAAGCAAAGGCAGTTGCAGTTACCGCAGTAGTAGTGGCAATAAAAGCCCCCGTAGGAGTAGCTAAGTATGGTGTGGAAGTAGTAGAAACCCCCGTTTGAGTGGCCAGGGTAGCTGTGGAGGCAGACGTTGTGCCTCCAAAGCTAAATCCTTTAGTTAGTCCATGAAAGCCCAAAATACTATCTGGTAAAATAGCGGCACCAGCATTGGTTCCAATGGCCCAACCAGATAGTGTTCCACCACCAATTCCAAAAGGGGTCCCACTTAAGGTTCCTAGAAAAGCTCCGATTCCTCCGCCAACTACTCCTCCAATAAAGCCACCGGCCGTGGAGACAAAAAGTCGAATAGTATTGGCGATAAAACCAGCTATTGCTGCAGAGATACCTCCGGCAATTGCATTCCGGGCTTTTTTATTGGGAATAAGGGCCAGTAAACCGGAAACAACACCACCCAGCCCAGGAACTGCTAGATTTGATAAAAAAGCAGCAGATCTTTCTAAAACAGAGGATTTAATAGCGTCCGAAGCTCTTTTCGCCGGACTTAAACGCCGCTTAAATCTTTTAAAAGGATTGAGTGTGGATTTAATACTCTTATCCTGAGTCCCCTGTTGTAATTGAGACACAACATCTGCAAAGATAAAGACTTGAGGAACCGCAGAATAGTCGATCAATTGGCGAGGTTCTCTATTAGCCAAAGAAGCCCAAAATCGATTTTCTCTTTTGGTGGGAAGCTCCTTATCAGCAAAATAAGTTTGATAAAGATAGCTCTTTTCCTCATGGGTGAGCGATAACCAAAACTGTTCGGCTGCTAATCTTTTTTTCCAATAGACTTCTTGTTCTTCGTCCTGAAGTTTTTTTAGCTCTTTATACGATTTCTCTGGCCCATAGGTTGTGGTAAGAACAGCATATCTCTTTTCTTTTGCAGTTTTGCCGACACCATATTCAGAAGTTAAAAATTCTTGTACAGCTGCTTCGTCATACCGTTTAAGAAGTTCTCGAACTGCTTCCTCAGAATCTGGGTTAGCCAAGTATTCGGCTAAGTGCTGCTGCGAAATCTCTTTTTGAATTTGTTGCTGAGTTTCCTCAGCTGATTGAGTCTCTGGGGCTTTGGAAGGTTCTGCTTTTCTAAGAGTTTGAAGTAAACTTTGGAGCTGAGCTTGAAAGGTTGGGTCGCTATTGAGTTTTGCGGTTATTTGTCTTAATAGAAAATAACGAGCAGACCCTGGATTGGCAATAATTCTTTGAAAATCTTCAAAGCTCAATGTTTCCAAGTATTGTGATACTTGGTCCGCAAACAAAGCGCGGAGATTGGGAGGAAGTTGCTCAAGAGTCAGTTCTCCAAATAAATCAGGATAAGTGGCACGATAACTAATCAATAAGACATTTTGCAGACGCATCAATTCAGCAGTGCTACTGGTGTGTTGACCTAAAATAGCTAGAGCTGCAGATCTTTTTTCCGCAGCTGACAAGCCTTGCCACCATTCTGAGGTAAATTGATTATTGGTTGGAGGTTGAGTGAAACCTGATTTTGTAAGAAGTGCGGAAATCTGATCGGGAACAAGAGCCGTGTCTGGTCCCGTTACTCGTTCTTCAATGGGACCTTCTGCTTGTTGAAAATTACGGATATTTTCTACTGCTTGGGCAAGGAGATTCTCTTCATCGAAAGATAAGGTGTGAACAGCCGCATCAACCAGTTGACTGGCATAGTCTTTTTGCCAACTTTTGAAAGAATCGTTAGTGGTGACTTCATCTGTATCTGGATTGTAGTAATTTTGTGTGGTGTTGTTTTCATCAAACTGAAGGTTTTTAATGGTTGCTTCAACATCAAATGGGAGTTGCTGAATGAATGCTTGGAGCTCTGATTTAACAAGCTCTTCAATGGTAGTTTTATCGATTCCTATTGCTTGGTAATTAAAATCCTGAGCGTCAATGTAAGCCGAAAGATTGAGTTGTTGATAGAGCTTCTCAGTAGCCAGACGGAGTGTTTCGACTACTACAAAATTTAAAGTCTGGGTCTGTGATTGAGTGGGAGTGGAAGGTTCATCTGGTCCGCCACCCTCAGATTCAGAAACCCCATAGAGTGCTTCAATGGGGGGATAGGTGAGAGTGGCTTCTCCCAACAATTTACTTACCAACCCAGAATCAATATAAAAAGCTTGAAAAAGGTTGCTTTTCTGAACATCTGTTTGGTTAAAAGTATTTTCAGGATCTGGATATGTTGGTCCAGCTTCTTCTGGGAAAATAAAATTAGGAGTTTCTTGTTGAAGAGTTTGCTGTTCTGATTTGGTGAAAAGAGTATCTAAAACATACTGTGGTAATCTTTGTTCATATTCTTGAGCCGCTGGTTCATAAATATATCTTTGATATGCTTCCTGATTTTCATTTCGATTGGTGACAAAATCTTGAGTTGAGTAAAAGGTCTCGTAACGTTGAATCAGGGCTGTCCACAAATGATTTTGGATTTCATTTAAACTCCTCTGAGGAACGAACGAGGATAAGTTATTGATCTGGGTTTGAGAAATTTTTGTTACCTGTTCTTGAATCTGTTTGGTAAAAGCATTAAAAACCTGGCGAACTTGTTTGTTGGCTGGGTTCTGACCAGAAACAGTGTCGAGGAGAGGAATAGGACCAGATAATTTAGTGAAAGATTGGGCAGGGTCAGTTGGTGTTTCTTTAAACGAATTAAAAAGTGGGAGAATATTTTGCTCCCATGTTTGTAAAGCATTGACTGGTCCAAGATCAATTTGGGAAAGGAGTGGTTGGAGATTGGCAAATTGACCTTCAGTAACTTCAGAAGGGAAGATTTGGTCTAGGGTTTTTAATAAAAGTCCAACTACAGATTCCAGTCTCGGTCGATAGGTGGTAATGATTTTTGCCTCATCTTGAGACAGGTCTGATAGTTCATCCCGGAATGTTTGAAGATCACTGTTTGGTTGAGTCAACTGAATCGGAAGTTTCTTACTCCGAATAGCATTGTCAATCCATGAAGAGACCGTCAGCAAGCTACTGACTAAATCACTACCATAGAAAATATCTCGTTGTTTTTCTGTATCTAACTCTCGTTCTTCATACTTAATCTCAAATTCCCGATTTTGATTATTAACAATTAAATCGGTAGGGCCATAACTAATTCCAAGTGGGGGAACAATTTCAAAACGAGAAAAATTATTGGCAGAAAGGCTGCTGAGAAAATGACGAATTGATTCGGCAGCAGCTAAAACCTTTTCAGGTTCCTGCTCAATTGGGATATGGAGCTGTTTGAGGATAATTCGTTGCGATTCGTCAGCCATACTATTTATTATAACTTGAATGGGAAAGAAAGACGAATGATTTTACTTAAATTCCAAATGCCAAAATTCAAACATCAAATAAATTCCAAACTCCAAATTCCAATTTTTCTGGCTTTCAACCTTCCTCCAGGTTGTTTTTCAAATTAGAGTGATGTTTTTGCTCTCGATACTGTTTTACCCATATTTTTTCTAAAACTTCTAAAATTTCTCTTGAATTTGTGAGTGAAGTCAACAACTCGTAGTCTTTTTCTTGTAGCCAGAATCTTGCCTCTTGGCTCACCAGATCGCTATTAAGGAGTTCTTGAAAACTTAACGTTGGTTTTAGAATTTTTTCTTGAATTTGGTGAAAAGTTAGCCAAATGAAATAATTGTTAGGGTCCTCATCGGTTACCTGTTCTTGTAAGTGCTGTTCAATTTCATCAAATTGAGCCTGCTGAGTTTCTTGTTGGAGTGTGCTGAGGAGTTCATCATACTGCTGCTTGGTGAGTGGCATGGCCAGTTGCTCAAGAGGATCATCTAAAGGAATACCAAACGGATACTCTGGAGTAACACAAGGACCGTAAACTTTCCCTTTTTCCATAATTATTCCATTTTTAACTTCACCAGTTCCGACCCTACAACCAGGTGCCTCTAAGTAACTAGTGGGAACCATCCAAATTTGGCTCGCTCCCGCTGCTGTCAGATCTAGCTCAATATATTCTGCTTGGTCAAGCTGCTTGAGTAACTCTTGCTTGTTTGTTAATGACAGAGCATTGAGTTCTATCTTTAGACCGGCAAGATTATTGACTTTGAGAGCTAGTGACACTGGTGAAAAGATGCCACATTGAGCTAAAGAAAACATGCGATTACTCACCATAAAAAAAGTATTGAGTTCTTTCAGTTTCCCGATTTGGGCTGGGGTAAGTTTCTGACCAACCAGAATCTGTAGCTGAAGTGCTGTTTTTTCTTGATACCGATTAAATATTTGGTTTAGTGTTAGTTTTTCAATTTGCTTCTGAGATGTTTTTTTCTTTTCATTCGTTGGTAAAAATTGCTCTCCATACTTCAACATCGTTTGAAAAGCTGAAGAAAAAAGTACATCAAGGTGTTTGAGTTGCTGCTGCAACTTTTTTTCATCCTGATTGGTAAAGATGGGGAGAACAGCTTGAAAATAATGTTCAAAAATTTGTTGACTCAACTGGTTGAATTCCTCAATATTTAAATCGGGAAACTGACTACGATTGACCGGCCACTTGGTCTCATGTTGATAAAGCAGTGCTTCCAACATTTCAGTTGAAAAGTCGGTGGAAAGCTCAATCAAATGATCAATAATATGTAATTCAGGTGCTAACTGGATTTCGTCAGACAGTGTTCCTGGATACAACTTCCCTTGATATTGATCGAAAAGTAGCTGCTGAAGAGTTGTAAGTTCAGTATTATCTGACCAAACCTTGAACTGCTGGTAAATGACTCCTCCCTCTAGATCTTTATAATAGTAGTTAATCATTACTGGGTTTTTTCTATCTGTTCCCGGATATCCTTCGGTCTTTTTGCCTCTGGGACTAACCCAAATGAGAACAGAGTTCACTGATCTAGGGTCATTTATCCAGTGGGTGAGTCGTTGCATGTTGTTATTTTCCACTTCAGCTCTAGAAAGTTCACCACCTTTCTGTTGCTGATTTTCCACAAAGCCTTGACCAATTTTAGGGAGTTCTTCTTGATAACTGTGATCGACACCTGTAGTGAAGAGTTCATACGTAGGTGTTTTCCAGAAAAATGTTTCATGAAGTAGAGTTTGCCAGTCCATCCATAATGCAGATTTGATTGCCTCAGGAGACTCATATTCAGTGTGAGTAAAACGGTCCAGTAGTGCTTTAGAGTTCCATACATTTACTCGGGACTCCAAGCCCCGTATTTTTCGAGAAAAGTAGCTCAAGCGATTTTTTTGTTTATCGGCCTGAGAAAGAATCCTTTCGACAAAGTGCAACAAGAAAAAATCTGGTGATCTTTTAGGAGGTGTTACTGGTTGTACCTCTTGGATGGAAGAATAAATTTCGGCTGTGGTCACAAAAAACTCCTCGAAATGAGGAGCAATGCGGGGTAAAGTTATTCATTAGGCAGATAAACCCCGATGCTCGTCGGATTGAACCACTTTTGAAGACCGGACTAGTCGAGTTTTACTCGCTTCACCGTTGCGGCACAGTCTGGGATTTTGACCCAACTTCCACAAAAATGGCTAAAAAAAACAATCTAAAGTATACATAGCATGGAGAATAGAGAATAGTCTAGTGGAGAAAAACCTATGATTAAAATCCAAAGTTCAAATTCCAAGTACCAAACAAAAATCAAAATACAAAAACTCAAGTAAAAATGAACTTTGATATTTGTAGTTTGTTTGATTTTTGGTTTTTGGAACTTGATATTTATTGTGTGAGTCTCTACTAGACTCAAACAATCTGTTGTGTTTATGATGGTGACAGAAGATAGTCTAAAGGATTATATGGCAGAACCAGGTACCGGTCCGAGCGAAGCAGAGGTAACACAGCAACCAACGACTGCAGAAACACCACTTCCAGCGGGGACAGAGGTTTTAGCTGATTCGACAACTCCAAACTCGACTTCAGAAAACCCGTCACCAAATGCAGACTCAGCCAACTCAGAACCCAGAACAAAACCAGATTTAACAGAGGTGTCAGATAATCAGTCTCCAGATAATTCCCAATCACCAGCATTTCAGTTGCTCTCCGGGTTGGGTGCTTTTGATAAAAACAACCCTGAGGCAACCAAGGAGTTCTCTCAAAAAACACCTGCCCAACTTGAGGATGATTTAAAGCAACTAACAGAAATGTATGCTGACGATCCTCAAAAAGTAAATCAGATCAAGCGTTATTTTATAGCTCAAATATTGGACCCAAGTGCCTCAGAAGGTGCCAGAACGGCTTTATTGTCTCAAGACATTGATGCTTTACTCCAAATGAAAGCTGCAAAACAGGGTGTGAGTAATGCCGAAGACGAAAATTTTGATGATGTTACTAGAGAAAGACTGAATAAAAAGGAAGGGCAAGCTGGAGCCGTTGTGGATTATGATACTAGTCAAACTACTGAAACAGAAGCAAGAAATCGATGGTTGGGGAAAGAAGATGAGAATGGGGAACGACATGGTGGGTTAATTTATGAAGCGCTAGCAACTCACTTATCGGGGAAAGAATTAGAAGTAGCTAGACAGAAACTTTCACAACCGGGAATCTCACCAGAAGAGGGTATTGCCTTACTTACTGGCAAAGATTTAAATGATGAAAAACAAAAAGCAGAGGTAGAAGAAGATGTTAACCGGTTTAAAAAAGCCATAGCCGAATATGTAGGACCGCATATGTTTGATTTGGCTTTCAAACACAATGACTTTAGCGCCTTTCTTGATTTTTTGTTTACGGACAGAAGTTATGGTTTCGGGGGAGGAGCTGGTGAATTCTCAAAGAATGGAGAAAAAAACGATGGGATTGGTAAAACTGATTTCGAGAACCTGCTTAAAGATGACAATCCCAGTCGACGGCAAGAACTGGGAAAAAACTTGGAAAAAGCGATTACTGATTCGGGTGAAAAAGGATTGGAGTGGCACGGATTCCAATTAGCCAATAAAGAAGCAGTATTGCAAAAAGCTCGAGCTGGAGATGCAGAATCAATTAAGCTTGTTTTTGATCAAATTTTACGTTTTCTATTTGATGACTCTGGAAAAACGATGCAGCGATGGGGCGTGGCCCGAAAAATTTTGGGAGAAAATTTGTTTCCCTCAAAACAGCAGCCTTTAAGTGGTGAAGTTGCAAATTATTTGGCTCAAGAATTTAACAAACCTCATGAGGAATGGTGGAAGAGCGTGTTGACTCAAAGTAATGTTAAAGCTTTCCCTCAATCAAATTCATTGCCCCAGGCAAAAGCCGCCTAAGTCTCACTTGTAACAAGAGGCTGTTTCCGCGTAAAATAGATACAAGAAAAAAGTCATTCAGCATCATTTTTCTTTATCTGGATTTATTGATGCTTCTTGGCTTTTGGTTTGGTATAATGAAAGTTAGTTGCAATACCTCAAAGGAAAAACATGCCAGCACAACAGGAAGATTCCACAAAACAACGTACCTCAGAATCTCCTCAACCTCAGGAGCTTCAAGTAGTAAGTGAAATAAGATCCCAGGTAGAAGGTCTTTTGGGTAGGCTTACCGCTCTTCAGGAAAAAATAAATAAATTAAGAAAAATTGAATCCGTTGAGTCTCTTTCAGAAGAAATTAAACAAAGTGAAGCAGAAAAAGAATCATTTTTTAGTGATGTTTTTCCCGACTTTTTCAAATCCCCAGATGTGATTGGGTGGATATCTTCACATGAAGAAGCACTAAAGGATATCATGTCCATCGTGACTCGTTTGCAGAGTTTTTCTTTTGAAGGGTTGCGTGAAGCCTTAGAAGAACAAAAAGAAAGATTAGAAAAGAATAAAATTACGAATGAGAAAGAACTACAAGAAAAATTAGACTATCGCGAATCTCTCAGGCTTTCATTGGAAAAAGCTAGAAGTATTGCTGAATTGCGAGCAATTTTAGCGGATATGTTTGAAACCACTGCCCAGATTGAAAGTTACTTATTAGAACGTCTCACTGAAGCGAATGCCAGCAAGCAACTTGGAGAGCCTCAAGAACCAGCAGATAAAGGACCAGGAGACGTTGACGAGCCTGAGGACGGATCAGGCACAACGTTTGCGGAGGCAGCTGGTGAGGGAGAACCAGATGCAGCCTCAGTGGACCCAAATGCAGAACCAGGTATTGTGACTCCAAATGTGAAACCCGAATTTGTAAAACCAGATACTGCAACAGAAACTGTTCATCCATCAATGTCCCTTAAAGGCATTGTAGAAGCAGCACAAGCGAATAGATTTAAGCGCTTTATAAGCCAGTGGAATGTTTTTTCCGAAACAGCTGTGGTTGCAAATAGACGGAATGAAGGAAAGAAGCTTAATGGTGAAGAATTGGCCGTGATGCAGTATCTAAGGAGTAAAGAACCATTTGCTCTTGATGAGGGCTCGCCTCTAACAGTAAATAAGCCTCATCAGGCTGTTTTAGAAACACTTTCTGAAGTGTTGAAAATCCGAAACATCGATGCTTTGTTGGCTAGATGCATTGTGGCGAAAAGTAAAGACGGGAAAATTGACCTAAAAATAAATGTTCTTTCTCCAAATGAAATCGAGGCTTTTAGAAAACTTTTTATGCTGACAAACAAAGTCCTTGGGAATGACTTTCCCATATCCTCAGCATATTTCACAGGGGTTTCGCAAAACATTGGGGAGGATGAGATTAATGGCCTAATTGAAAGTGTGAAAGAAGAAGCTAAAAAAGACACCATAAAAAAGCCGGGAACATTGTTTCGAGGGGAGTTGCTAGAGACACGTGAAGAAACTGAGCAAATGTTACGAGAAATCCTGGAGAAGCGAAAAGATTTATTGTATTTATTGTTTGAGAAGAGTGTTCCTGAGGGTAAGCCAGCCGAGGGAGATTCAAATCCAAACAAAGAAATAGATCAATCTAAAAGAGAAGAACTTATAAAAGTTAAAAAGCAAGTTATGGCTAGAATCGAACAATTAAATGTCTCACCGGACTTAACATCAAATCCAGATAGACACGCAGATAATCTTGCTGGTGCCAAAGTCTTTCTGAAGAAACTACTTGAGAGAGGAATCCCAAGTGCTGGGGAAACCCTATTAAATACACCAGGCTTAATCGAGGCACTGGTTGTAGAGTCAAAAACGAATCCAGATATTAAAAAACTTATTGAACAACTTAACGCCTAATGTCACAAGAACTGAAAAATGATTTAGAATTATTAAAAACAGTTTTGCGTACGGAACTAACTGCTTTTCGTGATGTAACATCTTCAATTAATTCAGTAGATAGTTTGCGTTTTTGGTGTGAGGGTTATCAGGGATCAAATATTATTGAAGAAGACGTCTTCTCAGAGAGAATTGCTAGCTTAATTGTGGGAGGGGTACTCGATAGTGCTCATAAATTAGTCAGAGCACAGTTTGACAATAAACTACCTTTCAATGAAATTGACACAGTTTACTACACACGAGCCAAGGTCAAACAGGCCACAAAGGAACTCATAGATGATAAAATCCGCATTTCTCTTCCTGGTGGTAGCTATCAAGATATCCCAATTGGTGATTTAAAGCTCCAGCGCTATTTTGAGGGTAGGCTTGATTTGGCTCTAAAAATGGATGAATACCTTGCAGAGAAAGCCAAAAATCCAAATTCGGAAGCTACAAACAATCAGTTAACTGAGGTGAGAGATACTCTAGGGGCATTACAGGCTAGTTTGGCTGGCCGAGTTATTTCTGCCTTTCAAAAAGACTTAGAAAAGTTAATGAGTGACTACCCAGAGTTAACTTCTCAACCTAATAAATCAAGTAATACAGAACTCAAACGAGATACTAAAAGCAAGAAGGATGAGATTCAAGCGTTAAAAGATATTTTGGGAAGTGATGCAGCTTGGATAACTTCTGATACTTTGACTAGGTTGGTTGATGCAGTGACCAAGACCGATGCTGCCCCGCTAAGTCCCGTGAACGTTCAAAGATTAACTCGGCTGCAAGACTCCCTGCGAGATTTTTTGTCTCGGATAGAGGCGGATAATCAACTTGGGACAACTTCCCCAGAAAATAAAAAGATCCTTGATAAGGGCTTAGATCAAAAGAGAGGCCAAGATATTTCCTCAATGATTGATTTTATACTGGAGCGAAACCGCCAACTAACGACAAAAACAGAGAGTGGAGCTCCTGTTGATATTCAACAAGATGAGACTTTCCAACACTGGAAAAGATATGTCCAAAATTACCTCAGAGTTAATGATTTGCCATTTACCGAAATCTTAGCGGCTGTAGGTGGAGCAGCCGTGGGAGCGGGAGTGAGTAGAGCTTTAGACAAAGATGACTACCAAAAAGCGATTGCAAAAATTTCAGAACTGCAGAATATTACAAACAATTCAGGGGTGAGGTATGAGGGGGGAGATGCGTATAATGCTTCTTTAAGAAAAGCTCAAAACGAATACCTCGAAGAGATTGCTCAACAAATAAAGGAAAAGGCACCACAGAATGTTAAAGAAGTTTCTACTTATAAAGAAATAATGGCTGCTGACCCTGAGAAATATGATTCTAAAACAATTTATAGTTGGGCGAAGGTTTTATGGTCGGAGCTTTTTGCTCGTGTTGGGGAAATTACACAGCACCAAAATAAATCTGAAGTTAATAATCAATATCAACGAATTATTGATACACTCAGAAAACGAGGTGAAGAAGCAAACGCAACATATCTTGAGGATCGGAGAAATATGTTTGATGCTCTTTCTATTGGATCAGGTTCTGCTTTAAATATGGACTATGATGCACTCCTTGAAGGAGGAAATGGTTGGCTTGGGGCTCAAGTTCCGGCAAACTTTAATGAAGGAACTCCACTCAGATTACTTTATGGGTATGAGATAAATTCGGATTTCATATCTTCTAATCCAGAGGAGCAAGAGCGTTTGAATATAATTAATATTGGTTTGCCAATTTTTTGTGATTTTTATTCAGATCAATCTGGAGAATATCATGCTACTGCTCAGTTCACTGATGCAAAAAAAGCGGCTTTTAAAAAAGCAGTTAAGGAAAAAATACTGCGTAAAATTAACCAGACCAATTTTTCGGAAAACCAAGAAGAGGGTTTCGATTTGTTGTGGGAATTACAGATATTCTTAGATCTTAGAACATATTATGCAATGCCAGAATATATGGCTGGCTGGTCTCCTGAAGATAATATCAATAAAACAATAGGAAATACTGCCAAAAGATTTGCGAACGGAAAGGGTATGTATATTATCTGTGGAAAAGGTGAACAGTTTGTTAATCCTGCTTTGCTAGTATCTAAATTTGCCCCAGAATTAGAACAAACAATTTCACTTAGTAAAAGTGATACTAAAAAAGACAACTATCTTTTTTCTTATGAGGCGACAGATATTTGGGATCAATGGTACACCAATAGCTTGGACGAAAGTGTGGAAAAGGAAAGCGAAAGAATTGCATTTACAAGAAAGAATGGAGTTAATCCAGTCCCAACTTTGGCTGAAGCTTTCTGGACTCCTCATACAACTGGTGATGTTTCTCCAGTTTCTCCAAAAACACGAGATTTACTAATTGCCGCTGCTATACCAGAAAGAAAACTTGGTAGACCAGTTAATTTAGAGGGGTATTTGAAGGGAGCAAAAGCAATTGAGGATTATGTTGCTCATTGTGAAAGAGGCTTCAAACCTTCTGGCAACATGGAAAATGATGTTCAGCAAATATTAAAGATTGTAGAGGAGGTTGCTCTTAAAATATCACCGGCAAAAGCACTTTCTACTGCAAACGCACGTTATCTGGCTAATTCGTTTTATATGTTTGTTAGATTTTCTTGTATTGCTTTTGCTGAGGAATATAGAGGAAAAGAAAAGGATTGGTTTAGATATTATGTTCGGTTTGTTCAAAATATTCGATCAACAATGTTGTCTGCACCTACGTTAGAAATAAGAATACCTGCTGACGAGCAATTAACACCGGAATTTGTTAGCAAGTATAGTTTGCCTCTCAGTATAGATAGTAAATCAGGAGAGAAGTATATTACAGTAGCCAATTATGTACTGTCCTTGATGCCGAATGGTGAAGAAGCAATTGATGGACCAAGAGTATTTGTTGAGCGACAAGGAATTTTAGAAACCATTAAAAAACAAATGAGAGAGGCAGTACAATTTCAACCCAGAAGAATTAAAAACAACCGTGATAAGTTAAATGAACTTAGAGGCGAGGGTGAAGCTCTTTGGAAGAAATTAAGAGAGAAAGGAAAAAGCGTTTTCAGGGGTGGGCAAGTTTCTCCAGTTTTAGAGCATAGCGAACATCATCCATTTAAAGCTAACGGTAGCGATTCAAGAAAGTCGGAGGACTTTTACAGAGCGATGGATATCATCTCAATTACAGCTGAAGACAAGCAGGCACGAGAAAAAGCTGCTTAAAAAATCAATCATTTCAAGAAAAGTTAGAGCCAAAATTCTTTGATAACACTAACTTAGTAAGTTATTTGTTTTGTTTTTCTTCTTTTTTCTTGATTTGTTTGTCTCCCAACAAAGATCCAACTCTTCTTGCAGTTTGAGAGGCTCTTGTTTGAGCTTGAGACCATGCACTCGTATCTGCCATACCAGATCGTCTACTTCTGTATGGACCTTCAGCTAGACCATAGGCTCCCATTGGTAGAGTAGCTCCAGCAATAAGTGTTTTTCTTCCAAAGTCTTTCGCACTTCCAATGCCCGGTACCTTGCTAGTATTTGTAAATCCAAGCCCTGGAATTAATTCGCCACCATTCCAACCTCGTTTCAAAGCATTAGCAGCCTCGCCAGCATACTGATCAAAGAAGCCACCTTTGGCTCCCATGGCTTTTTTGCCGTCTTTGATAATTTTTTCGGCTACCAGAATTAAACCTAGTCCAAACAAAACCGCTAATGCATCGGCATTTCCTTGACCAATTAAGTAAGGAGGCATAAAACCACCTCCACTACTTAAGGAACCAGCAGCTGTAATCTTGCTATAGAGAATCAATATAAGTAAGAGAATAGGAAAGGCTGCTAAATTCCCAACCAGAGATTTTACCCATTGCCCAAACATATTTCTGCCAGGAATGGCCTCAAACATCAGTAGCAGGGGAGCTGTCACAATACTAATAATGATACTGACATAGGTTTTTAACAGTTCGAAAAAGATACGAAAGATACCAAACGCAAGAGCAAAAGCAATAACGACAGCAGCAGTTATTCCACTAATAAAACCCAAGCCTTGGGTTAAAAGAGATGTGTTTCCTAGAGACTCAGTAATGAGATTGGAAACTGCATGATATGCATCATCAATGGCACTTAGATTTCCGGCGATAACGTCGTACCCAAATTCAAAAATATTCTTGTTGATCATACTGGTACTGGCGCTAAAAATCCCCACAAAAAAATACATTATGAGGTACATGAGGTCAATTAAGAAACCAGCTATGGCATACGAGAAAGTAACTGCGATTAAAGCTATGATAATTCTTGGTAATGCTTGCTGGGCAGTTACCGCCGTTTGGCCTACTTTTTGCCGGAACATGATTAAGAAACCGATGAATAAGAAAATCATTACAAAAAAGAGATAGGCAATGTTCCGAAAAATTTTCCAGGTATCAAGAATAGGAGTCAGTGAAGAAAAACCAATACCTTGAGCATAGGCTGGCTGAGCAATTCCGATCTTTGCTGAATTTAACACATCAGCCACATAGGTTTCACTGTTAGCGGGCGGAGTATTATACATTTGGCTGATAAAGCCTGACATGGCAGGGACAAAAGCACCATTACTTCCTCCAGTTTGGCCAATAAGAATATTGTCGACGAAATAGGAAAGCATGTTATTCATGGAATTCATGGTGTAGTACTCACTGGAAACCTGATCATTTTGTTGGGCATCAGTAATAGCATCAATGTATTTATCAACCGCACCAAGCCCACTCACCGCACTATCAGGAGCAGTTACAGCTGCAAAAACGGATACAGGGAAAACAAATAAAAACAATAAAAAGCTGGTGAGGTAGGCAAGCTTTTTCATTACTGCTATTTTACCAAGTTTTTATACATATGGGAATGACCCGGTATGAGGTTAAGTTGTCAGGTAAAAAGACATGAGTTTGCCTCTTGAAATGCAAGCTCAAATTATTGTATGACTATATCTAATATGAACGAAATCGAACAAAATGATCAGCTTAAGAATTTAGTTTCCTCCGCACAGAGTATTTTAGTCATTTTTTCCAGTACTGCTAATTTTGATCAAGCTACCTTTGCTGTATCTCTGGCCCAAGCATTAGAAAAAATGGGAAAACGAGTTAATTTATTGACGCCGGGGAAAATAAATACCAAGCTCCAGGATATTGCTGGTATTGATAAAACCAATTCAAAAATTGGGAACCAAAATTTAAATGTAATTTTTGATTATCAAAAGGAAAGTATTGATAAAGTCAGTTATCACATTGATGAAGAAGCTCAGAAATTTTATCTAGTAATTCAACCCCAAAAAGGGCATCCACCTTTAGATACGTCCGCAGTCAGTTTTGATTATGCCGGGATGGCTGCTGATTTGATTTTTTTAGTAGGAGTGAGTAGTTATGAAAGTCTTGATGAATTATATGCTGGGTATGAGGAGTTATATAAAGATACCACGACTGTGAGTTTCCATAACTATCAAACTAATTATGCGAACGTGAATTATGATGTATCTTCCCAAACCAGTTTTTCAGAATATGGGGTTGGTTTAATTGAAGGATTAGGAGGGGAAATTACGGCGGAGGTAGCGACCAATTTACTCGCAGGGGTAGAGGAAACGACTCAAAACTTCAACTCTTTTTCGACCACGGCCCATACTTTTTCTACTGCTGCTAAGTTAATGCAGCTTGGGGCACGTCGGACCCGACGAAAGGGGAGCAGTAATCAACCAACCAATTTAAAGAAAGAGGTTTCGGGAAAAGTGAATAGCAAGCCGAAAGCAGTAGAAGTGAAACCCGACCAGCCAAGGTCAAAAAATTTTCAGCCTAGTAGTTTAAATAATCGGTAAAGTATTGATTACTGTTTATTGGCTATTATTTAATGGTTACAGGCTAATGTTATTCCGACGAAGTTAGGAACCTCTGTATTTCCTAAAATACAAATATCAAAGTCCCTGCCTGCGCAGGCAGGCAAAATTCAAACATATTTCAAAATTCAAGTTCCAGGATCTGGCTTTTAGTAACCAGTAACTTTTACTTTCTTCTTTAAGCTTTACACTTAAAATTCTACTTTTTTGTCTTGGATCCTGAATCACGTCACTTCGTTCCTGTTCAGGATGACGGCTGGTAGTTTCTGGCTTTTAGCTTTAAACCTTTAAATCTCTATTCCTTTATTTCTTAGTTCTTTTTTTGTTTTTGTTCTTTTGTCTTTACCCTTTAAACTTTTTTCTGCGAATGATCTAAGTTGTTTTTAATTGCTGTTAGAATAGGACTTTATTGTTTAACTGGTGTAATTTGTTTAACCCAAGGATCAGTAGTGCAGTAGTTGGGTACATTGTTTTCATCAAAATTACCGGTGGCATGATCTATGGCACAGCAGTAGGCTCCCACGGCCCAGAGCCATCCTTTTTGAGCTTGTAGCTCTTTTATATTGCCTGTAGCTGGTCGTTTTATTCGATCTGTGGTTGCATCAGCATCACCTGAAATACTATCAGCTACCTCACCTACTTGTTCACAAGTGGGAGATCCCTGTGAAATACCCCGACTGTCATAATATTGCATTGGACCCAAAACCCATCTCACTGCAACCGCTTTCATTTGGTCAGCAGATGAATTGTCTGTCAAACCATATCCTGATAATAGGTTGGCTAATCCATAAAAAGTATCATGAATGCTACAAATTTCACTATAATCAGGATCTCGATTACTGTTCCACATATCTGGATAATTAAAAGCATTTAATACAAAAAAGCCTTTAAAGCCGCTTGATCCATCATTTGGGCAACCGTTCCAGTAAGGGTAAACATTTCCAGCTTCTAAAAAATCTCCTTGGTCAAAGAATGCATCATCTTTGGTACAGATATTTTCGTTACCACTCGCAAAACGGCAACCTTCTCCAGCAAGAAAAATATTCATCATTGCCACAGGAACATGATGCTCACTAGCTGCTTGAACAAGTAGGCTTCTAAGTTTTTCTGAAGTAATAGGATATCCTCCTGTAAAAGAACAATTTGCCCCCAAGGCACACGCTGGATTAACATGCTCATCCTGATTCTTTTGGCTAAATTGACCGCCCTTCAGATACAGTTCGGTAGGATTGCTTTGAACATTAATTTCGCTAATCCATTCGTTAATGCGACTGCCGGCTTTTTGGAGTGATTGCTGAATATCTCGAGTGATACGACCCAGCCAAGCTCCCGGGACCCTTGGTTCATGATCTTCTTCATTATCTGCTTTGACTTCTGCAGAGATTAAACAGCCAGTTGGATTATCTGTTCCTGATTTGGTCAGACATTCATTTGTCAGCGGAACAGCATAAGCCACATTTGTATACGTAGTTCCCCCAGAGAATTCATTCATAACGTCGCTAAGTTTAAAGTATTGCGGATGAGTATCTTTAAAAGAAGCTGCCTGATCTTGCCCGTGGATAAGTCCAATTAAGGTATCTTCAACATCAGCTAAGTCAGTTCCATAAGGATAGACTAAGTAACTCACAACTGAAGTAACATCACTGGTCCGATTATCGGTATTACCGGGTCGAATTCGAGTGAGAAAATCAAAGGTAGCTTCCTGGGCGATGTTTTGTCGCTCGGCTAAATTAGAGACCAAATCCCCTTGATCGTCAGCGAAAGTTCGTCCCTCAGAACTGGAAATACTGGCATCATCTTTAATGTCTTCCACGGCTTCTGTTTTGAGATCCGCTGGGTTGCTTTGGCAGGATTGACCAAAATCATTGATCATGCTGACTAAGGCTTGAACTGCTGGTTCACCGCAATCACTCCCCGAGCATTCAATTGGTTTAAGCAAAGCGGAAGTATTTTCATTTCCGACAGGAGAGGCTTTGCCTTCATCAATTCGTTGCTGAAGCTGAGAATTTCGTTCATCTTGTTTTTGTTGGGTTTGAAGGACGTTTCTGGTAAGTTGTAAGGCATCTTGGTAATAAAATTCACTATCTGGCTTTTTATTTGACACAAAATCAGGCAGTTTAAAGGCTACCACTCGAACTTCATGTTTGGGTGTAGCACTGGTTTTCCCCTTGAGTAAAAAGTCAAAAAAACCACTGGGACTAGTGTCTTTCATTTCAGTAGTAACAACTAGGAAAGCCAGCCGATACGCTTTATCTAAATAGAGGGGGACATTACTGATAGCTTTCTTAAGTGACGAGCTTATATTTTCATCTGGTGTTGCCCCATAGAGTCTTTCGCAGGTAATTCCTTGACTTTTCACCGCTTCGTAGAGAGATTTGGTGGTATATTGACCGGAAAATCCAGGAATGTCTTGATAAAGAGCACATTTGGTGGGATCGGTGAGTTTACTACACATCTTATCTATAACCTGAAGGATGTTAAGTTGAGCATCACATTGTTGTTGTTGAGTCAGCAAAGCATAAATAGGAGCCGATTTAATGAGTTGTTCATCAGGTTCTAGGGTATCATCGGTATTTTTGTAGCCCCAATATGTTTCGAGTGAACCAAATAAGGAGTCTTTATTTGCCCCATTTCGCCAGATGGGAGATTTAGCATTTGAAAAATCAATACTTTCTTGTAAATCATTGAGAGTCATCACTATTCCTGGTTGGACATCTCGAGCGATATAATCCGGCCCGACTGAAATAATAGCCGACCGTTTGGGAGTGGCACAACTTACTTCATAGCCCTGATCGAGCAGCTCATTTTTGATTTGTTGAGCAGAACCATCAATAATGCCAGGAATAGGGTAAATATAATAATCGTCTGGATGAGTTTCCTCGGTAGCAGTATCCATTGAACCAGCTTCCCCGATATAAAAAGGTTTTCCCAGAGCTTGAGCTTTTTGAAGAGATTGTAAAGCGATAGCCTTTTCACTACTGGTATAGTAATGAGCAGAGGTGACAGTAATATTGCTGGCTTGATTGGAAACGGTAAAATTATCACTCCCGGTTGGGCTATCACAAGCACTGTCTGGATTGTTAGCCATTTGACCAATGCCAATATTGCCTAAATACGTAGATCGCAAATTGCTACCACTAGAAACAGTTGAAACCCAATTGTTATAAGCACCGACTGCTCCGGTGTCACTGCCACAGTGGGGTTCATTGGCTAGTTCTAACGCATACACTGGTGCATAATTTGATTGGGTGGCAGCCGCAATTGAATTGGCAAAAGGCAAGTATTCACTTTGATAACCGCTACTGTACCAAGTGGAGTCAGCCCCAGCTGGAATTCCGCCTTGACCATTGCTGTAATCGCCAATGGCAATAATGAGTTTTACTCCAGTTTGATTGGCGGCTGCTAGTGCAGTTTGTACCCCTTCAACTCCTCCAGCCCAGCCGAACATTCGAACGACGGTCACTCCACAGTTTTGATTGAGCCAGCTAAGATGATCTACCATGACTTCGGAACTGCTTTCACCTAAGTCCCAAATATTTACGCCGACAAATTTTCCTTGAGGAGTATATTTGTCTGACATTTTTTTTAAAGTGGCACAAATTTCACGACCCTGACCATCGGGATCATTACGGAAGAAAGAGTTGGGATCAGTTTTAAAGATTGAACCAGTTCCCGGAAAATAGCCAGAGTATTGCCAGACCAAGTACCCCGTAGCACCTCCACCTAAAAACTCGTCGATGTCAGACTCTAGTTGAGTAGCGGAAATGGGTTGATAGACTGATTGAGCGAAGAGAGGTTGAGCAGCTATTTTCAAAAAAAGACTACCTACAAAAAAGGCAGAAAGAAGAAACGTGGCAAACAACCAAAATGCTTTTCTCACACCTGTATTATACGGGAGGGGTAAAGAAGTGAGTAGAGTAAAGTTACTGAGGTCCGTTTTCCGTCCATTGGGTTGAGGAATCGGGAATGGTAAAGTTAAGGAGGGTATCAATACCGGTAAATTGAGAAATAATATTTACAATAAAGTAAGCACTTAAGGCTACTACTAAACCAATAACTGCATACGTCATGGTCTTTCGAGCCGAGTCCATCCCCTTTGAATCCCCGCCTGAGATCATCATTCTAAAGGCAGCAAAAATCATCATCACAAAACCGATGATTCCGATGAGGGTCACGAACACCATTAAAATATTTCCAATCAAGCATTGCAAACCTTGGATGGTAGCCACGTCTGAGCCTTTATAGACACACACACTTCCTTCAGATTGCCAGTTTGCTGTTTGAGCAAAGGTAGGGGCTGGAGTGATCATGCTGATGAATACAGTCAACACGAGCATCATTAGTATTTTTTTGGTTACAGAAACAATATAAGAACGCTTTTTCATAGTGGCTTCATTACTCAATAGTAGTGGTATCTCCTTCAATAGTCCGGATGTTGGTAAAAACATCATTGAGCGATTCAAAACCTAAGAAGTTGACTATGAGGTTGATTACAGCAAAAGAAGCGGCAATAATCAGCAAACCAATAATGGCTGAAATGATCTTTTGTCGAGCGCTATCTGTTTTACTTTTATCGCCGCCAGAGGTGATCCAGTTTAAGGCCCCCCAGATGAGGTAAAAGAAAACCAGTAGAGCAGCAATCACCATAATAACGCTTAGTAACCCGTTAATTAGCCCACTAAAACTCTCAGCAAAGCCTTCTGGAACTTGAATGATGTCTGTATTCGTTGAAGCAGTTGAGTCACTTGCGACCAGGGTGACAGTATCGACATCTTTAGAGAGGTAAATAATATCGCCATCTCTCACAACATTACCTTTAGTGGTTTGAGCGGAAACAGGCAGAGTAAAGAGTAGACTAGCAGAAAGTATGGAAAGTCCAATTATTAAGTTCAGGGTTTTTTTCATAATGTATAGCTTCTTTATTGCTACGTACTTTAGATTATAACAAAAAAGCTCTCTGGATTGGAGAGAGCTTTTTTCATAAATATTTTAACTTATTTGAGTTTTGTCTCAGTGTTATTGATATCTCGGACATTTTCAAAAGCTTGATTTACACCATCAAAACCTAAGAAGTTGAACAGTAGCTGCAGAATGGCATAAGAGGCAGCTAAGATGATTAAACCGATCACTGCTGAAGTAATTTTGTTACGGGCTTTTTCGGTCTGACCTTTATCACCACCAGAGGTGATCCATTCAATTCCACCCAAGATGAGGTAGAAGAAGACCAATAAAGCAGCTAAGACCATTACAAAACTTAAGACACCATTAATTAAACCACCAAAGGATTCAGCAAATCCTTGCCCGGGATCAATGGTTAGGGCATAAACTTGTGGAAGTAGATTCATATTTTTCTCCAATTTTGCTTCTTACTACCAGGTATTATACAAACGAGTGTAGCTAGAAGTCAACTTTTTAATTATTATTTGTTAATTATTTAAAACACAGCAATATCTTGATCCTGAACAATTCATTTGACCAATACTTCGGTGGGTTGCCGGACAGGTTGTCATACAAGCTCCATTATTGGCTGCACAGGAGGTAGCTGGATCAAGTTGTCTCACTGTTCGTTCGCTTGAATTCGTAGATCCACCGGGAATGGAAATAACTTCAATACCCAGTAATGACTGCACGACCATAAAGATAGCAAAAGTAGCGGCTAAGACAATGATTCCAATGATGGACTGAATAATTTTGTCACGGGCTTTGCCTAATTTGCCGCTATCACCTCCGGCGGTAATCCATTCAATTCCTCCCCAAATAAGGTAGAGAAGAACGAGTAAAGCAGCAATAACCATAACGGCACTGACGATGCCACTAATAAAGGTGCCAAATCCAGTTTCGGGATTGGTTGCATCAACCGCTCCAGTACCGGCTAAACCTTGGTCAGCAGCTTCTTGGTACAGATCTATGGTAGTTTGAGCTAAAAGGCTGAGCATAATTATTTAAAAGCTCGGCAGTGAGATTCTGAGTAGATCAAACTCACCACCAAAGAATACTTGCCCGATATAGGAAATAATGACGAAAGAACCCACAAGTACCACTAAACCGATAATTGATTGCGTGATTTTGTCCCTAGCTTTCCCGACTTTACTACTATCGCCTCCGGCTGTAATCCACTCAATTGCCCCCCAGAGGAACATGATAATGACAGCAAGTCCTCCAATATTGATAATGGCTTGCCAAATAACGATAAGATATCGTTGAAAGGTGCTGCCTTCCTCAGCCGCAATAGGGTCATCTCCCAAGTTTCCAATAACTGGATTGGTTAAGCCACCCTCAGTATTACGGGTGCCACCTGCTGGTTCATTCATACATCCAGTAATACACTGCTGTCTCTGAACTGTATCGGTAATAAAACGGCATTGATCATTACACGCTGATTGTGAGTTTTGAGCTTGAACTGGTTGAAGCCCACTAAATAAATAAAAGAAAGAAATGAGAAATGCGAATGTAAAAAGTTTTTTCATAAAAATTTAAGGTATTAATGCTCTCAGTGCAGCTGCAGGCATAAGTAAATTAAACCCAATAATATTTCCGACAATTCCAATAATGCTATAGGCAGCCACTACAACGACCAATCCAATGACCCCTTGAATCATTTGATTGCGGGCTTTACCAACTTTACCACTATCTCCACCAGCCGTAATCCAAGTCAAGCCTCCAATTAAGAAATAAACAATAAAGAAAATTCCGCCCAAAATAGTTAAAAAACCAATGATATTAGAAATAAAAGATTCAAGATTGGTTAGAGCCATATCTCCCGCTTCTGATCCGGCACTGTAAGCTTCAGATGGTGGAGAAAAAGTTCCAAGTGATTCTGCAAGTAATGGCATAACAATATTATTTATCGACTAGTTTATATTAATTATGGCGTCGTAGTGCTAGTTGGTCCTGAAATATTGGGACTAAGGATATATCCAGCATCTCCAAAGAATAAAAGGCCAACTAGAGCGGTAATAGTATAAGCAGCCACAATAATGATTAAGCCAATCACACTCATGGTAATTTTATCTTTCACTTTGCCATAAGCAGAGCTATCCCCACTAGAAGTAATAAAAATATAACCCGCCAAAATAATATTAATCATAACCCAGAGGCCGGCTACAATTGTCGCGAGTTTAATTAAATTAGAAATAAAAGGAATGAGTCCAATTCCATTAGTTCCCTGAGCATTAAATAGAGTAACTCCAGGAGGTGTTTCTATTTGTCCAAAAATGGTGCCATTTAATCTGCCGTCTCGGCAATCATTGACACAGTTCTGTCTGTCTTGGCCAGTATAAAGAGAACAGGCATCATTACACACATCTACTGATGTTGTACTTATATTGTCATCTAAACAGGTCTGATAACAACTGTCTCGTTGGGCGGTAGTAAAATAGGGAACAGAGTAACAAGTATCATGGCATTCATCTGCAACACTTTGGGCTTGAATTTGAGATGGAGTAAGTAGCCAGCTACTCAGTATGGTGACTAAACTAAAAACGGAAAGTAAGATTTTAGTAAAACGGTTCATATGACTTGACCACTATTGTATCATTTTTAAAAGCCGAGTGACATGCCGGTTAAAATTTGTAAAATTTGGATTACCCAATACGCAGCAAACATAATAATGAAACCAATGATAGCTGTAGTCAGAATTGACGTTGCCTCGTCCTTGCCTTTTGTTCCTTGGGAAATAAATTTGAAACCAGCAAACATAATCATAAAAAACAAAATGATTCCGGCAAAAACAAACAAGTTACGAACTAAGGTATTCACTAAAATGGAAGGAGTGCTATAAACCTCACCCAAACTTTGGCCATTGCCTAGATCAATACAATCACCCAAATTGACATTGGGTCGGGTTGGGTCACACTGTGCATAAGCTTGTGGAATAAAGTTTAAACTCATACGCCTGATATTATAGTCGAAAAAGTGATTTTGAGGAAAGAGCAAAAAAAATGATGAGTTGTGTTGCAGAATTAGGGTATACTTAGAGTTAGTATGATTGATGATCAGCAATTATTACTTCAACTCAAACAAGGTGACCCTCATGCGGTTGAATTGTGGTTTAAGCTGTACCATAAAAAATTGCTAAAGCTTATTTTGATGAAGGTATCAATTAAAAAAGATGCCGAAGAGATTGCTCAAGACACTTTTATGAGCTGTTTAAAACATTTACCATTATTTCGAGGAGAATCGGCTATTTGGACCTGGATGGTGAAGATCTCACAACATGAAGTAGCTGACTATTATCGAAAGCGATATGCCAAGAAAGCAATTCACGCTTTATCTTTAGATGAGTTTTTACTCAGTACCAAGATTGATAATGCCCATGATACTTCTGAAAAAGTCAAACTGGCTTTGTCTAAAATGAGTCAAGAGTATCGTGAAATTTTATTGATGAAATATGTAGACAATAAAAAAGTTAAAGAAATTGCGGCTATTTTAGGTAGAACTATTAAGGCTGTGGAGTCTGATTTGTTTCGAGCTCGGGTGGAATTCAAGGAAATATATTTAGCTTTGGAGTAATGAATGTCAAATCAATTTTTTTTAGAGCAACTTCAATCTCAAGCTCAAAAGCAAGCTGTTTTGCATGAAAAACGGATTCTTCCCCGACAATTGGATAATATAACTTCTTTTATTGGCAATTATCCTTGGCAGGTGATTGGAGTACTATCATTTATCACAGCACTCACAATCAGCTTTTAAGTCAAGATCGAAGGTATTGGGACTGTGACTAAGACACCTATTTTGTCGATCATCTATTCTACAGGCCAAATAACTTTAGGTTTACTGCTTCACCCTTATCAAACGATGCAGATGTTGGTGGAAGATAAAGTGTTCGTCTGGATGTCATTATTACCCACCTTAGTTTTAGCTATCGTTACTGTTCTCTGGAAGTTTGTGATTGTACCGGTGGTCCGATTAGTATTTTCCTGTTCAACTACTCAGTTTGCGGGATGCCATTATTTAGTTTTTGGTTCCAATTGGATTACCTTTTTTTGTATTTACTGGCAGATACTATTGTTGTATTTATTATTTCGATTTAAAAAGGTGTGGGGGTAGAGAGTGAAATATTCTTTTGGTTCGAAAAAAGTAGTATTAGTTGATGAAGACGATCAGCTGATTGGTGAAATGCCGGTTTTAGAGGCTCATCAATCACCTTTTTTTCGACACCGGGCAATTTCAGTTTGGCTAGTTCGGCAAAATGAACAAGGTAATCTGGAAATCTTACACCAACAACGAAGTCCTCAAAAGTTGGGTGGAGGATGGTGGGCGAATGGAGTCTGTGGTAACGTTAAGCCAGGAGAAACGTATACTGAGTGTGCTGAAAGACGACTCAGAGAAGAACTAAATGTAAAGGAAGTGAGTTTGCAACCACTTTATAAATTTGAGTATCAAACGTACTGTAATGAAATTTACAGCGAACATGAAATGGATCAAGTTTTTATAACGGAATATAGGGAAGACATAGTGCCCAACCAACAAGAAGTTTCTCAAGTAAAATGGATTTCTCTAACTGAATTTCATAAGTTTTACCAACAATATCAAACCGAAATAATGTCGGCCACAGAGACATTGAATTATTCCATGATGGAGTTAATGGGTTGTACTCCCTCACTTCCTTTGGAATATAAAAGTTCTGTTCTCTGGATAGCGCCTTGGACTTTGGTCATGTTAAAAGAGAGTCAACTGTGGCAAGCTTTTGAGCAGTTTGCATGAAACTTGATTGTGGTCACGACTAATACTATGTTATGACCAGATCTTCTTTTCGATTTGCAACCGAACCAACTGAAATAGCTCGCATTAAAAAACGCCAAGAATTATTGAGTTCACTGAGAAGTTCTTCCACAAGCCATCTGTCTGCTTTTCATTTTGATGGTGAAAAAGCAGGAACGAAAAATTGTGAGAATTTGATAGGCAGTGTAGAAGTTCCAGTAGGTGTTGCCGGTCCAGTCTCTCTTCAATCAACGCTTTTTGAATCAAATGAGGTTATCCTGATTCCCCTGGCTACCTCAGAAGGGGCTTTGGTAGCGAGTGTGAATCGTGGCTGTAAAGTACTTGATCTTGCTGGTGGGGCCACTACCTTTTCCCGTCGAATTGGGATGACTAGAGCTCCTGTTTTTCAGTTAGCTGATGGGTCTTTAGCCACGAAGTTTATGGAGTGGTTGGATCAACAATTTGAAAAGATCAAAAAAGTGACAGAAAGTACGAGTCATCATCTGAGTCTAGAGTCTTATCAAAGTTGGCAGAGGGGTCGAAAGGTATACACTCGGTTTGTTTTTCATACTGATGAGGCCATGGGGATGAATATGGTGACCATAGCTTTAGATACAGTCTGGCGAAAACTCATTTCTCAATTTCAGGGTGTTGAACTTATTTCGTTATCCAGTAATGTGTGTGCCGACAAAAAAGATTCAGTGATCAATCGCTTGTTAGGAAGAGGCTATTGGTCTCAAGCTGAAGTTTTTTTGTCAGAAAAAATTATTAATCAGCAATTATCAGTTGAAAGTGAGCGGTTGGTGGCAGTTCATCAGGCCAAAAATTTAGTTGGCTCTAATTTAGCGGGTTCATTTTCTCAGAATATGCAACATGCCAATGTTATTGCTGCTTTGTTTTTGGCGACTGGTCAGGATATGGCTCATGTGATTGAAGGAAGTCAGGGCAGTACTACGATTGAAAAAACTGCTGATGGAGTTTACTGTGCAGTCACTTTACCCAATCTTAATTTGGGAACAGTGGGTGGTGGTACTTGGCTAGAAAGTCAGTCAGAGGCCAGGGATATTATTAGAGAAAATGGAAAAATTACAGCCCAACAACTTAGTGAAGTTATGGCGGTAGCCTGTTTGGCTGGAGAAATTTCCGGATTGGCGGCACTGTCAAATAATACTCTGGCTTCAGCTCATGGGAGATTGGCGCGATGAAATTTAAGACTCCCAGTGGTATTGTGGCTTTTGGTTCAGCCATTCCGTCTTTGGCGATTCAAGTTACTGAAATTGAACAAGCTCAAGGCCAGCCCAAGGCTGGTCCGCCTCGGGCGGAAAAAGTTGGAGGTCAAGTAGGTCCAGCTTTAGGGGTAGCACAGAAGACTGTGCCTGACATTGATCAAGATGCGGTGACTTTATCAACTGATGCATTAGCCCAAGCTTTAGAAAGACTGCCCCAAAAGAAGGAAAGTATTGGGGCTTTATTTATTGGCAGCGAAAGCCACCCTTACGCGGTTAAACCGAGTGGTACGATGGTGGCTCAAGCCTTAGGTTTATCGCCTCACCTAGCACTGGCTGATCTACAATTTGCCTGTAAAGCGGGAACTCAGGCGATTCAAATCGGATTGGCCTATGTGCAATCGGGGATGGCCAAATTGGCAGTAGGCATTGGCGCGGATACCGCCCAATCTCGACCAGGTGATGCCTTGGAATTTACGGCTGGGGCTGGTGGAGCTGCTTTTGTAATTGGTCAAGACAAAATTTTAGCGACAGTTTTAGCCACGACGTCGTATGCCACAGACACTCCCGATTTTTGGAGAAGGCCCGGTGAGGCTTATCCTCAACACGCAGGAAGATTTACGGGGGAGCCAGCCTATTTTGAACATATTATTCATGCCACACAAAATCTTTTAACTGAAGTAAAGTTAGAACCCACTGAAATTGATTACTGTGTGTTTCATACGCCCAATGGTAAGTTCCCCAAAGCGGTAGCTCACCAATTGGGTTTTACTCCTGATCAGCTTCAGCACTCTCTAGTTGTGGAACAGATTGGAAATACGTATTCGGCTGGTTCGTTGATGGCTTTAGTGAATGTTTTGGAAACCGTGGAAGCTCATCAAAAAATCTTAGTTACTTCTTATGGCTCTGGATCAGGAGCAGATAGCTTTTTGTTGGAAACCACTGATCTATTAGTTCAATCTCGAAAAACCTGGTCTAGCTTTTTGAAAGATCAAATAGCCCAGTTGCAATTAGTCACATATCAGCATTATTTACAAAATACCAGCGGAGGTCACTAATGCAGATTTCCATTCTTGGCTCCGCGATTACTCAATTCGGAGAACTGTGGGACAGAAGTTTGGCAGATTTACTGACAGAGGCAAGTTTAGGGGCTGTGAAAGATGCCCGAATAGAACCATCAAAGATCGAAGCTATTTTTGTAGCTAATAAAGCTGGGAGTAATTTTGAAAATCAAATGCATTTGGGAGCGATGGTGAGTCAACTCTTTGACCATTTTCCACCAGCAGTCCGAATTGAAGGGGCGTGTGCCTCGGGTGGATTGGCAGTATTAGCAGCTGAGCAAGCTTTACTGAGTGGAATGTACAAAACTGTACTAGTGGTGGGGGCGGAAAAGATGACTGATGTGAGTGCCGCTGAAACCACCCAAATTTTGTCAGCGGCGGCTAATGTGAGTCAGGAAGTGGGAAGCACTTTTCCCGGACTATATGCTTTGTTTGCTCAACGACAAATATATGAATTTGGTTTGTCTCGAGATCAACTGTCAGCTGTAGCTGTTAAAAACCATCGTCATGCTATGGCCAACCCTTATGCTCAGTACCATAAAGAATTTACCTTAGCTCAGGTGAACCAAAGTTCTCTGGTAGCAGATCCTTTACGTTTGCTAGATTGTTCTCCTATTACTGATGGGGCAGCCGCAGTAGTTTTGACTTCCAAAATGGTTAAAGGCAAACCTAAAGTTCTTGGTTTTGGTCAAGGACAAGATAGTTTGGATGTAGCTCATCGCCAAAGTCTAGTGGGACTACCAGCGACTGAGCGAGCGATGAAGTTAGCTTTAGCTCGCTCACAAGTTTCAATCGATCAAATTGAAGCGGCGGAAGTCCATGATTGCTTTACCATTGCCGAAATTATGGCTATCGAAGATTTGGGATTTTTTGAAAAAGGAAAAGGTGGTCGGGCTACACTGGATCAACAAACAACTCATGATGGAAAAGTCGTAATTAATCCGTCAGGTGGTTTGAAAGCTTGTGGGCATCCTGTTGGTGCTACTGGTGTGAAGCAAATTGCCTATTTGGCTCAAGCTTTAGAAAAAAATGAATACCAAACGGTTTTAGCCCATAACATCGGGGGTAGTGGAGCGACGGCAGTGATACATATTTTAGCAAAGAAGGAAAAGTAACTATGTCACATCCTGCATATTATTGGCGACAAAATAAAGAGTGGTCGAAATGGTTGGGTAAAACTGGAGTGGTGGTGAGTGCAACCATGATTCGGGTAAGTGAGGCTTCGCGTGAAAGTATGACTCCTTATAGTTATGCTATTGTTGATTTTGATGGAGAAAAACATGAATTTATGGGAGAAACTAACGTAGAATTACAGATTGGTGATAAAGTGAAATGCGTTTTAAGAAAAATGGCCGTAGCTGAAAAGAGTGGATTGGTTGAGTATGGGATCAAGGTTAAGATTCAAAGTTGAAAAATTGCAGATAAGAAAATGTGACAGTAAAGAAAAAAGAGGAGTTTGCATGATTTTTTAAAAGGAATCCGACTAAATACATATGACATCAATGAATGACAAAGTTACTTTGGTAAACGAACAAGACGAAGTTATTGGTGAAATGGATAAGGTTGAAGCTCATCGAGGTGAGGGGAAGTTGCACCGAGCGATCTCAGTCTATCTCTTTGAAAAAAGGGAAAATCGAGTAAATCTATTAATTCAGCAACGCAGTTCTCAAAAGATTGTGGGGGCTCACCAGTGGGCTAATACTGTGTGTGGCAATGTTAGGCCAGATGAAACCTATGAGGCTTGTGCGTATCGTCGACTAGCAGAAGAATTAGGAATTACTACAGCAAAAATTTCACCTCTTTATAAATTTCAATATTTTGTTCGGTGTAATGATGAATTCAGTGAAAATGAGATAGATCAAGTATTTGTGGGTTGGTGGAATAAAGACACCTCCTTTGTTCCTAATCCTGCTGAAGTCCAATCAACTCAGTGGGTAGAATGGCAGAGTGACCAGACTCTCCCCATTGTGGCTTCTCTTTCTTTAGCTCCATGGTTTGCACTTATGCTTCAGGATAGTGAACTTATTTCAAAAATTAATCAGTTTCTTCAAGATACCTAATTGTTATGTCTCTAGAACACTACTTAAGACAACCATATACTGAAATTGACGGTGTTTTTTGTTATTTTTGGTATTTAGGGCACCTCATTTTATTGTCTACTCCAGAAACCGATTTAATTCCGCAAGGCAAGTCTGAAGGAGATCTCTATCGTGATTCTAATCTGCGAATTTTAACAACTGATCAGTTTAGTGTCATTAGTGGGGGAGTTGAGGCTGTTTCAGAAGAAGTAATAATTGAATTACCTTCTACACTAGAAGAAAGAAAAACACAGGCCATTTTAAGAGAAGTGCTAGAAGAATCTGGACTTGTGCTCGACTCTCAAAAGTTAAATATTCTTCCTGATAGCACTACTAAAACCATTCAAAGCCGAAATGGAAAAGGTATTTATCTTATTCGGGGGACTGGTTTTTCTTATGAATTGAATCAAACCGAATTTCGCCAATTACTAACATACTTGAGAGAAAGAAATAGAAATGCAATTATTGGGACTGTGGCGGAAATTTTTTCTCAAGAAGCAGCATTAGAGTTGAGGCCGTTTGCTCATAGTGCCTTGCAGCTGCTTGAGCCAGTAGAAAGCGAAATAGAATGAATAAACAATTAATTCTTATTAAATTAGGCGGATCTATTATTACGGATAAAAGTACTGAAAATACTTTAAGAAAAAAAATTCTAAAATCCTTAGTTAAGGAAGTTAAAAAAGTCAAAGAAAATCTTCCTCAAATACAGTTTATCATTGGTCACGGTCACGGTAGTTTTGGACACACTGCTCTAAAAAAATACCAGCTGACAGACAACACTACCCAAAATGACGTATATGGAAGTGCGGTTACCCTGGATTTAGTAGCGTATCTCAATCAAATAGTGACTCATGAATTTATCGAACAAGGTATCCCAGCTTTTTCAGCTAGAGTAAATAATTTATTAACAGTCGAAGATCAACCACAGCAGCTGGGAATGCAGACAATTGATTTAGCACTTCGCTTGGGTTTCATGCCAATTTTTTGTGGGGATGTTATCTTTAGTCCTCATCATATTACGCGTGTGTGGTCTACTGAGTTAGTTTTTGATTTTTTGGTGGGTTATTATCTTAAAAAAAACTGGTCCATTAAGAAAATAATTCATATAGGAGAAGTTGAGGGTTTTTTGGATAGTCAACAACAACTTATTCCAGAAATTACGCCTCATAGCTGGAGTGATCTACAAAAAAATCTAAGAATAACTCAAGGAATTGACATGACTGGAGGCATGAAGCTGAAAATTGAAGAGTCATTAAAACTTTGCCATCAAGGTATTGATACTCATATTATTTCTGGGTTAAGGGCCCAGAATCTCTCTGAACTACTTTTAGAAGATAAACTTCGAGGAACCCATATTCATGCCTGAAAATATTTCCACCGTTATCCCTCAACACATTGCCATCATATGTGATGGCAACCGGCGGTGGGCCAAGTCACATGGCTGGGATGTAATCAAAGGCCATGAGTATGCTTTTGACAAAGTCTTTGCTCCCTTAGCTCGGCATGCTGCCGAAGTTGGCGTAAAGTATCTCACTTTTTGGGTTTTTAGTACCGAAAACTGGGGTAGAGAGAAAAGAGAGGTTGATGCTCTGATGAATATTTTTCGAAATTTATTTGAGAAAAAAGCGGCAGAGCTAGAGCAACAGAATGTCAGAATTCGAACTATTGGTGATATATCAAAATTTGCTCCAGATATTCAAGAAAAAGTAACCACTTGGATAGAAAAAACCCAAAATAACACTGGAATTACGGTCACTTTTGCCATGAATTATGGTGGGAAAGATGAGCTAATCCGGGCCATGAAAAAAATGAATCAAGCCATTCAGTCTGGCCAGTTTAATGCAGCAAATTTAACTCAAGATACTTTTACTCAATTTTTGGATGCACCGGATATTCCAGAGCCGGAGTTGATTGTGCGGACCAGTGGCGAAAATCGCACTTCAGGTTTTCTGATGTGGGAGCAAGCCTATAGCGAGTGGTATATTCCTACCTGGCATTTTCCTGAGTTTACTCCTGAAAAATTGGATGAATGTATTGCCGAATTTAATTCCAGAAAAAGAAGGTTTGGAAAATGATCTTAGTTAAGTTGATTCTCCTTAACTTTTGTCTTTATTCTTTATTCTTTCAACTTACCTACTTGTGAACTATTTCAAAAACTAATTAACACCTTTGTAACTACAACCAGTCAATCTTGAGCTCCTGAAAGGGTTTAAGTCGTTTGTCATTAGTTACAAATGTATCGACCTGAGCAAATATAGCCGTCGCTAATTGAATGGCATCTGGGGTGCGAAATTGATACTGCCTACGGATGCGAGCAGATTCAATAGCAATTTCTTGATTGATGTCTATGATACTGAGATTGGGGGTTTCTAAAAAATGTTGTAACAGCAGTTGC
>CAZVBO010000001.1:63001-138779 GCA_964625685.1 uncultured Pseudomonadales bacterium
GATGTCTATGATACTGAGATTGGGGGTTTCTAAAAAATGTTGTAACAGCAGTTGCCAGGTTTGAATTCAGGAGGTCAAAAAATTTTTTAGCTTTGGGTCCAAAAATTGGATGAGCTTCAAAAAAATAAATAAAAACATTGGTATCAAAAAAGAATGTATGGTTAAGTTTCATCCCATTCATCTCTCTGAATATCAACTGATGAGAATGGATTTGAGGAAAGTTTGTTTTTCAGCAAACCATAGCTTCGGTCAAGCCAATTTTGGTTAGTGGCTTTAATTACCACCGTGTCAGGTGCCATTAAAAAAACAGTCACTTTTTTCCCTGGTTTGAAAGCAGCCACTTTTTGTCTTATCTCTAAAGGGATCACAATTTGATTTTTGGTACCAATAGTCAGTTGTTTCATTGTATGTCATTTTTATCATTTTTTGACATACTTGTCAATGGTTAAGCATCTTGATTTGGATTTAGATATTTGAGTTTTGCATTCTTAAACACTAAACACTAATCATTACAGTATCTGTACCTCAAATACCAGCTGGATAATCTGAATGATCCAGTAGGAAGCAAAGAGCAGAATAAAACCAAGGATGGCTGAGGTAATTCGTTTTCTGCCAGACTCCACCGATTTTTTAGTAGCAGATCCAGCAAGTGTTTCAAATCCTCCCCACACAATCATCACGAATAAAATTAATCCAGCTAGAGGAAAGGCAAAAACTAAAACACGCGAGATAATACCTCCAGGCGTGGAGAGTTGCTCTGCCAAAGAAGTATTGGTGGTGTTTCCAATATTGAGGGGATTGATAGCCTCTAGATCATAGTTATCGACAGTGAGGCCTCCTCCTTCTTGGGCATAGGCTGTTAGGGGGAAAAAGAGTGAAGAACTGAGAAGTAATACAGACTGAAAAATTGAGTTTATTTTTTTGTTCATTTAAATACCTCCAAAGCCAGGAATTCGCAGCAAAGTAACGCCAATAAATTGTAAAATGGTAACGGAGAAAATGATAAAGAGTAAGCCAATAATGGCTGAAGTTAACATTTCTTTGGCTTCTCCGGTTCGTTTGGCGTCTCCTTGTGAAGTAGAAAACATAAAGCCTGCTACCAAAATCATAATTAGTGCGACACTACCACCTAAGCTAAGCCCAATGGTAATAAAAGTACGGAGAATAGAGGTTGAATCAGTTTTAATACAACCGACTGCAGTCCAGAGACCACTTACTGATCCAGCAGAAACAACTTCTCCTTTTTCATTAGTAATTTCTTCTTGTTTGACACAACTTTCACAAGCACTTCTTTCTTGTGAGTTGGGGATTTGTTGGCAGATAAAATAAGGAGAGTTACTGTTATTTGAAGCATCGTCACCTGTCCCATCGTCTCCATTATTTCTTGATGCTTCATCGCAACCACTTGTAACAGGATAACTAACATCGCATACAGGTATGTTGTTGGTGATGACTTTGAATTGAAAGTTATCACCAACCAATCCACTATCAATATTTAATGTTCCGCTTGCTAACCCATTAGAAACATTTATGTAATCATAGCTTAGATCAGGAAGCCCTGTTTTTGTATGGCTATAGGCAATTTGAGTGCTTGAAATACCAGCAAGATTTTTTGAAGTATTAACAGGAGTGTGGGAATATTGATCTTCAAAGTTCGTTATATTCCAGGTAACTTCACCTGGTACAAAACAAGTAGTTGCTTCATTTCCATTTTGATCTTGTATAAGTGAAATATTACAATCTAGAGATTCAGTCTCTGTATGAACAAGGTAAGTAGCCAAAGTACACAACTCCTCACGATTCTTTAAGAGAAGAATATAGAATTCATCAATTTCTCCTTTTTGATCATACTTTTTAAACCAACTTGCTTCGTTTAGGGTAAAAGTTAATTCTCCAAGAGAACTATCACTTGCATATGGTATGGGAAGAAGTGGAGATTCATTATCATGAGGAATATGTGGCTGAATTGTGTCATCGAAGTTTGCGGGATCATCATATTTAGCTTCTAATCTATAACCAGATCCGTCATTAACTTCTGTTGATAAATTCTTAATAGTTACTTGAATAGGTAATAGTTCAGCTGCTTGGCCAGAGTATATATCAGAAGGAATTGGGGTACTCCAAATAATACTATTAGCTCCCCCAGATATAACATTTGGATCTGTACAGTCAGGTGCTCTAGCTGATACCGTGTCTGTGGTAATAAAGAGAGAACTATAGACAAACAATAATCCAAAAAGTACTTTTTTCACAATACCATATTGTATCAACCATTCTCGAGATTTAGAAGAGAGGAAGTCCATAATGAGCAGTTGGTGTGTTAGTAATGCATCAAGAAGATGTATTACACAGTATGGCTGATTTAAAAAGGGCGGGCAAGTAGAAACCGTTTCAAGGGCTGTGCTTGAGAAGTGGATTTGATAGAATGAAGCTCACATTGAGCATGCGACTGCCTACCTTTAAACCTGCCATCCTTTACCACCTGGTATCTTTGCCCAAATTTTTGGCTATTTTTTTGGTTGCGGCAGTTTTTACTGGAGTCATCTATCCCTTGTTATCAGTCAAAGCGATTGATCCGGTCGATGAGTTACAACAGCAGATTGATGACTTGGCTCATTTAAAACAGATGTCTGAAGATGCGACTAAGCCCTTAGAGTCGGAACTCGATAATTTGGAGACCAAAATAGAAAATGCCCGCAATGGGATTGCTAGTGCTAAGAAGCAGGCCTCAGATTTATCAAAAAGTATTGAAGAGAGAGAAGGAAAATTAGCAGAACAGTATATGATTTTATCGCATCGAGTCGCCGACCAATACAAACGAAGTCGAGTTTTTTCGCCGTTACTGACTTTGTTTGCCGCCAGTGATGCTTCCAAACTCACTCAAGATTTGGCCTACCGGTCCTCGGTCGAAGCGCAAGACAAACGTCTGATCACAGAGGTCAGTTCAGAAATTGAAGGACTCGAGGCAGATAAACAAAAGTTAGAAAGTGATCAAGTACGATTAGCTGCTTTAGAAAAACAATTAGACAGCCAGGCTGAGTTCTTTAGAAAAGAAATTGAAGGTGCAAAAAAGTATCAGCAACAGTTATCTGGCCAAATAGCGGCTTTATCAGCTCGGCAGCAAGAAATAATCGGGAATCGTCAAGCGAGTTTAAACTTACCAAGCTCCTTAGGAGCTGGTCCCTTATCCTGTGTTGATGATCGGAAAATTGATCCTGGATTTGGCAGTGGGTTTGCCTTTTTTACCTATGGTATTCCTCATCGAGTGGGACTTAACCAATATGGCGCTTATGGCAGAGCTAAAAGCGGACAGTCTTATGATCAAATTTTAAGAGCGTATTTTAATTTTGATCAATACCAGGAAGGAGTTAATTTTACCATCAAGGTTAATGACAGTAATTCCTTTGGAAAAGGTAACATAATTTGGTCAGGAAGTTTAGAAGATTACATGAAACGAATTTATGAAGTACCTGCAAGTTGGCCTATGGAATCTTTAAAAGCCCAAGCAGTAGCGGCAAGGTCCTATGTGTTGGCTACCACCAACAATGGCTCTGAGTCAATTTGTGCTACTCAATATTGTCAAGTTTTTAAAACTGATCCCAAAGGTGGAGATTGGGACACTGCTGTTTCAGAAACATCAGGGAAAGTTATGGTTGCTGGAGGACAAATTATTAAGGCATGGTTTGCATCCACTGCTGGTGGTTATACCTTTAATTCTGGTGATGTGTGGTCAAATTCAACTTCATATACTAAAAGATTGCGAGATACCAATGGAGATGTGAATAGTTTCTCAGATTTAAATGAAAAGGCGTATGATAAAGATTCACCTTGTTTTTATAGTGCTCAAGGGTACAGGAGTCAATATAATAAATCTGCGTGGTTGAAGCCAGAAGAAGTAGCTGATATAGCTAATTCTATTTTACTAGCTCGAGCCGACAGTTCGTTAGGAGATCATCTTTACCAACCTGATAAACCTCATCCTTATGGTGGAGAAATTTGGGATTCCAATAGAGTCAAAGAAGAGCTGAGACAAAGGAATATTACTCCATTTCAGAATGTTACCTCAATAAGTGTATCTGCAGACTTTTCAGTGGGTAGGACAACAACAATGACTATTAATGGGGATGGGAAAAATGAAAACTTTCCTGGAGATGAGTTTAGAAATTGGTTTAATTTAAGGGCTCCAGCTAATATTCAAATAGTTGGTCCACTATTTAACGTTGAGAAAAGATAAAAATTTTGTAACCTTTCTGTAACCTTTCCTAACTATACTTAACTTTGTTTTGCAGCAATCAAAGCTGTTATGTATGTAATTGTCATTCCGCGTCAGACGCGGGATCTTATGCTATGTTGAAAAATTCTTACTTTGTATACGTTTTAGTGAATAAAAAAAATGGAGTCATATATATTGGTGTTACCAATGATTTATATCGTCGAGTGTTTGAACATAAACAAAGCATAATTCCGGGTTTTACTCAAAAATACCATGTTTCTCGACTTGTTTACTATGAATTTTTTGATAATGTCGAAGATGCTATCTATAGAGAAAAGTGTTTGAAAGAATGGCGTCGGCAATGGAAAATTGAGTTAATCGAGAAACAAAATCCGCACTGGGAGGACTTATTTTTAACAATGTGTTAGGAAAATTTGTATTTGTGTTTCTTTTTGACGATTTGTTTTTCCTTGCCATGGATCCCGGATCGCACTTCGTTTGTCCGGGATGACAAAAAGGAAAAATGACATGCCGTCTACACTTCACACGAGTCATTAAACACAAATCATCTCCGTAGTTTATACTACTCCCATAGACTATGAGAATTACATCGCTGTCACTCCAGAATTTTCGAAAGTTTTCCTCAAAAATAGTGGAATTTGATGATCAGTTAACAGTACTGTTAGGGCAAAATGCCAGTGGTAAAACCTCCGTTATTGAAGCCATTCATTTATTAGGCACTGGAGAAAGCTTCCGAGCTGGCAGAGTGGACGAGATGATTCAGTTTGACCAAGAATTGGGCAGAATTAAAGCTACCGTGTTATTGGCAGGGGAAACAGACCCAGAAAATTTAGAAATACTACTGACTCATGGACAGGTTCAAGGAAAAAAAACCGCTAAAAGATTATATTCACTGAATGATGTTCGAAAACGAAAAGCTGATGTGGTTGGTAAATTAGTTTCAGTGGTATTTCGACCGGAAGATATGAGATTGGTTGAAGGCTCTCCGGGAAGACGTCGCCAGTTTATTGATACCGCATTATCAATGCTCACCCGAAAGTATGCTTGGTCACTGGCTACTTATGAACAAGCTTTGAAACAGCGTAATAGGTTACTTCTCCAAGTTCGAGAAGGTGAGTCACCTCGAACAGCACTTCATTATTGGGATTTACAGTTACTCAAACATGGCGAAATTGTCCAAAATATGAGAACAGAATTTCTAAATTCTTTTCATTACGTTGATTTTCCGGTCAATTTTCAAATTGAGTATCTGTTGTCAGAAATTTCTGAAGCAAGAATGGCAGAGTATCAAGATCGATCAATTGCTTCAGGTCATACTTTGATTGGTCCACATAAAGACGATTTTCGAATTACCTTGACCGACCCCTTAACTTCCATGGATAATCGAGATGTGGCTCTCTATGGCTCAAGAGGCCAGCAACGATTGGCAGTACTGTGGCTGAAAATTTGTGAACTGGCTTTTTCCGAAACTAAAGTTGCTGATAAACCAGTGTTGTTATTAGACGATATTATGTCTGAGCTTGATGAGCAGAGCCGAGAAAAGGTGGTGGGGTTGATGGAAAAATATCAGACCATTATTTCTACTACGGATGAAGATTTAATTGAACAATTCCAACAAACACGAGATAATTTAGCGGTTATTACCTTTTCACCATGACACAACCTCAGCTTGAACCATACTTTCATCAGCTTCAATTTCCTCAACCCAATTCTCATAAGGGTCAAAATGGAAAAATTTTGATTATTGGGGGAAGTGAACTGTTTCATGCAGCCAGCCGATGGAGTTTGGATATAGCCAGTAAGTTTGTTGATATGGTGTTTTATTGTTCGGTTCCCTCCAATAATTTACTAGTGAGTCAGGCAAAACAACATTTTTGGAATGGAATGGTAATTGAAAGAAATCAATTGGAATCATACTTGGGAGAAGCTGATTGTATCTTAATTGGACCAGGTATGGATCGAAGTAAGGAAACAGAGCAGATAACCAATTACCTGTTAGAAAAGTATGTTGCCAAAAAGTGGGTGATTGATGCTGGTGCCTTGCAAATGCTTAATCCGGGTCTGCTTAATGAAAATTGTATTATTACCCCACATCATCAGGAACTTCACTTTTTAGCAGAAAGATTAAAGTTGTCAGATCAAAAAGCCAGTGATTTTCTGGTTCAACAAGGAGTGACTATTTTACTTAAAGGAGAAATTGACGTAATTTTTTCTCATGATCTAAAACTAGAAATTTCAGGTGGGAATGCGGGCATGACTAAAGGGGGAACAGGTGATGTTTTAGCTGGGTTAGTAGCTGCTCTCTATGCAACTCAAACTCAATTGGTCGCTACAGTAGTGGCAAGTCATGTCTGCAAACAGGCCGGTGACCAGTTGTTTGAGCGAACGGGCTACTACTTTAATGCTTCTGATTTAGTCGATGAAATTCCGACTGTTTTGTGGGACAGAGTCGCAAAGCAATCAAACTCGGTCTCACCCTAGTCATTGTTGCAGATTATGCAATAATAGACACATGTTCCAGCCAAACTTTCAAATTACGAATAACTTGCTTACCTACATTTCACGAATTGAGGCTGCTAAGTCCATGATTGACCAGGCTCCACTAGTTCCAGCCTGGGAAGCAAAATTCAGAGATGATGCTATGGCTCGAACAGTTCATTTTGGGACTAAAATCGAAGGAAATGATTTAACTCAAGATCAGGCTGAAAAAGTAGTTCGGCTCAACGAAATGAGTGATCCTAAGCAAATTTCTGAAGCGGCAGGATTTATTGCTCGCGATCGCGATGTTCAAGAAGTCATTAACTACCGTAATGTGGTGTCGTGGATCGATAATTGGCAGAGCCATGTTCCAAAAAGTGATATTTTTACGGTTGATACGTTAAAAGAATTACATGCATTATCAGTCAAATCAATTATTGATGATAAGTATGTGGGGGTGTACCGAGACAAACAAGTTATTGTTAAAAGTGCAGTTCGTGGCGAAGTAGTTTTTAGACCACCCGTATATGTAGAAATTCCTTTCTTAGTTGATGAATTTTTTGTTTGGCTTGGTCAGGCTCAACAGCAGAAAATCATCCATCCCATTTTTCAAGCCGCGATTACTCATTATCAATTGGTTTTTATTCATCCTTTTATTGAGGGAAATGGGCGGACTGCTCGTGCCTTTGCTACTTTAGTTCTCTATGTCTCAGATTATGATTTTAAGAAGTTTTTCTCAATTGAACAGTACTTTGACAGCGATGTGGAGGCGTACTATCAAGCCTTATTGTCAGTTCAGCAAGACTCTCATCATGATATGACCTATTGGCTAGAATATTTTTGTTATGGTTTAGCCATTGAAATTGAGAAAATCAAAGCTCAAGTACTAAAGCTCTCTAAAGATCTGAAAATGAAAAAAGAATTGGGTGAGCAAGTAGCTTTATCAGAACGTCAAATTATTTTATTAGAGCTTTTACAAAATCAAGGCCGGATTACTTCTCAGGATGCTCAAGAAGTGTTACCTAATATTTCCGTAGATACTATTTTACGGGATTTAAAAGATTTAATAGAAAAAGGGGTGGTCAAAAAACAGGGAGTCACCAAGGGTGTGACGTATTCATTGAAGGAGTAAGAGCCAAATTCCAAAATCCAAAACTCAAACAAGTTCCAAAATACAAATTTCAACACTCATACACATCTTGATCTTTGAAATTTGTTTGATTTTTGAAATTTGAAGTTTGTAATTTAAAGTCACTTGATAATCTTGGGCACTTGTTATTACTGTGCCTCGACTCATTTTCTGGGGAATGCTACCATCAAACTATGCTTTTTTCTGATTTCTCTCAATATTTGCAAAAACTGGAATCTATCCCCTCGCGACTAGGAATGACTGAGGTGTTAGCAGAATTATTTCAAAACCTGGAAGGAAAAGAAATTTTATTGAGTTGTTACTTTATGCAAGGCAGATTAGTCCCATTGTATGAAAGTTTAGAATTTAATCTGTCAGTCAAAATGGTCATGAGGGCCCTAGCCAGGTTGGAAAGTTCTCTCTGGAAAGACCATTTAGCTCAGGCAACATCACTGGGTTTATTTGATGAAGATTTTTCGCAAAAAGAAATAGTTGTCCAGCAGCTCTATAAAAACTTAGGTGATGTGGGATTAGTGGGAGCTGAGCTATTATCGGCAACGAACTCTACAAAAAAACTTACCATTGCAGATGTTTACCAAAAATTAGTGGTCATTGCTCAAGATGCTGGTGAGGGATCCCAAGATCGCAAAGTAAGTTCACTCGTATCATTACTTCAAGAGTTAGATGATATTTCCGCTAAGTTTGTGATTCGGATTGTGATCGGCAAACTTCGACTGGGGTTTAGTACCATGACCTTATTGGATGCTTTAAGTTGGGCTGTAGTTGGGGATAAATCCGAGAGCTCATTTCTTGAGGATATGTATAACCGTAAAGCAGATATTGGAAGTCTAGCTGAGAATTATTTAGCACTGAAACATGAATCAAGAGAGGGAAGAGAAAAAAAATTAGCTCAGCTTTACCAAGTTGAAGCCGGTATTCCGGTAGTTCCGGCTTTGTGTCAACGTCTTAACACTTCTGAAGAAATTATTAAAAAAATGACCAAAGTAATTGCTGAACCCAAGTATGATGGGATGAGAATTCAGTTGCATCTGTCTAACGATCAGGGACACAAAGAGGTAAGACTTTTTACACGTAATTTGGAAGATGTATCAGCCATGTTTCCTGAATTAGTTGAAGGCGCGCTGGAATTAAAATGTCAGTCATGTATTTTGGATGGTGAAGTAATCGGCTACGATAAAAAGACTGGAAAACTGTTGCTATTCCAAGAAACCATTACACGACGGCGAAAGCATGGGGTGGCCGAACAAGCCGAATCCATTCCGATTAAGATGTATGTGTTTGATATTTTAAGTCAAGATGGAAAAAGCTTTATTGATCAGCCGCTGACTGAGCGAAAATCACATTTAGAAAAACTGATCGGTCACCAAGCAGTGTTTACAGTTACACCCTATATTGTTACTTCCGATCCAGAAGTATTAAAAAAATTTCATGATGAAGAACTCGCTAAAGGATTAGAGGGTATTGTGTCGAAGCAAGTTCACTCCTCATATCAAAGTGGGCGAAAAGGTTGGACTTGGGTCAAAACGAAAGAAGCAGAAGGAACCTCAGGGAAATTATCAGACACTTTAGATGTAGTAGTGATGGGGTATTATTCTGGCAGAGGCAAGAGAACTGAGTTTGGGTTGGGGGCCATTTTAGTTGGCATTTTAGATACTGACGGACACGGCCAAGTAGTTAAGAGTATTGCCAAAATTGGGACTGGTTTGAGTGATGAGCTTTTAGCTGAGTTACACCAGCAATTACAACAACTTCACAGTGATAGCATTCCGGCTGAATATGCAACAGTACCTAAAGTCCTACTCCCAGATACTTGGGTAAAGCCTCAATTAGTAATTGAAGTAGCTGCCGACGAAGTGACCAAGTCACCCACTCATGCAGCTGGGTTAGCTTTGCGGTTTCCTCGATTGGTTCGAGTTCGTAATGATAAGGCCTGGGATCAGGCTACAACTTTATTGGAAGTTAAACAAATTGCTCAGGGAATTTAAAGAATAAGCATTCCTAAACAAAATGCTTTCCACTACAATGAGAGTATGGTTTTACTATTACTTGTGGTAAGTTTAGCTGGTTTAATTGTAGGAGCTCAGTTATTGATCCGAGGAGCGTTAGCCATTGCTCAAAAATATAATTTTCCAGAATTTCTGATTGGATTAACTCTACTTACGGTAGGAACCAGCTTGCCGGAGCTGATGATTACGTTAACTGGCTCTATTGATCGGTTACACAATAATGGAGTTTCAGAATTAATTGTGAGTGAAATTATTGGCTCTGATATTGGCTTGGCAGGCTTAATTTTGGGGGTCTCAGGTTTGTTTGGAATTTTAAAAATTAATAAAAAAGAACTAAATTTTCAAGGCACCTTTTTAATTGGTTCTATTTTACTATTGTGGTTTTTTGCTAAAGATGGATTTTTATCCCGACAAGAAGGATTGGTCATGTTAGCGGCTTATGGTTACTATATGTTCCACCTGCTTTTTATGAATAAACAACGACCAGTGCCTCATGAGAAGATTAAAATTAATACACGAATGAGTTGGCTCTCTCTGATTGGTGGTTTTATCCTGGTCATTATTACTTCCAATCAAGTGGTAGAAAATGGAGTATTGCTGGCTAACCAGTGGGGAGTTTCCCAATCAATTATTGGGCTGTTTCTGATTGGTTTAGGGACAAGTTTACCGGAGTTAATCGTTTCTATTACCTCAGCCTTAAAAAAATCAAATGGTTTAACTGTGGGGAATATTATAGGGAGTAGTATCTTTAATATTTTATTTGCCCTCAGTAGCGGTACGATTGTCTCCGGATTTGTGGTTGATAGAGAAATGATTTTAATTGACATTCCTTTTTTACTTTTTATTTCGGCGGTAGCTTTGCTTTTCTTCAAAACTCGAGGGAAATTTGAAAAAAAAGAATCATTCCTGATCTTGGGAATGTATGCGGTTTTTACTCTTTTTAAAGTTATTTCTGGATAAACTGTTTATAGGTGGTGACTAATTCTTTAAAATGAGTCAGTAAAATTTGATGATGGTTACACGGAAAATTTTCTAAAGTGGCCTGTTTTAAATTTTGAAGAACCTGCTTATTCGTAGTCATATTTCGCAAAAAATCGTCAGTTCCACACATCAGGATGACATTAGATTGATCAATCAGTGTGGGTTGTTTCAGGTGCCAGCCCAACAAAGATAAGTAAGTGAGAAGAAAGTTTCTCAGCCCCAGTGTTCTTATCCCCATGTGCCACATGCGATTAAAGCTTACATCCCAAGTTTGCACATATTCATAGTTTTCGGCGAGTGAAATTTTGGGTTGGGATGAGCGTTTCGAATTAAAGTGTTGTAAAATTTTCAACCAGAATCGACGACTGAAGACAACAAACCCATTCAAGTAAGGATAACTATTGGCTAACACTATAGTATAGGCATCTGAGGGATGAAGAATTTCTAGCCAACTTTGAATAATAATTCCCCCATAGCTATGGCCCCAAATTGTGCCTGATTTAAGGTGAAAGTGATCAAGTACTGCTTGCAAATCGCGTGCTCCATAGTACTCAAGAGTGGGACACTCAGGATGAGGTGGATAGAGATTGGTCGATAAGCCATGACCTCTTAAGTCATAAATGATTACTTGATCTTGAGGAAACTGATTCATAATTTCTGTCACTAAGAGGAGTGTGTTTTGAGAATTAATGCCTAAACCGTGTAAAACTAGGTGAGTGTGATGAGGTTTTTTGACTCGGCAATAGGTTTCAGTGTAGAGAGTTTTACCATCAAAAGAGGCGATATATTCTATAGCTTGAATTTTTTGAAGGCTGGTGACTTGATCAATCAATGACTGATTAATGAGGGTTTTTCTCATGTGTTTGGCGTATTAAGCTTACCAATTCATTAAAATGTGTAGCCATAATTTGGTGGTGATTACAAGGCATAATTTTTAGAGTTGCTTGGCTAAGTTGCTTCATAAAATTTTGTTGCCATGGTTTCTTTATCAGTAAATCCTTATTCCCATAAACAAAAATAATGTTTGGTTGGTCAAGATTCTTCTTATGGATATTTTCCCAACCCAGTACCGATAAATATGACAAAATAAAATTTATTTTTCCCATTGTTTTTAAATCATTATGAAAAATACGAGAAAAGTTCAGGTCTCTGGTGGTAGCAAACTGGTAATCTTCTTTAAATTGAGTTTGATAAGGGACATACTTTTTTCCACAGTACTTTTGTAATAAATCAAAACATTTCTGTCGATTGATAAATCGTAGTTTATCTAATTGCGAATAGCTATTGAGTAATATAATTTTTGTTTTAGAGTTATTGGGAAAGTGATTATGCCAAGCCTGAATAATGATTCCACCAAAGCTATGTCCCCAAAGAGTAAGTGATAACGGCTTAAAGAATTGAATTAATGATTCAAGATCATGGGCGTGGTATTCTTCAATACTGTCTATCTCTGGAGTTTGAATATATTTGATAGATGATAATCCATGTCCACGTAAGTCATAAATGATCACGGCATGAGTCGGAAAGTGTTTGATAATTTCATTTACTAATAAGAGCGTACTTTGGGAGCTTCCTCCAAGACCATGAAGAATAATATGAGTTACAGTTGGTTTGCTTGTTCTTTGATAAGTTTCGGTATAGAGTTTTTCTCCATCAAATGAAGACACATACCTGACAGTACGCCACTTTTTTAGCTCGTTTTCGGAAAACTGGATCATTTTATTTTTCAAGAAGCTTTTTAACTTCGGTCAACAGTATTGAAGCTGCTTGCCTATTATATTCAGCTTCTTTCTTAATATCCGGCAAGTATTGATCCAATAATTCAGGTTGTTGAATGATTTGAGAGATCTTTTTTTGAATTTTGACAGGATTTTCTTCGACAATTCCCAAATTTTTTTCTCGAATAATATCAAGATTACCGGTTTCTTGACCCGCAATATGTGTGATGGCAAAAAAGGGTGTCAAAGTGGCTATTGTTTCAAATAAGGTATTTGGGCCTGCTTTCCCAATCACCAGATCTGCTGCCTGCATATATTGATGTATATCCTTGGTGAAACCTAGTGAAATTAAATTCGTTTTTGATTTGGTATTTTTGATGAATTTCTGGAGCAATTGAACGCCATTTTTCATACTATTATTGCCACCACAAGCCACAATGATCTGGAGTGGGATATTCCGAGTGATGACAAAAGGAAGGACTTTTAGAACCATAGTAGTGCCTTCTGATCCAGAAGCTATCAGAAAAGTTAGTTTGTTAGTTTCTAGCTTTAGCTTTTTACGGACTGCTTGTTTATTGTAGGGTTCTTGAAACCGACTTCGGACAAACCAACCCGATTCTTTTATGGTTGTGTCAGGACAGAGTTTCTGATATGCATCATGGGCATAATGATCATATTCAAAATTTAAATCTGCACGAGTAGAAATAATAAGTTGGTGAATACTTTTTGGATCGGTAATTATATTAATAAGAGGCAGCTGATACTCTTTTTTTATTTCTTCTAAAGAGGGGTTATACATGAAATAAGTATTTATCAAGAGATCTGGTTTATAGCTTTTACAAAAATTGAGCAATTTTTTATGATAATTGTATTTAAAGATTTCTAAAATGTAGGGTTGAATTCGTTGATGTTTTCCCAAGGTGAAGGGAATATCAACAGCTTGGGGGATAAATCGGTACAATGGCGTATATAAAGAAAATAATGGGTCCTTAGTGTAGAAAACTTTAGTTTTATATCCTTCTTTTTTTAAAATATCTTCAATACTTTCTGAAATACTCAGATGTCCCTCTGAGGAAGTGAAAATTGCAATCTTTTTTGGTTTGGTAGACTTCTGCTGCATACCGCGTATTATATAATGAAACCCTATGAAATATCTTTTTGGTTTAGGAAATCCAGGTGAACGCTATCAGTCTTCTCGCCACAATACTGGGTTTTTGTTGGCAGATAAACTCCAGCAGAGATTAGAGTTTCCTGAGTTTAAGCTTCAATCAAAAGTTCAAGCATTGGTCAGCAAACGGCAGCAACTGATCATAGCCAAGCCTCAAACTTTTATGAATGAATCAGGTAGAGCAGTACAATCAATGCTTAATTTTTATAATGAATCATCTCTACGAAATGTCTATATAGCCCATGATGATCTTGATTTAGCATTGGGTACTTATAAAATCCAGTTTGGCAAAGGTCCTAAAATTCACAATGGAGTCAACTCAGTTACCCAATATCTGAAGTCTGATCAATTTTGGCATGTGCGGATTGGGATTGATACTCGACAAAATGACCGTTCCATTCCCAGGCAACCTGCCTACTCAGGCAGGGATTATGTGCTCTTACCTATGACTAAAGAAGAACAAGTGTTATTGGACCAGACACTTGCTGAAGTTGCTGATCAATTAGTATCTTCTTTCTCAACAGAATATGACTGATCAATCTACCCCAAAAAAGAAAAATCTGGGATTTACTCCTCTAAAAGGTCTATTCGATGATTTTCAGTTGGAGGATAAGGGGGGGTATATTACTCAAGAGTTTCAAGACTATGGATATCGGCTCGCGGTTGAATTAAATGATCTTGCTCATAAAAGCTTGTACATTAAGATGGCTAAAGAGGTAGATCGGGCTATTTTGGAACAAGCCAGATCATTTATAATAGATGCTAACGCGAAGAGTAAAGCACGTCTATTTATGTGGAAGGTAAAAGAATTAAAAAGGGAACGGAAGACACACTCAAAGCAAAAAAAATGAATAAAGCGACCATCTTACTAATTTTTATCTTGATAATTCTCGCTGGTTTGACTGGGTATAATTATTTTTTTCATCCTTTTGAAAATATCAATCAAGAACCAGTTTCCATGGAACCTAGTCCTGTTCCTTCACCCACTCCAGAACCAACACAGGCGGAGAAGCTACTTGAGCAACTTACTCCAGAACAGAAAGTCGCTCAAGTCTTAGCACTGCCCGTTGAGGTCGATGATATTGCAGAAAGTACTGGGAGTGCTGATCAAAGTCTCGCTTTCATTCAACAGTTTGATCCAGGTTTTGTTACTTTCTTTGGGACAAATGTGTCGACTGTTTCTGCCCACATGGCTGTTCAAACTGTTCACCAACAAACCGCAGATTTCCCCTTATCACCTTTGATTGCAGTGGATCATGAGGGCGGAAATGTACAACGACTTCGAGGAACTGGTTTCACTCGGTTACCTAGCTGGTCAGCTGTATGTGATTTGGATTCAACAGATCAAATGGAACAATTAACTCAATCTGCTCAAGAGCTACATAGGGTAGGCATTGATCTTGTGTTTGCCCCAGTCTTAGATTACGGAACCAATTCCATCCTGGGTTCTCGAATTTGTTCCGATAATCCTCAAGTGGTGATACAAGCTGCTCAATTGTACATTCAGATTTTTCAACAACAATCAATTTTGCCGGTAATTAAACATTTCCCGGGAATTGGCAAAACAGCTAGAGATCTCCATACCCAATTTGATCAAGTCTTAATCACCGATCAAGATGCTGATATTTATCGAACTATCTTGGATACCTATCCAAGCATTGGAGTGATGGTGACACACGTGGGTGTGGAAAATCAGTATCAGGATATCCCTTGTTCTTTAAGCAAAGTTTGTGTGGGTCAATTGACTCAGCAATACCCTCAAGCTCTTATCTTTAGTGATGCTTTGGAAATGAAATCAGCTACTCACGATGTAAATAGTGACCAACCCAAAGAGATTTATCAGGTAGCCAAAGAAGCAATTTTAGCAGGAGATGAAGTTTTGGTCTTTGGTGAAAAAGTAAGCTTAGAACAATTAGAAGGTATTATTCATTATTTAACAAATTCGTATCAAACCAATCAAGAGTTTGCCCAACAGCTTGATCAAGCTGTTCTTAAAATCATAAATTACAAACTTCAACCATAATGAATACGGAGACTGTTTTTCATGGATATGGGTTAATTATTGGTCTTGCTTTAGTAATTGGATGGCAGCTGGCGGAGTATCAACTTCATCGTCATCAAGCTCACTTCAAGTATCTCAATAAAATCGGATTATTCCTTTTTATCTGTGGTCTGGCGGGTGCACGAATCTGGCATGTGATGACTGAATGGCCATACTACCGCGCACACTTATTACAAGTGGGTTTGGTTTGGGATGGTGGTTTAAGTATTTTGGGAGCAATAGGAGGTGGTGTGTTAGGTTTGGGATTAGGTCTTCGCTGGAAATGGCTAACTCGTTTGCAAGCTGTATCTATTCTTGATGCCACCGCTCTCAGTTTGCCATTTGCTCAGGCTATAGGTAGATGGGGGAATTATCTGAATCAAGAATTATATGGTTTGCCTAGTCACCTTCCTTGGGCTATTTACATTGATCCTATTCATCGAATGTCTGGATATGAAAATATCCAGTATTACCATCCTTTATTTTTGTATGAGAGTAGTTTGTTGATTGTATTTGCTTTTTTGATGTGGGGGTGGGACTGGTATCAGCAACAGAGACAAAAAGCTCGCTTTGGCACTGGCAACTACTTTCTTATCTATATGAGTTATTATTGTTTAATTCGATTTGGGCTTGATTTCCTAAGGATTGATAAAAGAATGTTTTTTGACACTTGGTTGGGGGTGAATCAGGTGGTTTTGTTGGGAGTGTTTGTTGGTTGTTGGGTAATGTTTCAAAAGAAAAAGTCAAAAAAGTTTAAAGATTAAAGAAGAAAAATAATACTACCGTCATTCCAGATCGAGTCTAACTCGATTCTGGAATCTTTAACAATGTAGCTCAGTTTTCCAGATCCCCGCGTTCGCGAGGATGACGTAAACGTGGCTTTTGGTTTTCGGTTTTTGGCTTCTTCATTTATACTGGTCGTATCATGAAATCTCTCTCGTTATTTTTTCAGAAGCGATTCTCGTTAATCACCCTGGTTGTATTGATTACCATATTAGGAGTTGTTGGCTGGTGGCAAAGCAGTCGCTCGACTAAACAAATTTCCTTGAACCAACTTCAAAACCATCAAATTGTTCCGGTAATTTTGGGAGAGCAAAAACTTATGGTAGAAATTGTCAAAACTCCTCAGAGTATTTCTCAAGGTTTGAGTGGTAGAACAACTTTGGGAAGTGATGGAATGCTGTTTTTTCTCCCAGAAACTCAAGTAGCTCATTTTTGGATGAAAGAGATGCAGTTTGGCCTTGACTTTATCTGGTTAAAGGACCAACAAGTGGTGGATCTGACTCTCAATGTGCCTCCGCCTGATCCAGTTACTCCCTTATCTCAACTTCCTGTCTATTCTCCTAATACTCCAGTTGATATGGTGTTGGAAGTTGAAGCTGGTCGGGTAAATCAATGGCAAATTGAGAGAGGTGACCTTCTGCATTTTCTCTTGAAATGATATGATATTGTTATGTCAGCGACTGCCCACAGTGATTTTTGGAAAAAGATGAATGGTGCTTTTTCAGGTTCAGCTGGAACTACATCATCGCCTGTCTCTTCAAAAGTTCTCCTTCAAGTTCAGCCAGCAGTTGATCCTACAACTCAGGGTCAGGCGCTCGATGTGTTGGATCAAGTATTAACTGAAGTGGAACAACAGCTTCCAGCTTCTACTTCTCAAACAGATGTGGTTTCTCAAGTTCCTAACCAACCATCTCCAGATCCATTGGCTAGTATGGCTCAGGTGATGCCGCAAACTATCTCTCAAGCTACGGATACACTCAATCCTACCGCAGCCGCTTTGCCCGCCAAAGAAAAGTTTACTGAAGGGATGTCCGCTAATATTACTACGGAAGTAGCGGGAAATTCTGGTCCTGTAGAAACTGAGCCACCTCGGGAAATGGAAATGCCAGTCGAGGTTGAGTCTTATCTCCAAAAAGTGGATAATAATCCAACACAACTTCCTCAAGAAATCGTGGTAGCAGATGATGGGCAAACAGTTCATACCAAGGCTTTTCCCAAGCAACCCGTAATTGTATTACCGCTGACTGAGGAACAAATTGAACAAGGAAAGAAGAAATCACTTCATTTTAGTATTCGGTGGCTGGTTGAATGGAGTGAAAAAATTATGAAAATGTTTAGTGGTAAAGTTATTTATCGACAAGCAGAAGAATCCAGTTCGTAATATGCAAATGGCAAATCCAGATCTTCTTCTAGCAAAATTGGTGACATGGCTGTTTTCAGCGGTAATAGTGTTGGGTCTGCTCTTAATTGTGGCACTCTGTTTTTATTTACTTTTTCAATGGTTTAAGCATCGCAATCGTGAATCATATGCTCTTGATTTTGTAACTCTGCTTATTCGATTGCCTCGTGATAATGAGATTAAGATTGATGCTGCCGAACAAATGTTTTCGGCTCTCTACTCGTTGAAGAAAAAAGGATGGTTTTCGTGGATGAAAGCTGAGGATATGTTTGCTTTTGAGATTGTAGCTCTTAAGGAAGATATTGCCTTTTATGTGAGTTGCCCTCGGAAATTGCGGGACATGGTGGAAAAGCAGATCAATGGGGCTTATCCAATGGCTGAGATTAAAGAAGTAGATGAAGTGAATATTTTTTCAGAGAATGGAAAAGTTGAGTTCACTTCTATTAAACTAGACAAAGCTAATTATTTCCCTCTAAAAACATATAAAGAATTACCAACTGATGGTTTATCTCTGGTTACTTCGGCTCTGTCGAAATTGAGTGATGGAGAAGGAGCCATGATTCAAGTTTTGATTCAACCTGCTTCAAAGAAGTGGCAGAAGCAAGGGCGATCCTATGTAGCTAACGAGAAAAAACGAGAAGCTGATCCTGAAAAAGCTACCTATGGTCATGATCCTAAAGAAATGGAAGCAGTGACGGGCAAGACGGAAAAACCTGGGTTTCAAGTCTCTATCAGAATTGTGGTTTCGTCACCCAATGAGTACTCGGCTCAATCGCACTTAAGTAACATTGTAGGTGCTTTTGCTCAATTCGGTTCTGCTTATAACTCTTTCAAGCGCAATAAAGTTATCTTAAAACACTTCTTTATGATTGATTTTATTTATCGGTATATGCCTATGTTTGGACGGGGAACCTCAGTTCTCAGTTCAGAAGAGTTGGCTACTATCTTTCACCTACCCAATAAAACTGTCGAAACTCATCATATCCAGTGGTTAAATGCCAAAAATGCACCGGCTCCGAATAATATTCCCAACGATGGTCTTTTCTTGGGGACCTCTGTTTACCGAGGGGAAAGACGCAATATTTACATTGGAACCAATGACCGGCGTCGTCACATGTATATTGTAGGAAAGACTGGTACGGGTAAATCTGAGTTTCTGAAAGAGATGATTTTACAAGATATTGAAAAGGGAAATGGAGTCTGCGCGATTGACCCACACGGTGAATTTGTGGAAGATATTTTACAGTTAATGCCACCCGAAAGAGCAGAAGATGTTATTTACTTCAATCCTTCAGATTTAGATCGACCTATGGGGATGAATATGATGGAAGCAGATACCGAAGAGCAGCAACATTTTGTGGTCAGTTCAGTTATTGGATTGATGTACAAATTGTATGATCCTCATCGCACTGGGATTATTGGACCCCGGTTTGAACATGCCATTCGAAATGCTATGTTGACTATTATGTCACGCGAGGGGGGAACCTTTATTGAAATGGTTCGGGTGTTAACGGATCAGAAATTTGTGGAAGAATTATTACCCTATGTCAAAGATCCGGTGGTTAAACGCTACTGGACTGATCAAATTGCTCAAACCTCTGATTTTCATAAATCAGAAGTCTTAGACTATATTGTGTCAAAATTTGGTCGGTTTGTGACCAATAAAACCATGCGTAATATTATTGGTCAACAAAAAAGTGCCTTTAATTTCCGCAAAGCGATGGATGAGAAAAAGATTATTTTATGTAACTTATCCAAAGGTATTTTAGGTGAAGAAGATGCTAAATTTTTAGGATTAATTTTGGTCCCGAAAGTACTAACAGCTGCCATGAGTCGTCAGGATGTGCCAATGGAACAACGGCATGATTTTTATCTCTATGTCGATGAGTTCCAGAACTATGCAACGGAAGATTTTGCGGTTATTTTGGCTGAGGCTCGTAAGTATCGTCTTAATTTGATTGTAGCTAACCAGTATATTGGTCAAATTGATGAGGAAGTTAAAAACGCCGTTTTTGGTAACGTAGGAACGATGGTATCTTTCCGAGTAGGAGTAACTGACGCAAACTTTTTGCAACATGAATTTGCACCCGTGTTTAATGATCATGATCTAGCAAATGTTGAGAAATATCATGTATATATTAAAACTATTGTCAATAATGAACCAGTCCCAGCCTTTAGTATGTCATTGGAGAAGGATATGGATATAGTTCAAGCGCGGATGAACCCTAAGTTAGCTGAAATGATCAAACAACTTTCTCGCTTAAAATATGGTCGAGATCGGCAATCAGTTGAAGAAGAAATGGCGGTGAGAGCAAGATTGTAAAGTCTTACTTATCTTAACGTATCAGATAGCAGTTGGTAGTTAATAACAGATACGGGAACAAGACTATTTTCACTAGAGTTCGGATCAAAAATTGTAGAATCAATGTTAAGTTGATCAGTATATTTTGAAATTTCTATAGGAAGGTCTGTGATAAGTCTAGTTTTTTGTTCTGTTAGAGAAAGTAATTTATAGTCATCTCGATTTAGTAATTGTTGGGCAATCAATAAAAGTATTCCTCCCAAAGCTCCTGATGATTCACTACTACTTTCAAAATCATTTCTATCGAAGTAAATATCAGGACGATAAGAAGAAGCTTGGTTGGTACTTATATAAAATCCGACTAGGATTAAATTGGGTGGTTTTATCTCTCCCTCCAACTCAAGCTGTTTCATAGCTTGGTCGAAGAAACTACCATAGTTTCCAGCCGCAGCTACAATAAGCTTGTCGGGGTTATGAGAAGCAACATAGTACATGTCTTTGAGACCTTGATATGCATTTTCTCCTTGATAGCCCTCAGTGATGTTGGGCAGAGGATGTTCATTCTGTGTTAAAACTGGCTGGAGTTGATCATATTGTTCTTGGGTGAGCAAATCACTAGCGGTGATTTGTTTTCGTACAGTTAACTGGGCAGGGAATTGGGCCTCATTACTTTGATCATACTCAAGTTGCGCCAAATTCCTCATGATTCGAGGATTGGCCCGACTCATTCTCTGATAGTACCCGCTTTCCTGACCTAACGTTTGATATTGATACTTGTCTTTATCAAAAAACTCAGTTGGAAGAAGTTCAGTGTATTCACGAATTGATAAAAAGGGGCTTTGTGCCAAAAGATGCTGATACTCAGGGTTATCAGAGGTAATTATCTCGGTTTGTGCAACTGAATACCATTCGCCATCTTGACCATAATCAGAATTTAAAGTTGTTTCAATTTGAGCGACATGATCTCCAGCAGTCGCGTGTCCTGGCTGAGTAGCTAAATTTTGGGCAGAGTCTTGAATAGAAGTTTCGAGTGAACCATCAGCAAAGAATAATAGTTCTTCTGGAGAATAGAGTGTTTCTCCCTGAATGGAATATTCTATATAAGTCTGTTTGGGGTCACGTTCTGATTGTAGTTGGAGGGAAATTGAGTTTTTACCCATTAAAAAGGGTAAAACTGCAATAAATTGATCAGCTTTTTGTAAAAAATTTGAGACTAACTCGGGACTAAGGCTGAATGACAAGATAGGATTCCCAAACGAATCGCGGTTAAATTTTGCTTCTCGAATTGCGTTTTCCACTGGGTAAACTGGCGACGGGGCAAGTTCTCTGCTGCCTCCCAGATCTCGTAAAACCGAATCAGTTACTACTTGTACCACTTGATTATGTGAAGCATAGGTTTTTTTAATTGAGGCAAGAAGTTGCGTGAGAGCATACTGATCATCAGAAAGAAGCCTCTCTTGATCTATAGGTTGATCTGGTTGCAGATTTTCTAAATCAAGAGCTAGACTCATTTGAGAATTGAGGAATTCAACCAAATTTTTTGTTACTTCTGATGAAATATCAAGGTAACTAATCCATTCATCTTTTGGTAACTCTAATTCTGGGGTGCGGGGTGCTTGTTCTAGTTTTGCAGCAGAGACTGGTCTTGTATCTCTTGGGAGCACGGCTTCTCCCGCTACAATTCCCATGATTTTTAAAAAATTTCTTCGGGTTACTCCATTGAATAATTTTCGAGTTTTTCCTTCAAATGTTGGTTTCTGAGGTTTACAGTCAGTTTTTGGAGGAAAAGAAGTTTCGTTAGTCATTATCGCTGCTCATACGAATCTACTACTTGTTTACAATAGAGGTATTTCCCGTAATCAATTGCTTTTTCGCCTAAGTTTTTTTCTTTTTCTTGATCATTGACTTGAATACTGTCACCTAATACTTTTTGAGAGTGAGCCGCTACATCTTGAGCCCGAGAGGAGAGATTTTCAACTTGTTGTTGGGCATCTTCGGCTAGAGGTTGCCACTGAGTGTGTTTGACGGGAATAAGCTGAGTAATCTGATTGGCTAATTCTGCAGCAGAAACTTTACCCATTTTATCCAGTACGAAGATACTCACCCCAATCAGAATTACTAAAACCAGAGTAATACTCAAAAGTTTTCTCATATATTAGACTTGCAGTAAAATAATTCAAATTGTTCTGAAAGTATGTCTTTGAGTTTTTTCATTTCTTTTTTCTCCTCAAGTATACACAGTTACTATCGTCTAAAAAAGATTTGAAAAATTCTCAAATATGTATCTTCCAGTTCCAATTTTTTATTTCACTACAAGTCTGTTAAGAATAGCACATTTAGTTACTCGTAACGCAGTGCTTCAATGGGGGATAGGTCAGCAGCTCGTTTAGCAGGTGCAGCTCCAAACACTAATCCCACTACTGTCGAAACGCCAAAGGCTAGGGTGACTGCTTCCCAGGTGACTTTGACCGGGAAATAAATTTGTAACGCTAAGGAACCTAAATAGGCAATACCTAAGCCAATCAATCCGCCAAAGACCGATAAGAGGGCTGCTTCGATCAGAAATTGAGCCAAAATGGTGTTTGGAGTAGCACCAAGTGCTTTTCTCAGTCCAATTTCACGAGTACGCTCCGTAACTGAGACCAACATAATATTCATGATTCCAATGCCACCCACAACTAGAGAAATGGCCGCAATTCCACCCAAACTAATAGTCAGCACTCCTAAAATTTGATTGATGGTATCAAGAATTTGGGTTTGATCGAAAACGCTAAATTCATCTTCATCTAATTCTTTTTCCAGTGTTTTTTCCACTGCCTTTTTAGCTTGAGAAATCTCATCCTTACTACGAACTTCGACCAGGATGTTATCGATTAATTCAAAGTTGAAGTCACTAAACAGGGTATGAAGTGGCACGTAGATGTAATTATCGAAACTTGGTCCTCCAAAACCGCCACCTTTTTCTTCAAGAACTCCCAGAACTTCATAACTTTTGCCTTCAATTTTAATTTCTTTATGTACTGGATCAACATCACCAAATAATTCTTCCGCAATTTTTTCCCCCAAAAGGACTACTCGTGCTTTTTTATCATCATCAAGCTCAGTGAACCACTCTCCAGTGGCCGCATTAAAATTTTGGATTTCATGATAAGAAGCGGTTGCCCCAATAATAGTAGTTTTTTTAGTAGTTTCTCGATATTTTGTTTCTCCGACATTCACGGCACTGATAGCTCCGTTTTTAAGCAAATCACGATTATTTCTGAGAATGAGATCTAAATAACGTTCTTTGAGAACTGGTTTGGTGCTTTCAATCACACTTTCTTGACCTGAAAAACCGCCATTTTCACCAAATGGATTTCCCGGAACAATATAGAGAATATTACTCCCTAAACTGGCAAATTGATCCTCTACATAGCTTTGTAAGCCAGTACCAATACTAGTCAATAATACTACCGAACCCACTCCAATAATGACACCCAACATAGTGAGAAAAGAACGACTTTTATTGTTTAACAAAGCCCTGACAGCAATATAAAAAGTAGTTTTCATGATCGATGCTTTTTCAAGATTTTATCAATATCTTTCAAACCGTTAATAGTTTCATCAGCGCGGATAACCCCATCGCGTAAGAGTAAAAATCGTTTAGCAATGCTCGCATCATCAGCCTCGTGTGTGACCATAATTATAGTTTTTCCTTCTGCATGAAGATCGAGTAAAAGTTGTTTAACATCTTCACTGGCTTTGGTATCTAAGTTTCCGGTGGGTTCATCTGCAAAGATAATACTGGGTTCATTAATTAAAGCTCGAGCGACCGCGACTCGCTGCTGTTGTCCTCCGGAAAGTTGAGCTGGTGTGTTGTGTAAACGATCCCCCAAGCCAACTCTTTCCAGCATAACTTGAGCGCGTCGTTTTCGAGCTGATTCGCCTACTCCAGCATAGACCAAAGGCAGGGCAACATTGTCGAGTGCCGAAGTTCGAGCTAATAAATTAAATTGTTGAAAAATAAATCCAATTTCTTTATTTCTTAAATGGGCTCGTTCAACTTCATCATAGAGAGTGACATCTTTATCCTTGAGTAAGATTTTTCCGGAAGAGGGTTGGGCTAACATACTGGAAACTTGCAAAAAGGTAGACTTGCCAGATCCTGATGGGCCCATGACTGACATAAACTCACCTTCCGGCACCTCCAAATTGATGTCTTTAAGAGCGTGCAGGGTTTGTCCACCTAAAGTGTATTTTTTGCTAACCTGTTTGAGCGTTAATAACATACTACTCTGGAATCAAAACTTGGTCATCAGTGGTTAAACCAGAGGTGACTTCAATTTTGTCATCTGTTTCTAAACCGGTGGTAATTTCTCGTTCTTCATATGTATTCTCACCTGTTTTTACATCTACATAGGTTTTATCATCCCGTTCTCGAGTGGCATCAACCGGAATGCTTAAAACCTGAGGTTTAGACTCGACAATTAAAGAAATGTCTCCATTCATTCCAATTTTGTATTTAGTCAAATCTTGGCTTTCAATGGGAAATTCAACCACAAAAACGGTTCCAGTGGAGGATTGACTACTGGAAAATGAAATGTAATTCACTTTGGTATGAATTATTTCATCAGGATAAGCATCCAACTCCAAATCTGCGGGCTGATCCAAACTAACTTGAGAAATATCAGCCTCATCAATGGCTGCTTTAAAAATTAAAGTCTGTGGATTCACTAAATCAAACGTGTCACCAGCTGTGAGCTGGACTCCAGGAACATTCGTCGGACTTTTAATTAATACCCCGGCAAATGGGGCATAGAGAGCATTATTTTTAATTGCAATATCTCGAATTTCTACATTCAGAACCTGGTTTTCTAAATTCCAATGTTCCTGATCTACTTGACGTTGCTCTTCCTGAGGAAGGGTTCGATCTTCGGTGTCATCTAAAGTTTGCTCCCAATCCCAGCGTTCTTTCATGTAGTTGTTGAGATCTTGTTGAAGTTGTTTTTCCAAAGCCGCTTTATCGACGGAAGCTATAGTCTGCCATTTTTTGACCCAGTCACCTTCTTTGGCGCCTAAATATACCACTTTTCCACCTGCTAAAAAGCGCATGCTAGCTTTTTCTTTAGCATCAATGATTCCGGAAACATCCAGGGTTTTAGTTAGATCTTCTACTTGGGGGTGTTCGAATGTAAGTTCAGTTTTGTTATTTTGTTTTCGGGAAAAGTAAATTCCAACAATTCCTAGAATCACTAATACTAAAAGAACGAGTTTCCACCGTCTTTTAAGCCAGTTGAAAATATTTTTTACTATTCGTTTCAGTTTTGACATAACCTGTATCATACCAAATTTTTTCCCCTGGTAAAATCCAGAGTTTGTCTGGAGATGAAACCGATACTTACTGTTATAATAAGTACGCTTGCGCGCATAGCTCAATTGGTTAGAGCACAAAGCTTATACCTTTGCGGTTCTAGGTTCGAGTCCTAGTGCGCGCACTTTCTTACTTAGTTGTGACTTTATTCCGTATCCTTTTAAGTCTTCATTTGATCCAATGAGGTTTGATCATGAAAGGAGAACGAGATTTCCATCTAGGAGAATACAGAAAAAGCTTTTTTGCCCACCTTCCTGAGTTTTCCAATTTAATTGTAACGATGCTGCTACTTTTCCCAAATTTCCCTTGGGAAGAGATTATCCCAAATAATTCTTATTTTGATCAAGTTCTATCATCTGAACTTGAACAGCAACACTACCCTGACCCACATCAAATTTTTCACCAAGCTCTGTCTGATTATGAATACTTGATTACTGCAGTGTATGGGACCCCTGTTGGTGGCAGCGATCTCCGAGGATGGGGATCTGTAAATAATGGCATCAATAGTCCCAACTATGTTCCAACAGAAAATTTTTATGACGGTGCTCGGTATCTTAGACGCCAAGTCCCGGGCAAAAAATATTCTCAACATGCTGACGTGGTGTTGGTGTATGGTTTAAACGAAAGTGGAAAGTTAAATATTGTGGGAAGTTCTGTGGAGTTTGCAAAGGAGATTCTCACGATGAAGCCTCCTGCTGATTTTGAGGGAACTCCAAATACCATTTCTTTTAACCTTCGACCGCCAGCTGGATTTTCGGTTGATGATTTATATAACTTAGTTGACTCAATCTGGACGGGACAAGCCACTTATGCTGATGGTACGGTTATTGTTTCACCAGAATTTATGGCAGAGACAGGGATTCCTTTATCTTTGGATCTAGAAGTTATGTTGGAAAGTTATCCGAACGGTATTCCCGCTACTGCACTAAATCGAGTGACTCAACGTTATCGAGAAATTATGGAATCTTATGGATATTCTGACCCGGTCTGGTTGTTGTATGAGAGAGGCCTGGGGGTGGCAGATATGGTAGATGATGTTAATCAACTTGATAAAGACGGAATTGTGGTAGTGTACTCCGGTTTTGTGGAAAATGGAGATCTTCCTTATAAATTGAAGGCGGGGAAAAGCATTATTTCGTCGGTGTATCAGCAGACAAGAGGTGGTTGCATGTCTTACATCAATTGGTCACTGCCAGAGGTTGCTAGAGATAACTACTCGAAGAAAGATGATGCTACGTTTTTGCAACAACCATATTGTGCCCTTGCAATTCTCCAATAGGAATCATCTATAAGTAATTGAGTGGTAATTACAGAATAATTAGCATACTGGCAATACCCAGCAAGACGGTGCCGATTCCAATGCCTAAGATCTTCAAACCATCGTTGAGACCAGTTTGAGGTAATTGCTCTGGCAGAGTGGGTTGCTGGGCTGGAGCAGGATTGCCGGCAATGGTAGCTGCAGTACAAGTGGCACTGTTGACATTGGAATCCAATCGGCACCGGCCATTCCAGCAGATGTAACTGGAATTATTACAGTCGGCATTATTGACACAAGTGTCATTACAGCCAATTGGAGCAGCTGGAGTAGGAGTGGGATTGACGAGTACACAATTGGTTGAGTCACAGGTAGCTCCACTGATCAGACACGAATCGTAAACACAGCGGCCACTACTACAAGTGTGATTGCTGGGACATTCTGCATTGGTAGAACAAGTATCATTACAGACTTTAGTCATAGTAGGTGTAGGAGTTACTCCAGGTGTTGGTGTTATTCCTGGCGTTGGTGTTGGGGTAGTTTTTGGTGTACATTTATCACTTTCACAACTAGCAGCATCATCTAAACATTGGTTGAGTACACAGACATTATCGCTACATGTGTGATTAGTGGGACATTGAGAGTCGGCAGTACAGCTTTCACCACAAGCGTTGGAGGTAGTAACAGTTACTGTAGTCTGGCAACTAGTGGTGAGACTGTTTTCAGTTGAGGTAACATTAGCCGTATTGATGATATTTGTATCGTTGCTGACGGAGCTATTGATTTTGACTCGGAAAGCCACTGAATTATCTTGATCTACATCTTGTTGATCACAAATGAGGGTTTTTGTTGAATCATTGTAGGCCTCTTCCCCACAAGTGGAGTCCAAGAAAGTGACACTACTATCGAGAACATCACTGAGATTAAACGTCAGTGTGGTAATTCCTGATGAGATCATGGCAATTTTATAAACCACAGTATCACCTGGGTTAAAGGTTGATTTCTGAGTTAGAAGTGAGTAACTTCCTGCAGAGTTACTGAGTTCATCTTGATAGGCAGTTTTGGTACAACTTAAAGTTGGTGTTTGAGTTCCCGCAACTACAAAACTTAAGCTACAATTGCCGCTCCCTTCTTCTGAAGCTTGAGATTCACTGGGGGTGGTTGTATAGGTTGTTTGGATTCGTTGCATTAATGCGACATAGACTCCCACCATCGCTAAAACCAAGAAAGAAGTCAATCCAATCACAGTTAAGATAGCTCGTCGATCAACTCCAAATAGCTTTTTTTGAGGCTTCATTCCAGGGTTATTTTTCAAAGTTGGAGTAGCTTTGGTGTAATTTGCCTGGGTGGTTGAGTTAGATTCGTTTATCATAGTTGTTAGTTCGCAATGCTTTCAAAATCATGACACTGGGTAGTACCACTGACACTGGTACAGATCCGACACTGAGCGATGTATTTACCTGACTGAGTTAGGGTAAATGGTGAGGAAAGATGATTTCCAGCTCCTTCTTGATAGTTCACTGTGCCATCTGGATAAATAAGTCGGAAGTCATATCGACTGACTCCGTTGACTTGACCACAACTCAAGGCCACTTGTTGATTAAGAGCTGGGGTGGCTACTGCTTGACCTTGAGTGTTCACCAAACTTACATTCAAGCAAATTGGCCCAACTGGTGGATTTTCCGGAACATCTTCATCTTGATCTGCCGGAGTTTGGACTTGAGTGGTACCTTGACAGGGTCCACTACAGTTATATTCGGAATAGCCACAATATGATCCCCAATCATTGGCAGTAGTATAGAGATCAACCTGACCACATGCCCCATTCAAAGAAAGAGGAGTAGATGAGTATTCGGCGTTTTCATAACAACGGTACAGTCCATCACTATCCTGACGACAGCCATTAGGACAGGTAAACTTCACATACTGAGCTACCGACTGGTTTGACTTTGCCGGATCGGTACACATGTTGGCTCCACCTGCTGCATTGTTTTGAGCTCCACCAGCATTGGCAGTAGCTGCCCCTTCACACTGTTGTTTGGTACCACTGAATACTGGAGATTCATTTACTCCACACAAGACCTTATACTGACCATTAATACAGCAAGGACCGTGTTGAGCCCCTTCACAAAGACCCATATAAACTACTTCTCCGCCTCGATTTCGACAAGCTTCGCCACTAGAGTATTTTGAATAGGTAGGAGATTCACCAGTATTCATTTCGGCATTGGCCGACAAGTTACAACAAACTTCGGAAGAAGAAGCAACACACGTACAGCTCGCATCACTCCAAGTGTTGCCGGCATTTTCACAAACCGTTTTATTGGTATTATACGTTGCTCCAAGTTGAGCCTCGCAGGTATTTGCAGCAGTGACACAACTACATGTATTCTGATTCCATACTTTTCCTGCTGTCGTATTACACGAGGCCACAGCCGCATTATACTCTCCCTCGGTTCTGAATTTATCTTGACAAGAATAAAAACCACTAATATGTTGCTGGCAACCTAGTTGGGTAGAATAGGTCGTACTGGAACAAGGGTGAGTATTAGCACTACAGTGATCTTGGGTAGAGTAACACTTGTTATCAACTCCTACACAGTATTGTTGAGCATCACTCCAGGTATGTCCGCCATTTTGACAAACGGCTTTTTTACAAGCTACTTGACTGGTATAAAGAGCTGTAAAGGCCTCACAAGTAGCTCGAGCCGCATCTGTCACGGAGTTTGTTTGGGGACTACAGTTGGTCGCCGAATTGTAACAGGTAATTTCCAAGCGGGTATTACATACCTCTCCTCTGGTTTTAATTCTGCCGTACTCAACCCCACTGTTACACCGACAGAAGTTGTAGTTACAAGTACTCCCCGAAGCAATGCTGGCTGGGTTATTCTGAGTATAACCGGTAGGGTTAGTGTTCGTGTTGGTATTCGTATTATTATTGTTAGTATTCGTGTTGGTATTAGTATTGGTGTTATCGCTAGTGCCACAGGCTTGGCCGGTGGGAATTTCACCTGATCCATCATCAAGACAGCGGACAATTTGATGCATGCCCTCGTTACAGCGTGTAGCGCCAGGACTGCAGGCAAGAGGTTGGTCGTTATAAACCACACAAGGCCCGACTCTTCCGCCCGAGCCGGTACAGGCTGCCGCAGCCGCAGCCGTGTTTTGTCCCGAGGCTACACCGTTGTAACCTCCTCGGCAACAAGTAATCACCACATTGCCATTGCCATCAGTGATGACATCCCCAGGTTCATTTTGAACTGCTGCCTGCTGGCGGATATCCTGTGATTGCCGCACTAACAGAAAAGCAATACTTCCCCCAATCACCAAAAGAAGTAATAAAGCACCACTGATAAGGTACCTGAGATTTCTTTTGGGTGAGGGGGGTTTCATAGCTATCTTTTCTTTTGGCTGATGATTTGAGTCTTCCGGAGGGGGAGTAATAGGAGAAGAGGTGGGCTGAGGCGATAAAGGTGAAGGATTAGCGTTTATCATGAATTTTTTCTAAGCAAAATGTACTCATCTCTAAGAATACTGCACTTTTTAAACTCAGGTCAATAATAGATTTTAATTTTTTACTTGTCCGAAACTTAATTTTAGCTGAAATGAAGGACGAGCCTTTATAGAATAAGGAGTAAACTGGCAATACCCAGTAAGACAGTTCCAATTCCAATTCCCAGAATCTTGAACCCATCATTCAAACCAGTTTGAGGTAATTGCTCTGGTAAAACTGGTTGCTGGGCTGGAGCAGGACTCCCTGCGATGGTGGCAGCAGTGCAAGTAGTACTATTAACATTGGAATCTAACCGGCACTGACCATTCCAGCAGATGTAACTGGAATTATTACAGTCAGCATTGTTGACGCAGGTATCGTTACAACCGACCGCAGCTGGAGGGGTAGGAGTAGGATTGACCAGCACACAATTGGTAGAGTCACAAGTTGCTCCGCTCAAGAGACAAGAATTATACACACAGCGACCATTAGAACAGGTATGATCACTGGGGCATTCAGCATTAGTGGTACAAGTATCATTACAAGCCTTAGGGGTTGGAGTAGGGGTGGGACTAGCTGATGGGCTGGGTGTTGGCGTCGGCGTTGGAGTCGGAGTAGGAGTAGGTGTTGGGGTAGGAGTAGGTGTTGGAGTTGGGGTGGGTGTTGGGGTGGGGGTAGGAGTGGGTGAGAGTGAACATGAAACAGCCACATCGTTAGCAACTCCCTCTGGATCAGTCGGATTTACAGAAATAGTCCGAGAAACCCCACCACACGCTGCTTGAATTAAGGTATAGGCTTTAATATGGTGCATATACACCGATCCGGTTATACCTCCGGCAATATTGAGGACACCCACACCTTCGGTTCTAGGTGAATAGTTTTGCCCAAATGTATCAATTTGACAATTACTCTTGGCTGCCCATGAAACTACTACTGATGAATCATAAGGAATGATAATAGGATTAGTGTGGTGATTGGTGGTTCGTCCATTGACTAAAACGGTGGGAATTGGCTTTCCCTCACTCGTTACATCTTCAGAGGAATATGGCAGAGCTGGGTGTGGATCTGGAATAGTGGTGGAAGAAATTGGTCCTACTGTGGCAGTTACCCAATCTGAATAGCAAGTCACATTACTATCCATTTGTCCTTTAGCCCGAATTCGATACTGACCCTCTCGTAAGCCGGTAATAATAGTAGAAGTGGGATTGCCTACACGTTTAAGAGAAGCGGGACTGACAGCAGCAATATTTCCAGTTGTTCCAGTGGTAATATTTTGATATTCAAAATTAACTGTTTGAACTTTGTGATCATCTTTACCTTCTCGAGTCACACGGGCTGTTGCCAAGATAGTTCCACAAATAGGAATGGTAGGGATACTGTCTAAACTAATAGAACAATAGATCTCACCTTCGACTGGTTGACCCTCGTTTCCCGGAGGCGTTGTAGTGTCAGCTCTACAGCCCTCACCACAGTTATATTCTGAATAGCCACAATATGAACCATTGTCATCAGCTACGGTATAAAGGTCTACTTGGCCACATTGACCATTAAGGGATAAAGGCTCAGAAGATTTTGTCTCAAGTTCATAACATCGGTAAATTCCGTCATTATCTTTGGTACAACCATCGTTACAGACGTATCTCACATATTGGGCTACTCTTTGATCAGATTTAGCAGGATCAGTACACATACCACCTGAGGCGCGTTGTCTCACATCTTGACTAGTTCTCATCAAGTAAAACGCTACCAAGCCTCCTAGTATGAGTAATAACAAAATACCTCCACTTAGGAGATACTTCCAAGTATTTCTCTTTTTTGTGGATTTGATGGGTGGATAAGAGTTTGGTGGTGTTTGAGGGGCTTGTGTTTCCTCAACTGGCATCACTGGAGACGAATTGGAAACTGGAGGAGTTAAAGGTGTTTGGTTAGCATTAATCATGTCTATTAAAAGGCTATGCTGGATACCTCTCTTCTTTCAGCTCATTGGCAATCCAGAAGCTCCAACCCCCGGCAATGATAAAGAATAAGCCTCCTACGAGTAAAACTAAAGTCGTACTGACGGAACCAGAGACGGGCAAACTACTACTGGTAGCAGGTTGAGAAGAGCGAGTAGCAATGGTAGAGCTGGAAGAAGCAGTTGCCTTAGGAGTCGGTGAGGGTGAAGCTGAAGCGGTTCCCTCCATAGGATAGGGATTTCCTGTTCCATAGGGCCCACTGGTAGAAGTGGTTGTCGTGCTAGCAAGTTGGGTATTTGCTGAAGGATCCTCAACGGTAAAGGTAGTAGTTTTGGTTACTTCTTTACCGGTATTTGGATCAGTATACGTGTAAGTAACGGTATGTTCTCCCGGTTCTAAGTTTTGGCTGAGTTTACTAATATCTAGGACAAACTCACCATTTTCATCTGCGGTAATTTCCTGAGTAATGGTGGTATCAGAATGAACCTCAATATTAACTGTGACATTTGGAGCAGCTTTACCTTTAATTGTAGGTTGACTGGTGGCTACTTTTTGTTCGGTAGTGAGATCGGTATCTACAATCATATTGGTGGTACTAGCTGGCGTGTCCGCTAATAAACTAGTAAGTTCTCCTGAGGTTCCTGCGGAATCACTAGCGGTAGAATCAGTCATCATTGTTTCTGTAGAGTCACTGGCAGTCATAGTGGTGTCTTCCATAGCAGTAGCCTCTAGACTAGTAGTGTTAGTGTCACTAGTCATCGTATTGTCAGGGACAATACTGACGTTGTTTTGACCTAATGTAATGGTAGGAACAGGTTGAGACTGAGCGATAGTAGTCGTAAGGGAAGAGGTTGAATTTACTGCTGGTCCTTGAACATTGATTAACATGGTTTGGTCATCGGTTAGCGTGGCATAGCCACTCCCATCACTGGTTCGAGCATTGGACAAAGGTATAGCCCAACTTCCTGAGTTTTTGACTAGAGAAGACATTTCTCCCACTCCTTCAATAGTGACATATACTACTGAGCCTTCTGCCGGACCGCCACTTTCATTTAGGACGTTTCCGTAAGCCGTTTTAGCAGCTGAGGGAGCTCCACTTCGCTTGGTAGTAGTGACCTTAAAGGCTTGACCATTATTATCAAAGGTATTGCGGGAACCGGTACCCAAAAGATAATAATAAGTAGTATTAGCTTGAAGGCCTCGAACGGTAATATGGTGAACATTGAATTCTCCGACTGAACCAGAAAGCTGGTCTCGGTCATCACTGGCTTGGGATTTCGTGGAATTTTCTTCTTCGCCATATTTGACGAAACCGGCTGTTTTGTCTGAAGTAACAAAAGAAATAGTAAAGCTACTATCGGTAATATTAGTAACTTTTATTTTTTGGGGAGTAGTTTCGGCTGTGGCTCGGGGAGCAAATACTCCGGGACCACCTCCAATAGTAGTGACATACACACCAGCCATCAAGGCGATGACTAAAATGCCGATACCAATAAAAGTGGGGAGCCGTTTTTGCCAGATTGATTTATTCATACAAAATACAGACGTAACTAATCCGTCTTATATAAATTTAGAGAAATTTCAGAGAGAATACAACGCGAAGAACAACCGAAATAGATCAGAATAGAGCAATGTCAAAGTTCAAAAATCCAAACAAGTTTAAAGCCAGCCCAAGGCTGGTCCGTCTTGGACGGAAATAAAGAAGAAAGAATAAAAAGGGTTAAAGATATACAGGGATAAAGCTAAAAGCCTAAAACTGAATTCTGAATTTTGTTTGAAATTTGGATTTTGAGTTTTGAGCTTTTAAAATATCAAGCTTCTATTGAGTGATATCTCCACTCTCAGTGACTATTGGTGTCTCCTCAAGCTGAGCTTCTGGAGTGGGACTAGGCTCAACTGTTGGAATAGGAGTTGGGGTGGGTGAAGCTTTGGTATAGACATCATCACTCACATCAATAGTGACCTTGGATTCACTTCGACCATCAGCTGAAGGGACCAATTTATAGATGGGAAAGTTAGCTAAGTCAGCTGGGGTGAAAAATTCCTTTTGTTCTAGTTGCGCAATAACGGTTTCATCAATATTGGGATTAATACTTTGGGCTGCTTTTTTAAGTTCCGCTGAAATACTTGAAGAGCGCTGAGACCGAAAAAGTTCAAAAGCCACCCACACTACTATAGTAATAAGTGAGAATAATAGAATTTGAAGAATTCTCTGTCGTTGATGAAGTTGATGTAAGTTTTTTTGAGTGGTCATGATTTATTTCTTGATATCAGTTGAATTTTCAATTCCAAAATAGGGCAGATTAACCGTAATATTAGCCTTCAACTGTTTATTATTGTTGACCTCACTGACGGTAAAGATAATGGAGTCTACAAATAAAGTGCGACGGTTTCGCTGGAGACTTTCTACAAAATTACGGATGGCTAGGTAGTCCCCAGTTACGGAAACGTTAATTGGGACGGTGATTTTTGTTTTTTGGGAAAAAGGTATGGTCTCATCTGCTTCTTGAGGAATTTCATTTACCTGCATAGAGGTAATCACTAACTCATTGTCACTGGCTGTTTTTTCAATAATTTTTAAGGCATTTTCGAATTCAGGTTGTGAGGGGAGTGCTTGATCTAAGACAAATAATCGATCTTGTAAATTGAGATATTGAGTCTGAGCAGTCGCCAATGAAGCCGTCTTTTGACGCAATTGCTCATTAAGGTTGGTTTTGTCTTCAATTTCTTTAATCAAATCTGACATGGTCAGTAAAGTGGGCCGAATAGCAAAGAGAGCAAAAAACATGACTGCTCCAATGGATAAAAACAATTCCAAAGAAACCTTAGCCACGGGTTGGTTATAAAACTTGATGAGGGTGGTTCGTATTTCTCGTTGAGTTGGCATTTTATAATCCTTGAGTTCGATCTAACAAACCTTGCTGTGATTCAACTTGATTGGTGGTGGTCTGTTTTAAAATTGCTTCGCTGGTTCTGGCATGAATTCGAAAGTGAAAACCAGGGTCTTTGGCATCACCAGTTTCAATCTTATCGACACTGACATTAAAGAAATCCGATGAAAGTTGCAAGTTATTAATAAGCAAGCTCAATGATTCATTGGAATAGGCCGTACCAGCAAGACTGACCGTATCAGTTTTAATTGTTAACTCATCCAAACGGATACTGGTAGGAGTAATAGCACTTAATTTAGGAAAGACCTCAGCAATGTTAGTTTGCTGAGAGATTTGTTTGTACTGTTCAATTTTTTGCTGAACCTCTTTAACATTTTCTTCCAAGTCTCCATAGGAATTAATAACAGTTTGTTTTTGATAAATGGATTCGTTCAAATCAGTAACCTGGCGATCTAGGCTAAAACGCGTCACAAAACTAATAATTACAATCAGCTCAGTAAAAATAACGATATATCTGCCTACCGATAACGCCCATTGCAAAACTTTACCCAGTGGGGTTTCAAAAAATGGATCTTTGGGAACCAAGTTAATGTTGACGTCGGCAGGCTTTTTCATGAATACACTTATTTATACCATTTTTGAAAGTATAAATTCACTGGGCAAACCATCATTTACAAAATGAAGAATTAGGCCTCTACATATCTCCACTCTCAACTGGAGTTTCAACCACCATTTCTTTGGTCTCTGCCAGAGTTTTGCGCCAGCCGCTAAACTTACTCAAAATACGTACTACTAAGTAAAGTTCTTTGACGTCAAACAATGCTGCAAAATAAAGGTAAACGAGTAACCCAATGGTTCCAGTGGTCATGGTTAAACCTAAAAGTTCGACAGTTCTGGTGGTATCAAAGACAAGCTCATCCAGAATTTTAAATGGTAGGTAAAGAAATATTGCCATAAAGAAACCAGCTGCCAAAATTTTAAATTGAGGTAACCAGAAATTTTTCCCAGCGACTCCTGGAACTTTACGATTTAATAGTAGGAGTAAAAAAAGAAATTCAAGAAGACCGGTGGCGGTAGTGACAATGGCAATTCCTAAAACTCCTCCATGAAAGACAAAAGTAGATAACCAACACATCAATAAATAACCAATGGCATCAGAAATAGTAACGAATAAAGGAGTTCGGGTATCTTTGAGTGCATAAAAAGAGCGGATTAAGAGATGTACCATTGATTGAGCGGCAATAGAGAGTGACAGAATGGCTAAAACTCGTCCAATGCTTAAAGTAGTTACCCACGGAAATTGAGCAGCTCCGTAGACCAACCGAACCGTAGGAACTCTCAGGATCAAGAGTAATACGGAAGCGGGAATGGTTAAGAAGGCAATTTGATGAAGAGATTGGAGTAATAATTCAGAAAATCGGGTTCGACTTTCTTCTTCGGCTTCATCTGACAGAAAAGGCAGAGAGGCTTGACCAATAGAAACTCCAAAAAAACGAATTGGGATAGTCATCAGGGTCAATCCGTAATCCATAATAATGAAACTGAGATTTCCTAAAGTCGTGGTAAAGAAGCCTAAAGAAAGTTCCCGAATTTCACTAATGGCTAGAGACAAGGTTCGCGGAGGACTTAATTTAAGGAAGCTTTTAACTCCGGGTAAAGCCAGATTAAAGGACAATTTGTAGCGAAAGCCCAGTTTGATCACTAAAGGTAATTGCACTATCATGTGGATAAAAGCGCCGATTAAAACTCCTACTCCGGCGCTGTAAACTCCTAGTGAACCAGAAAAGAAATATACTCCGAGTAAAATTCCAATATTATACAGAAAGGGTGCAAAGGCCGGTAAAATGAATCGTTGGTAAGATTGAAGAATACCGGTCAGAAAGTTGGACACGGCAAAAAAGAGTTGCGAAATCAACATTAACCGAGTCAGATTTATCACAATCTGAACTTGTTCTTCGGTAAAAGCTACCCCAGTTCGGAATCGAGTGAGAGGTTCAGCAAAAATATAAATCAAGACTGAGATACCAATAAAGATCAACAATAAATAATTAAAGATTACGGAACTCATTTTAAATGCTTGAGCTTCATTTTTCTTTTTCTCTTGAGTGAAAATTGGTACCAGTGTGGCAGATAAGGCACCTAAGATCACAATCTGGAACATGGTGTTGGGTATTTGGAAAGCAACTTTAAAGGCTTCGTAGGCTTGTTGAGAGGTAACACTACTGAAAAAAGTGCTAATCAAGAGTCGCTCTCTAAAAAGTCCAGCCACTTGGGACATGATATTGGCCACGGCGATAATAGTCGCAGCAGTTAAAATTGAATTTTGCTTTTGTTCAAGCCATTTTCCATTTTTAAAAAGACTCCCAATGGTGAAATTCAAGGTCATAGGGTGATTATACTAATGTTTATTGATTAATGTCTAATGGTTAATATTCAGTGTTTAGTCTAAGTGATTTGTGTTAGTGATGATCATGTTTTTTTGGAGTTTGAATGTTGGGCTCTGGTTTTTAAAAAGAAAGATTGATAATTTGTGATTCTTGAGATACAATAACTTTTCTTAAATAGCAATATTTTAAAGGTCAACTTTCTATTATGCCAATTTTAAAAAACGCCAAAAAGGCCTTGCGAGTCAGTAAACGCAAAACACTGGTTAATCGTGCTGTAAAATCAAAGGTGAAAACTGCTATGGATGCTTTTAAAGCCAATCCTAGTGAAGACACCTTAAAAAAAGCTTTTTCAACGGTTGATAAGTCAGTTAAGAAAAATATTATCCACCGCAATAAAGCCGCTCGAATTAAAGCCCGTTTGGCCAAATCAGTTTCAGCTTAAATTCTCTAGAGACGTGCTTGTATAATGAAGTGGACATGAACCACATTCGAAATTTTTCCATTATTGCCCATATTGATCATGGCAAAACTACTTTGACTGATCAATTTTTACGACTGACTCATACGGTTTCAGAACGAAATCATATGGAGCGGATTATGGATAGTAATCCGATTGAACAAGAACGAGGTATTACCATTAAATTGGCTCCAGTTAGGATGAAGTACACTCGTCAGGAAAATGGACAAAACGTCGAATACATCCTCAACTTAATTGATACCCCTGGACATGTCGACTTTGGATATGAGGTAAATCGGTCTTTGGCCGCTTGTGAGGGTGTATTGTTGGTGATTGATGCCACACAAGGAATTCAAGCCCAAACTTTGGCCAATTATGAAAAAGCCAAGGAACTTGGTTTAACTATCCTCTTCGTCTTAAATAAAATTGATTTGCCTTCCGCTGATGTAGAGCTAGTGAGTTTAGAATGCATGGATACTTTTGGAATTGGAGAGTCCGATATCTTTCAAGTTTCAGCAAAATCAGGTTTGCATGTGGCTCAATTATTGGATGCCATTGTGGAGCGAATTCCAGCTCCAACTCAAGATTTAGATCTACCATTGCGGGCACTCGTTTTTACTTCCCAGTTTGATCAACACAAAGGAGTGGTTGCCTATATTCGAGTAGTTGAAGGCATGTTGACTCGAGATAAATTGAGATTATTGTTTACTGGAGCTGAGTTTACCCCTCCTGAAATTGGTACTTTTACTCCGGAGATGAAACCAACGAAGCAGCTGGTCGCCGGAGAAGTGGGGTATATTTCCACTGGGCTAAAAGAAGTGTCTTTGATTAAAGTTGGTGATACCTTGACTCGGGCCGAGCACTTTGAAAAAGTAACTCCATTGCCTGGGTATAAAGAACCTATTCCGATGGTGTATATGCAGTTTTATCCGATTGATGGAAAAGACTTTGTATTACTGCAAGATGCTGTAGCCAAATTGTCACTTCATGACTCTTCTTTGGTTTCTAGTGGGGTTCACTCTCCAGCTTTAGGCAATGGATTGAGAATTGGTTTTTTGGGATTGTTACATGCTGAAATTATTCAAGAGCGACTCAATCGAGAATTCGGATTAGATCTGATTGTAACTACCCCCACAGTGACTTATCAGTTGCAATTATCAAATGGAGAAGAACTGGAAATTTATTCTCCCACTGAAATGCCAGATCCAAGTTTGATTTCCCAGGTTCGAGAACCTATAACTCGGGCTACTCTGTTTACTCCGGGAGAATATGTGGGCGCGGTAATGAAGCTCTGTCGGGAACATCGAGGAGAATTGATTGGTGTCGAAAATAAAGGTGTTCGAGCTAAAATGAATTATGAACTGCCACTTTCGGAAATTATTGTGTCTTTTCATGATAAGTTAAAATCAATTACTTCTGGATTTGCTTCACTAGAATATGAAATTGTTGGTTTTAAACCAGTTGATGCTGTGAAACTCGATATTCTAGTTCATGGAGAAAAAGTAGAAGCTTTAAGTCAGATTGTAGTTCGAGATCAAGCAGAGCGAATTGGACGAGCCGTAGTTGCAAAATTAAAAGAGGTTTTACCACGACAAATGTTTGAGGTTCCTGTTCAGGCTGCTTTGGGTGGCAAAATTTTAGCTCGAGAAACTCTCAAAGCTTACCGTAAGGATGTCACTGCTAAACTCTATGGTGGAGATGTAACTCGTCGCCAAAAACTATTGAAAAAACAAGCTAAAGGTAAAAAGAAAATGAAAAAGATTGGAAAAGTGGAAATTAATCAGGATGCATTTTTGGCGGTCCTGGAACGATGATATAATACCTTTATGCCTGAAATTTTTAATTCAGCTTCCACTCAACCGAATTCTATCTTTCCTCCTCAAGACATGGTGGATGAGCAGGCAGAGCATCGACAGAAACGCCGACACAAACATGTTGATGAGTATTCTGATGTGATGCGTCAAGAAAAACCAGCGAGACATGCCTTAGGAGCGTATGCCCCTAAACCATTTAAAGTTTTTTTTGATTCACAGTTGAGAGAAGAAGAAGTTATTTTGCTCTTACGGCAACATCCTATTACCCAACTGAAGTGGGTGATTACTGCTGTAGTGTTAATTTTTTTACCCAGTGTATTTGGCTATATTCATTTATTTGACTTTCTCTATGGAAAATATCTATTGGCTGGGCTAATTAGTTGGTATTTGTTAGTAGTAGCGTTTTGTTTAGAGTCTTTCTTGGGGTGGTTTTATAATGTTTACATTATCACAGATGAACGGGTGATTGACATTGATTTTGACAGTTTAATCTATAAAAATATTTCGGTAGCTAAACTTGATAACATTGAAGATGTCACGGCTACTACCGGTGGAGCAATTCAATCAATCTTTGATTTCGGAACGATTAAAATTCAAACTGCTGCCGAAAAACAGGAATTTGAGTTTGGAAATGTTCCTCATCCATCTAAAGTTACTACTTTACTCAATGAATTATTATTGGAAGAAGAAAAAGAAAAAATTGAAGGCAGAGTAAATTAATTATGATGTTACAAGTTGGCCTAGTCCTAGGTGATACCATCAATACTTCATGGCAACATGCGTTTGATAGTTTGCTAAATATAATTTTTAGTATTTTGTTGCTAGTATATATAGTATTTGCTTTTATAGTGATACGTCAGGTAAAAAGCATGAGTAAAACTTTAGAGACCACTTTTTCTCCAGTCATTCAGCTGTTTAGTTATATTCATTTTGCAGTGGCGGTGATTATTTTTCTACTCTATATGATGCTGTAAAGATAAAAGCACTGATATAACCAAATTTCTTTTTTAAAAATTAAACGTTTCCTCTATAACAATTTACTGCTTAATGGTACAATTGAGATAATGCAACCCATTACCTTGACACCCATTGTGGGACTGCCCCAATTTGATGGTTGGTCACAGGTCACTTCCAACGCCGATCATTCATTTGTGTGTGTATTTTCTATTCGAGGAGATAATGCGGGGAATGTGGGCCGAGATGTAGTTGACATGCTCAACCAGTTTTCGCCTCATGATGCGCATCATTTTCATCAAAATTTAGCTGAAGTGGATCAATTTGTAACTGAAAAAGAATGTCGTTTGGCTATAACTGGGGCTTTATTTATCGAAGAAACTTGTTATTTGGGTGCTAAACTAGGGGGTATCTGCCTCAAACGAGGGAGTAAAGTAGGAAAGTTGGTAGTCGCTGATTCAGCCATTGCGGTGGTAGAAGGTACTTATAAAAAAGAAGACGTGTTTGTCTTATATACCCAAGAAGCTGAATCTTTTTATGGGGAAATTCAACAAAAATTATCTCAAGGTTATGATGTGGATACCATCATTACTTCTATTGTTCCTGGTTTAAGAAGTCTGGAAAACTCAGCCCTGTGTGCATTGGGTTTCCTCCAAGTGTCTCCCGTTGAGACTGAGCCAAGTGTAGCTGTAGCTCCAGTAGATGAGGATGATATTGTACTTGATGAAGATACCCACAGTCAGGCTGAACCAGAAGCAGAGAACGCAACAGCAGTTCACACCACCTATGATCCTACGAGTGATAAATACTTTGATGGCAGTGAAATTTTGCAAAAGACGAGTGTGGTCTCAACTCCTAAACAGTCTCTGGTGGGTCGGTTGAAACGTTTTTTTTTAACACTTTTCAACTCAAGAGAAAAAATTAAATTAACCTCTTCTAAAAAAAAATTAGCTGAATCTCGGCTAGCGTTTAAAAAAAAATTCACTTTTTCTGGCTCTCAAAAAAAGAAAATCATTCTGATTTTAACTAGCTTAGTGGTTATAGGAGGAATAGGAGGCGGAGCATTATACTGGCATTATAGTCAAGTTCAAGCCGAAGTTACCGCTGAGACTCAAAAATTGGCCCCTTATCGTCAACGTTTAGAAGCAGCTAAAACTCAAGCAGAGACCGATCCAATTGTTGTTCGAGATGAGGTGAGCTCAATTTTATCTGATTTAACTGCTGAAACTCAGCGTGTAGAGCAGAACAAGCCAGTTTTAGAAGTGGCCCAGGAATTACTAACTGAAACTCAAACATTTTATGATTCGATTGCGGGACAAGAAGAGGTCAATCAACTGCCTCTTTTTTATGACCTCAGATTGGTTGAGTCTGACTTTGTAGCCCAGTCTGCTCAAGTGAGTGAAGGTAAAGCCTATTTTTTTGATGCGGAAAAAGGGCACATTATTCAGTTAGATTTAGCTTCTAAGCAATCTGAACCATTTGAAGTTAAAGATGGCAGTAATGCTCGAGATTTTGGGGTAAACGGGAATTCAGCTTTTATTTTGAAAGAGGGCATATTGCGGTTTGGTTTAAAGGATCAGACTACGGTTAAAATTATTCCTGAAAGCGATACCAATCGGGCTGCGACTGAGTTACGTACTTTTGGTAGTTTTCTTTATTTGTTGGTACCTGAGAGTCGTAATATTTATAAGTATACAGATGATGAGGATGGAACGTATGCAGACCCAGTTTCGTGGATACGATCGGCCAAAGGCATTGACATGGATCAAGTATTATCATTTGCAGTCGATGGTGATATTTGGCTAACTGATAAAGAAGGACACATTTATCGGCTCCGAAGTGGGAACAGGATTGATTTTGAAGTTAAAGGATTACCAGAACCATTTGAAAATAGTCTTTTAATTGAAACGAAAGAAGATGATCAGTATATGTATATTTTGGAAGCGAATAAACAGCGGTTAGTAGTTATAGATAAAGATGGGCAATTTATTAAAGAAGTAAAAAGCAATTCGTTAGCTTCAGGCACAGTGCTGATGGTGGATGAACCGAATCACACGGCTTATGTGGTAAGTGGTTCTGAAGTCTTTTCAATCCAGTTATAATAGAAAAATCATGTTACTGTTAAAAAATAAAACGGCACATCGGGAGTTTGAGATTCAGCAAACCTATACGGCTGGGGTTGTTTTGACAGGTCCAGAAGTGAAAAGCTTGCGTTTGAAGCATGGCAGTTTTGCTGGTAGCTTCGTCAAAATTGTAAATGGAGAAGCTTGGTTACTGAATGCCCAAATTAATCCTTACTCATTTGCCGATAATCGTAACTATGATCCTAAACGAAGTCGAAAATTGTTGTTATCCAAGAAAGAAATTGATCATTTGACTCAAGCAGATCAACAAAAACGAATCAGTATTATCCCTCTTTCTTTTGAAAGCATAGGGAAAAAAATTAAGCTGATAATTGGAATTGGCCGGGGTAAAAAAGAATTTGAAAAACGAGCTGATTTGAAAGCGAGGGCGATACAACGTGATGTAGAACGGGAGTTAAAGTCAAGAAAGATCCACTATTAAAGCTAAAGGAGCAAAGAAGAAAGATTATCGTTGCTAGTGACTGAATTTTGGAAATTGGATTTTGTTTGAGCTTTGGAATTTGAAGTTTGGTTTTTTTATTTTTTCACTGCCCCTTGTGTGAAGCTGATTTTTCGAGTTTAATAGAAGGAAAGTTACATAATCAACAAGGAGTTACGTATGCCCAAACGAGTCTTCTGGCCAGCGTCATTGGTAGTGATGGGACTAATTTTTTTAGCCTCAAATCTTGGTTTACTACCAGCTATTTTTTGGAATTTATGGCCACTGATTCTGATTATCGTAGGGTTGGGAGGATTACTGATTTCTGATCGAGAAGATTGGGATTCAACTTCCAAAAAGAGAGCTTCTTCTTCCAAAAAGGTAAGTAAAAAAGCTGCTTCTAAGAAACCTGCCCGCAGTGGCGGGAAAGCCAAAAAATAATCATATGCCGTTTCATATTGCGATTGATGGTCCTGTAGCCGCAGGAAAAGGGACTGTATCTCGGTTAGTTGCTCAACGTTTGGGTTTTTTATATGTGGATACCGGTGCAATGTACCGAATGGTGGCTTATTTAGCACTTCAACATGACGTTCCCTACGATCAAGAGTCCAGATTATGTGAATTGATTGAACAGTCGCAAATGGAGATGCGTAATCCCAGTGATGAGGAAAAGGATGGTCGATTAACAACTGTTTTTTTGAATGGAGAAGATGTTTCTTGGAAAATTCGAACTGAAGAAGTAAGTGATGGTTCTTCTAAAGTAGCTATTTTGTCACAAGTCAGAAAGTTACTGGTTAAGAAACAGCAAGAAATTGCTTTTCGTCAAAATGTGATTATGGAAGGGAGAGACATTACTTATCGGGTGTTGCCTGAGGCAGATTTGAAAATCTTTTTAACTGCATCGAATTTAGTACGAGCCAAACGACGTCATTTACAGCTTCAAACCAAAGGGGAAGATGTCTCTTATGACCAGGTATTGACCGACCTAAAACAACGAGACCAACGAGACTTTACCCGCCAGACTGATCCTTTGCAAATAGGGGAAGATGTATGGGTCATAGATGCTAGTGATTTATCAATTGAGAAAGTGGTTAGAATGATTGTGGATCGAGTCAGGATGATGCAGCGAGGTTAATATGAAAGATAGTTTTCGAGATGCTCAAACTGATTATGATAAATTTCGCCGCCATGCTGAAGAAATTGAGTCCGAAAAAGAGCGTAAAAGAGCTGAGCGTGAAGCTAAAAAAAAAGAGAAAGAGTTGAAGAAAAAACGAGAAAAACAAGAGAAATTAGTGGCTCCGATTCTACTTTTGATTACGATTTTGATCGCGATGATGTTATATGCTTTCCGGTAAAAAATCCTATAATTACCCCTTCAGAAAATAAAAATTAGACAAACTGCTCACCGGAGTCGTCCGGCGCCTTCTCCGGACTCGGCAAATCACTTCCCATAGATGAATGTGAATATTCTTCAGTCAGTAGTGGTCAGTGCTTTGACGCTCCTTTTGATCAGTTTGTCTGGGATTTTTATTCTGTTGATTCTTAAACTTGGATTGTGTTTGAGATTTGGATTTTGGAATTTATCTACAGTATCTGTCCTCGGCCGCGTTGTTGAATATTGGGAGTGGGGGTCGGGATAAACATTTCAGGAGTACAAGCTCGGGTTGGTTCTTTACCTTGCTCAAAAACTTCTTCAATAACTTTAGGACAGCTAGCACAGGGTAGTGTCCCAGTTGAGGCACAAATTTTGACTTTGATGAGATTATCAGGTTTGGCTAAAACACTAGGATTAGTTTCCGATAATAATCCTCTCATAATTTCATTCCAAATAGGTGAAGCACCCGTTATACCTGAAGCGACATAACTCATAGGTGTATTGTCATTATTTCCTACCCAGGTGGCAACTAACCGATCATTGGTATAACCAATGGTCCAGTTATCGCGAAGATTATTGGTCGTTCCAGTTTTTACGGCTACTTGTTGCCCAGGAATATTAAGTACCGACTGGGGTCCAAAAGCAGGAGTTCTCGCAGTATTATCAGACAAGATATCGGTGATTTGATAAGCAGTAGCTGAAGAGAGAGTTTGAGTTCCCGGACATTGTTCTTGGTTAATGGCACAAGTATTGTAATACAAAACTTTATTTTTATAGTTACGCACATATAAAATAGGATTAAGTGGAACCGTAGTTCCACCATTGGCAAAGGTGCCATAGACTTGGGTCATATCAGTCATTAAGACCTCACCACCGCCCAAAGTCAGAGATAAACCGAATCGTTTGCGGTCGGTCCAAGTACTGATACCCATACTGGTAGCTTTATCAATCATGGTGTTAATGCCAATTGAAGCCAATGTTTTAACAGCGGGAATGTTATAAGAAGAGGCTAATGCCTCCCGCGCAGTCACATTTCCATGAAACTTTCCATCGTAATTCTGAGGACTATAAGGTGGACTGCCCACCACTTGATAGGTAATAGGAGCATCTTGAATGATTGAACTGGGGGTTAATTTCCCCAGTTCAAAGGCTGTGGCATAGGTAATAGGTTTGATAGAACTTCCTGGCTGGCGAGGCCGAGTGGCGACGTTGACTTGACCATCGTGCTCAAAATCAAAATAATTAACACTGCCTACCATCGCCAGAATTTCGCCTGTTTTGGGATTGGTGACCATGGCAGCTCCATTGGTCACATGAAGATTTTTGAGTTTACTGATTTCTGTTTGTACTGCCGCTTCTGCTTGATGTTGAACATCTAAATCAAGAGTTGTCCGAACTTCGAGTCCCCCCTGAGTCAAGGCTTCTTCTCCGTATAAATTAGCTAGGAGAGTACGAATATACATCACAAAGTGTGGGGCTTGGATATCGGTTTTGTCTTGAACAAAACTGAGTTTTTCTTGGCGAGCTTGTTCGGCTTCTTCAGAAGTAATATAACCATCTTCGATCATACGGCGAAGCACTTCGGCTTGACGAGCATAGGCCCGTTCAGGATTGGTACCGAATGGAGTATAGGCGGATGGAGCTGCTGGCAATCCCGCCAGCATGGCACTTTCTGCTAAATCAAGCTCCGAAGCGTGTTTACCAAAGTAACGTTGAGCGGCTTCTTCCACACCGTAGGTAGAGCCACCATAGGGAATTTCGTTAAAGTACATTTCTAAAATTTGATCTTTGGTATAGGTGCCATCTACCACAATGGCTAAGACTACCTCTCGCAATTTTCGTTTGAGGGTTTGTTCGGGTGTGAGTAGAGTGTTTTTAACAAGTTGCTGAGTAATGGTTGAACCACCTTGCTGAATAGATTCCCCTTTCATATTGGCGATGGCGGATCGGATAATTCCTTTGATCGAAAAACCATGGTGGTTGTAAAATTCCTGGTCTTCAATAGCCACGGTGGCATGAATCATATCTTCAGACACCGCGGACAAGGGAATAATGGTTCGGTTTTCATCTTTGTAAATGTTATAGAGCAAGCGTCCTTTCCGATCTAAAATTTTAGTACTCACTTTTTGATCAATAGTAGTTAAATCACTTGCTTGGGGAAGATCTTTAAAGACAAGGTCATAGGTGAGATAGGCAAAAAGGACAATCACCAGAGTTAAACTAAATGAAAAAAAAGTTCGCCACGGGTAACTTTTTAGAGCTGAAAAAATATTGAGCTGAGACCAAGAAAACTGAAAAGTTGGTTTGTGTAGTTTTGGTATCCTTTTTAGATAATGAGAGATTTTAAGCCTGAATTGCCACAGAGTAAAAATGACTTCTTTTACGAAACGAAATAAAACATCAAATAGAGTTTGATGACTGTAAATAATGGCATTTGTTTTTTTGACAGTAATGGTTCTTTTTTTAGGGGATGTGAGATGAGAAGAATAGATTAGTTTATCAATCCATTTTGAGAAATAATAATGGGTGCGTACTCCAATGAGCCCAAAATATTTGAGAAAGTTTGTCAAAGACTGATAGAAAAACAACCGGAAAGACATCTTTACTAATAATATCGAAAAGGATCGTTTTGGGAATAACTGAAATTTTCATGGTCAGAGTACACTTTTCCTCCAAAAGGAGCAAAATGACCTTACAGAGAAAGTTTTCGCAAAATAACATCCCACAGTTCTTGGTAATTTCCTTCATACCCAAGAGCCCAAATCGCTATTCCACCAAGATCAAGTTGATTCACAAAATCTAGCTTATAAGAAAGTGAACGGGAGTTATCGTAATAAATGACATGGGTTTGGTCATCTTCGGTATACACTAAATAAGGTGAAAGTGCTTCTTCATTCCAATGCTCTTCCACTTGAAGTTCATTTTTGTTAGCCAAAACTTCTTGAACCCGTTGGTAACTAGCGGTAGCTCCGGTATTAGGAATGGTAGTTGCTAATTCATCGTCGCTGGTTGTTTGCCATTCATACCCATAAAAGGGAACTCCCAGCAATAATTTGTCTGCAGGAACTACTTTAATAAAATCCTTTAAGTGGTCACTAATATCACTATCCCACAAAGTTTTCCCGCCAAATAAAGGGGCAACTGGTCCAGCGATAGGTGATGACTGTCGGTGAAAGTCATAGGCCATGATGACGATATAGTCTACTTGTTTCCCAATAGCCTCCACATCCCAGATTAATGGTCTGGAAGCTGCTGAGGAATACATATCAATTGAAAGGGGAATCCCCGCATACTTTTGAGTGAGATGATTATGAAGCTTGGTCACAAAAGCGACCAAGTTTTGACGAAGATGGTCAGTCACTTCACCAGAATATTCAATATCAACATTTACGCCCTCAATAGGATAAGCCAGTAAAATAGAATCAAGAGAAGTGATCAAGCTCTGTTGGGCGGTCTCAGAATTTAAAAAACTGACAATGTCATCATTGTTGAATTGTGTCAGTGCAATCTCCATTTTCCCTTTATTATGACTTACTTGTTGGGCAATCTGTAAAAATTCATCAGAGTTGAGTTTATTAAATCCAGGTTCGGTATATCCATCTTCACCGACTGTAATCAATTTGCCATCTCCCCCGATGGTCAGACCAAAATAAGCCAGGTTAGTCAGTTCTGGATGAACCGTTACTTTATTTAGGTTCCAATAGGGTAAGAAGCCATAGACAACTTTTTTGGGATGTGGTGAAGGATTGGAAAAAAATTGAAAGGTAGGATTATCGGATAAAGGGGAAAGTAGAGGTTGATCTTGTAAATAACGAAAAGTGAGCCAGCTAATTATCAGCAGACTGAAAAGAAGTAAAACCAATCCAATTTTTCGTCGCCAGGTACGCTTATTCATGATCACTACCAATTACATAATCTTGTGATACATTGTGTTGTTCATAGATTATTTTGCCATCTTCAGTAGTAGCTCGGGTACAGTCAGCACAGTATTGGGGTGTAACCGGATCAGAGTAAATAGTTTTATGTTCCAGAACTAAATTATCAGCTTGCTCTCCATAAACAGGGGGAACACCGGTATCTGCTTTTACCCAAATATCTTTAGTTTCTACGTCAGACTCAGAGGGATTGCCTTTTTCCCAATACAGGTCATTACCTACTAAAGCACAACTCTGACCTGGTTGGGGTGGCATCCCAGTAGCACAAACTTGACCGGAAGTCACATCACTTGGTTTCTCTTGCCACACAGGTTCTTGATCACGTAGTACATAAGACATAATGTCATTCCAAATTGGGGCGGCTCCCGTAACTCCAGAAACCAGTGACTGATTCATGGGACTGCCATCATTGTTACCAACCCAAGTGATAGTTAAAAATTCAGGAGTAAAACCAACCGTCCAGTTATCTTTTAGGTTATTGGTAGTTCCTGTCTTAGCACTGACGATTTGATTCGGGATGACCAGCTGAGATCTTGACCCAAATGCTTCTACTCGAGCACTGTTGTCTTGCATGATGTGAGAAACCATATAGGCAGGTGCCTGGTCCATAACTCGCTGCAAATCATTTCGCTTTGTATCTTCATAATCACTCAAGTATTGAAGGTCATCCTTACGTTGCTGAATATCTGTTTCTTCTAAAACATTGCCTTGATAATCTTCAATTTTGAGAATGGGAGTGAGAGGAACTTTGACACCTTTATTAGCTAAAACACTAAAGGCTTGAGCCATATCAATCATTCGGACGGAACCACCGCCTAATGTGAGTGACAGCCCATATTGAGAAGGATCAGTCCAAGTCGTAATACCCATTTTGGTGGCTTGATCCATAAAGTCTTTCACCCCAATGGTTCGGAGTGCTTTGACTGCCGGGATATTCAAGGAGTTTCCTAAAGCTTTTCTAACCGTGACAGGACCTTTAAAGGTGCCATCATAGTTTTTAGGACAGTATGGTTCCTGACCTGCTTGTGTAAAACAAGTGGGAATATCGAGTAATAGAGAACCAGGATTCAGAAGTTTCTTTTGAAAAGCTGTCGCGTACATAATAGGTTTGATGGAACTTCCTGGCTGGCGGTTTGAGGATAGCGTGACATTGACGTTCCCATCATGTTCTACATCAAAATAATCTCTGGAACCAATCATGGCTAAAATTTCACCAGTATTGGGTTTGACCACCATGGCAGCCCCATTGCCAACTTTATAAGCACCCAGTTTATCAATTTCAGCTGAGAGAGAAGCTTGGGCCGCATTTTGGAGATCCAGATCTAAACTCGTGGTTACTCTGAGGCCACCTTTTTCGACAGTATCTATCCCATATTGTTGTTCAAGAAGGTCTTTCACATAAAAGACAAAATGAGGCGCTTGAATATCGGTTTGAGAGAGGGCGTAGTTGAGAACTTCTGATTTGGCCTCTTCAGCTTGAAGGTCGGTAATATAGCCATCTTCTACCATCCGACGCAGTACCTCGGCTTGGCGAGCTTTGGCTTGCTCAGGGTTGGAGCCAAATGGAGAATACCGACTGGGTGCCTGAGGTAGCCCTACCAACAATGAAGCCTCCGCTAGAGTTAAATCACTGGCATGTTTATCAAAGTAACGTTGTGAGGCGGCTTCAATCCCTACTGAAGTTCCGCCATACGAAATGTAATTGAGATACATCTCGAGGATTTCTTTTTTAGAATAGATAACTTCAGTCGCCACGGCTAAAACCGCCTCTTTCATTTTTCTAGTCAAAGATTTTTCAGAACTGAGTAGGGCGTTTTTAACCAATTGTTGGGTAATCGTAGAGCCTCCCTCAACACTATCTCCTTTAAGATTATTGATAAAAGCTCGAGTAATACCTACGACATCAAAACCAAAGTGGTGATAAAAATTCTTGTCCTCGATGGCAATGGTAGCTTCAGTTACATAAGGAGGCAGAGTATCAATATCGATTGGAATTCGATTTTCGTCGCCAAAAATCTCATAGAGAAGTTTGCCATTTCGATCAAAAATTTGGGTACTGACAGGGTAATTTTCTTTAGAAGTTAAACGTCGAGGTGACGGTAAATCGCGTAAAATATAAATAACGGCAGCCGTAAAGACAATAAATCCAATAATCAGAAGCGTTCGCACATACACATTCATCAGCGGAAATAGCACAATATTCCGAATCTTTTTTAAAGTTGGATGCATTTTTTTAGGAGTTCCTTGATGTGACTTTTTGGACTGTTTTTTGGTAAACAGTTTGTTCCACCGGTTTGGTTTGAAAGATTTAGGTGAAATATTCATAGTTTTTCCGGCGAAAATTTGTTTGGTACGTGAGCTCCAATTTTGGTTAGTGGGTTGCTGACGATCTTGTTTCATAAAAAACTAAACAATGATAGGATCAACATTATCTACTATTATACTGACCTTATGCAACGACTCCGTTTAAAACTGGAAGAGGAATGGTTTACTTTCCTGTCTGAAGACCAGCAACTGTTGGTAAAAACTGCTATCAGCTTGTATGAATTTGTGGATACCTCTGGTCAAGAGTTCTTTGATTATTCATTCATTGTATTTCCAATGGCTAAGGCTTATGAAGGTTTTTTAAAGCGCTATCTCCATCGAGTGGGACTGATTTCTCAAGAAGTATATGAAAGTAATCGTTTCCGAATTGGTCGAGCACTTAATCCTGATTTAAATAATCATTATCAAGATGAGCATTGGTATTATGATGATATTGAACAGGTTTGTGGCAAAGAAGTAGGCCGAGAGATGTGGAATACTTGGTTAACGTGTCGGAATCGGGTTTTTCATTACTTTCCCAAAAAAGATCACTTTTTAAGTAAAGAAAAAGCTCAGCAATATTTAGTAATGATGATGGACTCAATGGATCATTTAATAAATTGTAAGGAGATGCATGACTGATCTTCATGATTATCGTTATAAAAATATTACGATTTCTGGTTTGCCGGGTGGCGGATCAACTACTTTACTCAGTTTGCTCAAACAAGAATTGTCTCTTGATGGATGGCGAGGATTTAGCGGCGGTGAATTTATGCGAGCCTACGCGTTGGAGAAAGGACTGTTTGCGGAAAATGCGGGCATTCATCATGATGCTCGTCACTATGAAGATGACTTTGACCGTCAGGTAGATATGGGGATGCGGGATAAATTGGCGAATGAAAATCATTGGATTATTGAATCATGGCTTTCGGGATTTTTAGCTCAGGGAGTTCCTCAGGTTTTGAAAGTTTTAGTGCACTGTAGTGATGACTCAGTGCGAATTGATCGAATTGTCAATCGAGACAAAGTGACGGTAGATGAGGCAAAGCAGAATATGTTGGACCGGTATGAAGCCAACAAATCCAAGTGGGCTCGAATGTACGCTAATGAATGGAAGCAATGGGTAGTTGATGCTGGAACTCGTTCTGCTGAGAGTGAGATTGATTTTTGGCATCCAGATCTCTATGATTTAGTTATTGATACCTATTCAACGAATCAACAACAAACATTACAAATGGTTCTCAATGCCATCAAAAAAGAAACCTAAAAAATCTACAGTTTCAGCTAAAGCCATTACTTCACCAATGGTTTTTGGTCCATTGTTAATTTTAGCCTTTATTCTGTGGGTGCTTTATCGGGCAATTTTTCGATTTCCAGTGTGGTTTGATGAGACTATTGGGAAAGCAATTTTCTTTGGTTTGCCGGTTTGGATCTATCTCTCTCTAACTCAAGACGAAGCCATCATTGAAACGTTCTCGATCAAAAAAGTGAACAAAGGTTTGTTGTTAGGTTTGGCTTTAGGCGGACTCTATGGATTTGCAGGGGCCTTAATGGGTACCATTCAAGCAAAGGGAAATGTTCAAGCGGTGAATTTATTTGTCAGTACTCGATTTTGGTGGGAATTTTTTCTCGCTTTAATGACCAGTTTTTGGGAAACCTTGTTTTTTTTCAGTTGGATCATGACTGTTTTGCAACAGCAGGTATTAAAAAAGAAAGTAGGAGGAGCTATAGTACTGAGTGCCTTAATTTTTATGATTTTTCATATTCCCAACAGTATTTTACGATTTGATACTCCCTTTTTGATTTCATCCCAAATTATCTTGTTGTTCTTCTTTGCCTTAGGTCAAGCTTTTATTTTTAGTCGATGGAAAAACTTCTATACTCTAGTAATTTCTCAAACAATTTGGGGAATGGTACTGTTGGTTCACCTGATGTAGGAAGCTTTACAAATTGGTAAAAATTTACTAAGATAGTAACTTCGGTATGCAGACTTTAATTCATTTTAAAAGATTCATTCTTTCTTTTCTGTCGGTTTTAATCGGATTTATGATTGTTTTGTTTTCTTTGTTTCGGGTCTCGTCTGCTCGAGCCATTTCTGCTACTGCCAATGCTCCGTCTTCTGAACTTTCAATGTATTTAAATCAACCAATTCGACCTGACCATGTCTTTTACCCGCTAGTGGCTGCTAAGGATAAAATGGAGTGTTCATTATTACCTCCTGAAGATAGGTTAGAAAAACAGCTTCAGTTGGCCAATGAACGGTTCAATGATGTGGAAATTTTGGTTCAAAATCCAGAAAAACGAGAAATTGCATTGGCGTCACTCATGAAAGCTGAACAGTATTTGCAGGATGCGGCTCAACTTTTACCAGAATTGAATGATGTCTCGTCTCATCAAATCCAACTTAAATTAGCGATTGAAGATCATTTGCACCGAATGGAGCAACTTAGCCCCAATTTAACTACCGAACAGCTCCAAATAGTGAATAATATTAGGGCGAAGCAGCAAGCTTTATTGGTATCTCTCTCTGAATAAAATCTGAGAGTTTTGGGTAAGATTGATATTGTTTGTATCATTGACTCCATCCCCCTAAATGTGCGATTCTATTAACCCTCACTGAGTTATACACAACATCTTGTGGTTGTAATCTCAATTTTGCACAACAAGTTGTTATTCTTAACAGAAAGTCGGAAATGAAATGCCCGTATTGTTTTAGTCCCAACACTAGTGTTGTTGACTCCAGAGAGGCGGAGGATCAATCATCGATTCGACGACGTCGGAAGTGTGATGAGTGTAATAAACGCTTTACCACCTATGAACGAATCGAGGGGATTGATTTAAAAGTAATCAAGAAAGATGGATCAAAGGAGGACTTTAATCGCGAAAAATTACGGCGAGGTTTAGTAAAAGCTACTTGGAAACGACCAATTTCGATGGCGGATATTGAAGACCTGATGGATGAGATTGAAATCAAACTTCGTCAGAAAAAAACAAATCAGGTCAAAAGCTGGGAAATAGGCAATTTGGTAATTAATCGATTGCGGAAACTGGATCCTTTATCTTACTTACTGTATGCCAGTGTTTATCGTGATTTTGAATCAATTGAAGATTTTAGCAAAGAAATTAATAAATTACTTGAATAAGACAGACTGGAGGTAGTATGTCAGCACTTTTTAAAGGATCCCTGAAATCCAGTGATAAAGGGAAATTGCCCAAAAAACCAGTAAAGTTTATCGAGCGAAAGCTGGCAAAGGGTTTGGGAGAAGCTGTGGCAAAACGTACTTACCTCCGGGTGGATGAAAAAGGCCATCTCGAACCTTGGGCAGATGTGGCCAAAAGAGTAGCTGAAGGAAACACCGCTTTAATTCCTGATAGATTTAAAGCTGACCGAAAAGAAGAGTATGAAATTTTACGAAAGCATATTGCTACCGGTTCGTTGTTAATGAGTGGCCGTCACCTCCAGCATGGAGATGCTTCTCAACCAGAACGGAACATGGAAGTTTTTACTAACTGTTCGACTGCGTCAAGTTCATTTCTTTTGTTTTATTTACTCCTCAATGGTTCCGGTGTAGGTCGAGCCTATGATGATGATTTAATGCTAGTGGATTGGGATAATATGCCCATTATTCACTGTGTACTAGATGAAAATCATGCTGATTTTATTTGGGGTGAGGATGAGAGTGTCCGAGATGCCAAACATAAATATGCCAAAGCATTTTGGTTTGAAGTGCCTGATACCCGTGAAGGTTGGGCGGAGGCTATTGAGAAGATTGAAACCATGTCTTATGAGAAAAAATATAAAGATGACATTCTCATTCTTGATTTCAGTAAAGTTCGTCCTAAAGGTTCCCCGATTGGTGGCATGCAAAACCGGCCTGCTTCTGGGCCTCGACCTTTGATTCGTTCAATTCAGAAATTGGCTACGGTGAAAAACGCAGGGCTAGAACCCTGGAAGCAAACCATCTTTGTGGACCACTATCTAAGTGAATGTGTCTTGGTGGGCGGAGCTCGTCGAGCAGCTCGAATCGCGACCAAAACTTGGACTGATTCTGGTATTTTTGATTTTATTTCCATTAAACGGGGGGGGTTCTTGTGGTCAGCGAATAACTCGGTAGCGGTGGATGATAAATTCTGGAAACAAAAAACTAAACACTCTCAAAAAGTTCTCGAGGCTATTTTGAAAGCCAGTTACTATGATAAAACTGGTGAACCGGGTTTTGTGAATCAACACAAACTGGTACAGAATGATGATGGCTTTGATGGATATCTGGATGGAAAATTTGCTCGAAGTAAGAAGTACAAACCAGCTCCTAAAACTGAAAAAATGTTAGCGGCCATTGCCAAGCATGCCAACTCCAAGTACTACACCCAAATTCCCAATCCTTGTGGTGAAATTACGCTGAATATGTTGGGTGGATACTGTGTGATTGCTGATGTAGTGCCTTACTTTGCGCCGGACGTGGATGCCGCTGAAGAAGCCTTCCGAGCAGCCACCAGAGCCTTAATTCGGGTCAATACCATGGATTGTTTATATACTCGTGAAGTGAAACGAACCAACCGAATTGGCGTAGGTATGACCGGGATTCATGAATATGCTTGGAATATGTTTGGCTATGGCTTTCGAGATCTGATTAACGAGAAAAAATCTCAAGATTTTTGGGATACGATTGCTCGCTTTAAAAGAGCCGTAGTGGAAGAGGCCGAAACCTATTCTAAAAAACTAGGTGTCAATGTACCTCATACCAATACCACCATTAAACCCAGTGGAACGGTGTCTAAGCTCTTTGCTTTGTCTGAAGGAGCCCATTTACCGGCGATGCGCGAGTATATTCGGTGGGTTCAGTTTAGGTCAGATGATCCAGTTATTAAAAAATATAAAAAATTAGGGTACCCCGTTAAAGAACTGAAAAGCTACCAAGGAACCACAGCGGTCGGTTTTCCCACTCAGCCTGAAATTTGTAAATTAGGAATGAATGGAGAATTGGTCACAGCCAGTGAGGCTACTCCAGAGGAGCAATTCAAATGGTTAATGCTCTTGGAAAAATACTGGATTGTGGGAGTTGATGAAAATGGGAAACCTATGGAAGATACGGGAAATCAAGTTTCGTATACCTTGAAATATGATCCCACTAAGGTCAGTTTCAAAAAATTCTCTAATATGATTCGCAAATACCAGCCGTTGATCAAAACTTGTAGTGTCATGCCCCGAATTGATGTGACTGCCTATGAGTATCAACCGGAAGAGGCCGTCACGATTGGTGATTTTATGAAAGTGATTCGTGAGATTTCGGCCAATGGTGATGCCGATATTTTAGAGGATATCAGTATGGAACAGTTGAAATGTGATAGCGGAGCTTGCCCGATTTAAATCGTACGGAGTGAATATTAAAAAAAGAGCTTCCGAAAGGAAGCTCTTTTAGTATCTAGATTGTATCAAAAGAAAGTTTGTGATTAGATAAAGTGTAGTAGCAATATTTTGAGAAAAAGGAAAATATGGGAGAAGTAATCCCAGCACCGAGCGAAGTAAGTAGTAACATTTCAGCTCGTGAACAACTGACTCAAGAAGGATATCTCTATCTGATAACCGAGAAAGTTCAATCTGGTACTATTATTGGTAGAAGTTCAGATGACAAGATAAGCAATTTTATAAATCTCATGGAACTTCCTGAAGAAGTTCGTGGCGGAGTGAATTTTATTTCTCATGAGCATGCTAAGTTAGAAATACAGACCAATGGATCCTGGTATTTATGGAATTTAGGAAGATATGGAACCAAACTTGAAGAGAAACAAATTGAAACAGCTCAAATTTTACACAATACTGATGTTTATACTTTAGCGGGTTTTTTTTGAACTGAAAGTGAAACTGGATCAAGATAATAATTTGACAATTGGTTTTAAACCAGTTAAGCAATCAGTAAAAAGCTAAAGTCTCTTCCTCGGCTCACGATCAAGCTGGTTCACGTCTATCACAAACTCTTTTTTCAGATATTGGTAGTAACCGGCAAGGCCAATCATGGCGGCATTGTCACCACAGAGTCGTTTGGTGTAAGGGACTTTGAGTGTAAGTTGAGGCTGAGCAGAATTTCGTAATGTGTGACGGATCATGGCCCGAAGAGTCACATTCCCAGCAACACCACCACCCAACCAAACTTGACCCGAAATAGGGGCAGTTTCTAATATTTTACTCAATTTATGAAGTAAATGCCTAAAGACCGCATATTGAAAGCTTGCACATAAATCATATATTTCTTGTTTTGTCAGTGGGTGATCCGCTTCTTCAGTTTCGATTAAGTTTCGGGCGTAAGTTTTGAGTCCCGAAAAACTCAGATTGTAATCATCAGAAGTAGTCATAGGTAGTGGAAAAGGATATTTCTGAGAGTTCCCTAATTTTGCAAACTCTTCCATCACCGGCCCAGCCGGATATCCTAAATCCAACATGCGACCAATTTTATCTAAGGCCTCTCCTGCCGCATCATCAATGGTGGTGCCCAGAATTTCGTAGCTCCCAATGTCCTTCACCAAAACAAACTCAGTGTGTTTTCCCGACACGACAATACTTAAAATGGGAAATAACGTATCGTCATCCTGATCCCGTTCTACAACGGGACAGGCTTGTTTCAGGATCTTCTGAGTTACAGAGTGTTTTTTTTCTTTCCTTTTTGCCAAAACTGATAAGATATGTCCTTCAACATGGTTAACCGCGATCAGAGGTTTGTCAGTTTTGATAGCTAAGTCTTGAGCGGCTTGAATTCCCACCTCCAAAGCCGGTGCCAATCCCGGACCTTGGGTGACGGCAATAGCATCAATTTTAGCTAATTCTACTCGAGCTCTTTTGAGTGCCATTTGAATAGTTGGTTGGATATTTTCTTTATGGGCTTGTTTGGCCACGGTGGGGAAAACCCCTCCAAAAGGTTTGTGCAATTCAGTTTGAGAAGCGACGATGTTACTTAAAACAGTAACTCCTTGGGTGACAGCGGCAGAAGTATCATCACAAGAAGTATCAATACTGAGGAGGAGCGGTTCATTTGACATGTGATTCACTCTCCTCGTGAATTGCTAACAGACGATCTTGTCCAGTTTCAGAAAAATCAATAATCAGTTGAGGCTGAATTTGAGGTAAAGCAAACTCAGCAATTTGATTCCACCATTCTATAAGCAGAATATTGTGGGGTTGAATTAACGGTGGGATTTCTAAACGGTCGAAGGTAGTTTGATCATCCACTTTCCACAAATCCAAGTGATAAAATTTGCCAGACGTTTGATGACGAGTGTAATCGTATTCTTCAATGTAAGAGTAGGTGGGAGACTTAATTATATACTCAATTTTTAAAAATTTAGCGGATCCTTTAGCAAAAATTGTCTTACCTATTCCTAGTGGTCCGTTGAGTCCAATCACCAATCCAGTCTCTTGAATTTGATTCCAATTTTTCAATAATAACCGTCCAGCAATATCTTCGGTTTCACTTGGACTGTGACTGGTGAGAGTAAAGGTAGGTTGATTATGGAGTTCGGCATCAGTGGTTTGCCGATCGCGCATGACGACCGGAGTTGAGAGGGTGGTATCAATGACCGTAGAAGGCGGATTGTGAGGTAGTTCGCCCGCATCTAAAACAAGATCAATGAGGTTTTGTTGCTTTTGGGAAAGACGATCGAAAATATCTTGAACGGTGTAAGGCCTTTTTTCACCAGAAGCATTGGCCGAAGTTGCTGTGATGGGTTTGCCATAGGCTTCGACAATATCCAAGATGAGTTGATAATCAGGAATTCGAATGCCTAACGTTCCAAACTCTGAGGCAACTCCAGTGGCAACTTTGTTTTTTGATTGGCAAACCACTGTGACTGGACCAGGCAGAAACCGATCAAACAGTTTTTGAGCAGAAGGATTGACTTCAACATATTTGGCTGCCTCGGCTTGATTGGGGACAGCAATGGACATCGGTTTACCTTCTCGGCGAGATTTATAGGAGAGGAGTCTATCAACCGCCTGTTGATTAGTCGCATCTACTCCGGCCCCATAGGTAGTTTCAGTGGGGAAAATGACAATTCCCCCTGCTTGTAAAACTTCAACAGTTCGGGCAATGATTTTATCGGGTGAAGTTGAGTTGATGTCAATAATTTTCACTTGAGTATTATACAACGATGGGGTAGACCTGCCTGCTATAATAAATTCATGCATATACATGATGATTTGTTCTCACTTTTAAATTCAAACTCTACCTCATCTCTCAAGTCAGATTTATTTATGAAGATCAATCAAATTCGAGGGATGTTGGATGAATTAGAAAAAGTGATGTTGCTTCCCAAAAAGAAAAAAGACAAGTGGGTGACTCAAAATTATGCTTTTTTGCAAGAGCTGATGGATGAATATTTAGATGACAGTGAAATGGTGTTTGAAGGGATTACACTCGACACTCAATCTCGAGAGTTGGCGGTGGAATACGTGACGAACTTACGTGACATGATTACTATTATGAAAAGCATCCTCCAGGGGAAAAACCAGCTGAGAGGATAGGTATACTTTCAAGTAAGGAAAGTTTATAATCATTTTTATGGAACTTGATCGCTTAGTTGTCTCATTTTTTGTAGATGAAGTCGTAGGAGGCTTTTTTATTTCGGTACCACCAGGACACGTAGCCTGTGTGTATGATCGGGGTCGAGGTGTTTTACCCTATGTTTGGGGTCCTGGGCTGCATTTAAAAATTCCTTTTTGGCAAGTGGCTAAATTATTCAATGCGCAAGTGTTAGAGTTTTCGATTCATAAGGGGTTTGATGCCTCTCGGAATAAAGAAGCTTTGGGTGATGAAGAGATTATGACCAGCACTCAAGATGGGCATGATATTACAATCGAAGGGTCCATTCTTTTCCGGATAGACAAACAGAATGCTCCAGAACTGTGGGAAAATTTAGGTGACAATGTAGTATCTAAAGTGGTTCGCCCCTTTTCTCGAAGTCGAATTTCAGCGGTGTTTTCTCAATTAACGTTAGATCAGATTAAGCAAAACCGAGCTCAAGTTGAGTTAATGGTCAAAGATGATCTTAATCATCATTTCCAAGATCGAGGCTTAAACTGTGAAGGTTTCTTACTTTCCAAAATTGGAGTAATTGAAAAAGGCGGTCGGGAGAAAACTATTTTTGAAGAAGAAGTTAAACCGACAGCCCAAGAAGTGGCAGCTGATATTTTCCAAGCAGATGGAGAATAATTTCTTAAACTCCAAATCTCAAAATTCACCTGCCCGCAATGTTTTCAGCATAGCTGATGCAGGCGGGAATTCCAAACAAACTTCAAACTCCAAGTTCCAATCTTCTGTAAACCTGTAACCTTTTAAACCTTGTTTGGTTTCTGGTTAGAATTCCCCTTTTCTAAAATGGGAATCAAGTGAGTAAAACGAACCTGATGGGGTATTTAAGTAGCTCCTTAAACACCTCTATCAAGCTTGCGCTTGATGTCTCCTCTTTAAGAAGAGGAGATTTTTAGCTTTTTGCTTCTGGTCTTACATTTTTTATTAATTCCCCTCTTGACTCTCAGTTAGCAGTCAATTAGGATAACTGCTACTATGACCGTATGGCGATCATAGTTTCTCTGTATTAATTTTTATCAAAAAAGGAGAAAGCTATGTCTGATGACATGAATGTTTCTCAACTTCAACCCTTAGCTGGCTATGTGTTGGTGAAACCAGCCGAAGTTCAAAAGAAAACAGCTTCAGGAATTTATTTGCCTGAAAATGATTCCGAAAAACCACAGCATGGAGAAGTCTTAGCCTGTGGAGATGCAGTCTGGGAAAGTGGAGTGAAAGAGATCAAATGTCCAGTCAAAAAGGGTGATCACGTCATTTATAAAAAATGGGGTGGCAATGATGTCAAAATTGGTGATGTCGAATACCAATTTTTGAAATTCGAAGATATTTTAGCAATAGTTAAATAGGTATTATCCCGCCTTCATTTCACTTCGGCGGGATGACTTTCTCACTTAAAAATTGTAGTGAGAAAGTCAAGGAGAAAAAAATATGCCAGCAAAACAACTCGTATTCGGCGATGACGCCAGACAAAAAATGTTAGTTGGAATTAATAAGTTAGCCCAAGCGGTGACCACTACTTTGGGGCCACGTGGCCGAAATGTGGCTTTAGACAAATCTTGGGGTGCGCCTAATGTGATTCACGATGGCGTATCGGTAGCTAAAGAAATTACTTTGGAAGATAAATTTGAAAATATGGGTGCTCAGTTAGTCAAAGAAGCCGCTTCCAAGACCAATGACGTGGCTGGTGATGGAACGACTACAGCTACCTTGTTAGCTCAACAGATTAGTGTCAAAGGCATGAAGTACGTAACTGCTGGTACCAACCCGATGTTGATGAAACGAGGGATTGATAAAGCGGTTTCCGCTGTGGTGGCCGAAATTAGACGCTTAGCCAAACCAGTCAAGGAATCAGACTGGGAAAAAGTGGCTACTATTTCTGCTCAAAATGAAGCCATTGGTCAAAAAATTGCGGAAGCTCTTCGTCTCGTAGGCAAAGACGGTGTGATCGAAGTGGAAGAAGGTAAGACCATGGATATCGTCATTGATCACAAGGAAGGGATGATGTTCGACAAGGGTTATGCTTCTGCCTACTTTGTGACTAACACCGATAATATGGAGGCCGAACTCAAGAATCCTTATATCTTGGTCACTGATCAAAAGATTACTTCCATTCAAGAGCTTTTACCTTTACTCGAGAAATTAATGAATGTGAGTAAAGATTTTGTGATCATTGCTGAAGAAGTTGAAGGCGAAGCCTTAACCACTTTAGTACTGAATAAGTTACGTGGTACTTTCAATGGGTTGGTAGTTAAAGCACCCGGATTTGGTGATCGTCGCAAAGCTATGTTGCAAGATATCGCAGTCTTGACTGGGGCTAACCTGATTTCTCCCGAAACTGGTCGTTCACTCAAGGATGCAGGCGTAGAAGATTTGGGCCAAGCCGACTCGGTCCGAGCTACCAAAGATGAAACTTTCATTGTGGGTGGTAAAGGTACGCAAAATGATATTGATGCTCGAGTCGCTCAAATTGAAGCTGAGATTGAGCGTTCTACTTCCGACTTTGACATCGAAAAACTCCAAGAGCGCAAAGCCAAATTAACTGGTGGAGTAGCTGTGATTCAGGTTGGAGCTTCAACGGAAATTGAGATGAAGAATCTCCAAGAACGCGTCAAAGATGCTAAAGGAGCTACCAAGGCGGCGATTGAGGAAGGTATTATTCCTGGTGGTGGAGTTACTTTGATTCAAGCGGCTAAAGTGTTAAAAACCGTTAAGGCTGATAACGATGATGAAAAAGTTGGTATTGAGTTGATCAAATCCGTGGTTGAAGAGCCGTTGAGAATGTTGGCTCGTAACTCAGGAGTGGATGATGGCTGGGTAGCTCGCACCGTAATTGAAAAAGATGATCCAGCTTTTGGTTTCAATGCTGTCACCAATGAATTTGGTGATATGGTCAAAGCCGGGGTCATTGAACCGGCTAAGGTAGCAATTGCTTCCTTAGAGAACGCGGCTTCAGTTGGATCCATGATCTTAACCACTGAGTGTTTGGTGACTGATGCTCCAGAACCTGAAAAACCAGCTGCTCCAGGAATGGGTGGTGGTATGCCAGGGATGATGTAATTATGAATTGTCATCCTGAACCGAGTCAGACTCGGTTCAGGATCTCATCGAGGCCCCTTGCCGTGAGTGGTGAGGGGCTTTTGTATATTTCACCTTGAATCAGTATAATCAGAACACTATGAGCCAAATTAAAGTAGAGAAACCAAGTCTCAACCAAATCCCAGAACTGATAGAACTGTGGAAAGCTCAATATCAATTCCATCATGACATTGATAGCGAGTATCATGTAGCGGTTTCACCTCAGCTCGTCACAGAATTTGAGAGTTACTTCACTACAGCCATTCAAAAAGATGAGCCACATATTTTAATTACTCAAGATGATACTCAGATTGTTGGTTTTATTACTTTTAAAAAAGAGACGAATGAGTATCTTGATTCAAAGAGTATGGTGATATCTTAGAAGTGTTTGTTGATGATCATTACCGGTACCAGGGAATTGGGAAGTTACTACTAGAACATGCAGAAAAGTTCTTCAAAGAAGAAGGTTTAAGTGTGTTGAGTTTGGAATGCTCTAGCATTAATCCAAATGCCCTTTTGTTTTATGAACATTTAGGATTGGTAAATCGACAAACAGTGTTATACAAGCAGATTTAGTTTATTTGTCTAATCTGATAACTCCATAGTTCATAGGAGTACCACTGCCTTCTCGACGATAAGAATAGAAAGTTTCGTTTTGATGGGCGGTACAGGCTTGAGCATCTAAAATGGTAACTTGATTGGGTTGAAAAACTTCCAGTATTTGGTTTTCGTTTTCGGTAATTAAATCATAATGTTCATTTGTGTGGCGATTAATTTGATAACACTCTTCACAAATTCTTGGTCCCAGCCAAATGGTCAGATTGCTATTGATATTCCAGGTACTTTTCATAATCTCTAAAGTTTTTTGCAAAATATGTTGCTGAGTGCCTTTTCTGCCAGCATGAACCACTCCAATCAGAGGCAACGGATGATAGAGTAGGATTGGGGTACAGTCAGCAACTCGAACGACTAAATTTACATCTTTCAAAGTAGTCAGCATGGCATCGGTCTGGAGCAGTTTGAGGTGTGGGGGAAGTTGTTGAATAATTTCAATATGATCGCCATGCACTTGCTGCATTTGCAAAGTTCGGTGTGGATCTAATTTTTGATTTAGTAAGTTGTCCAGATCAATAAATTTATTGGTGAAGTAAGTGGAAAGTTGAGGGGCGGGGATGAAATTAGTAAGCATGGTGGAAAAAAAGTAGCAAGGGTGGGAGTTGTCAGCCAAAGGCTGATCCCGCTTTGCGGGAAACCCCTACCTGTCTGTAGCAGCTTAATAATTTGTACCAGGGGAGAGATTCGAACTCTCGACCTTTGGTTTATGAATCCAATGCTCTAACCAGCTGAGCTACCCTGGCTCAATTCATGCTGCTTTGGTAGATGGGTGAATCTGATGCCATCGATTGCGTATGAATTATATCAAAACTTTGACGAAAATCAGGAGAGAGTTTATAATACAGTCTTGTTGTTTTAACAATCAACTGAAATCGTCCACCTTCACAACGCTATTTTGCACTTTTAGGCTTATTCAGCCATATTGCAAATAGGTTGTTTCGATGGACTGCGTTCTGTAAAACAGAACTTGCGCGGGATAGTGTAGGGTGCACGTGAGGCTCATAATCTCACAGGCTAGGTTCGACTCCTAGTCCCGCAACAATGTAAAAGGATCCCGTTTATCGGGGTCTTTTTTATTTTTAGAAAGAGATATGGCGTTTGTAGACAGAGAATATCAGCCTCCATATAGATGTTTGGCAGGAGAACCACCAATTCCTGGTCCTAGGAGTAATGAAACTTCATTTCATCGTTCTTTAATAGAAATAATTCAAGAGTATGAACAGTCTCCAGTTATGGGATTTAAATGTCTGGAGAAACACGCATCACTTCTGGGAAAAAGTTTATTAGACATTATGACATCATGTCTAAAATTTATGGTTTTAGACGAAAATTGGAGCAATTCAGAAACTTTTTGGGTAATGGTAAATGAAACTAGAAGAGCCAGTTTAACAATGGAAGAAGATGATAGAGCCTTGGTGGAACAAAGATTAGAAAAAATTATTCAGTTATACAAACAAGATAGTTTCAGGAGAAAATTAGTGGTAGCTTTTCAGAAAGTTGTGGCTGGGGTTTAAGTGTTACACTTACCTCATGTGGTTTGTTTATGTTTTACTGTGCCAAGATGGAAGTTTGTATACGGGCATTTCACCTGATCCTGAAAAAAGATTTGAGCAGCATCTTTCAGGGAAAGGAGCCAAGTATACCCGATCTCATAAGCCAGTTAAAATTGTTTACCAAGAAAAATTTAAATCTCGCTCAGAAGCGTTGAAAAGAGAAGCGGAGATTAAGGGATGGAGACGAGAAAGGAAAATTAGGGAATTAAAATTTCTAAAATGACCATTTACCTTTTCCTCAAAGTTAGCCTTCATTTTTAAGTTTATTCTTTTTTTCTTATTTTTTCTCTTTTGCCACCAGTGTTTATCCATGATGTTTACGTCAATGCCCTCTAATGTAATCTTTGTTCCCTTTCTTCCAGTTTCATCTGTAAATCGACGAATTCTTGTCCCAACTAGACCCAGGAAAACAGCTTTTGTTTCCTCAGCTATTTGTCTTAAGAGAGATGGAGGAGCTTTTTCAGGTTCTGATTGATGGGGATAGTGTTCATACATAGAAGTAGTTTACCAGTTTTTTTCTTTTAATAGCAATTGTTTTTACTATCCAATTATAATTTTACTAAGAAGTTAATTTGAGGGTGATAATAACGTTTTAATTTTTTCATTAGAAATTTGCGACTTCCGACTAAGACAAGTGGAGTGATAGTCGTTAGCCTCGAGTTATAAGTACGACTATTGTGAGGGTCATAGAGGGTACGGATGGGCAGAGTGGGATCAATAATGACTGTATTTGAAGTGTGCGTTGTTCTTAAAACTGAATGGGATTGGCCTTTTTGTAGTAAGCCAGAATCTGTGATAGAAAACCGTCTGTGTTCAATTCCCATTTCTGTTGCGATTCTACGGCAGGTAGTATGACAGGTATTGCTCAAATCAAAACCGTTGATTTGAAGTGATTGTAAATCGAGATTAATGATTTTTGAGAAAAAAGGAGATAGAAAACTTTGTAAATTGAACAAGTCTTCATTTGACATTTCCTCCGATAAAAGAAGAAGGAAAATATAGTTTTGAAAATCAATAATTTTTAAAAATGCTTCGGTTCTTAATATTTCAATGAGTTGAATACCATTGAGTCGTGAAGAGTATTTGTCTATCAGCGTTGTTACTTCAGTTGGAGGTAAAATTTCTAACGGGTTTATAATAACAGCTCCTTCCACTCCTCCCAAGGGGTTTTGGGTTGAGTGACTTCTGGTAAATCACTTTCTTGAAGGGGCGGAAGCTGGAGAACTGTCTCCCCTGGTTTTTGCATGAGTAACTCATCTCGAGCGATTTTTTCTTTGCTAATAGGCAGTTGGGCTGTTTCTAAGTCTTGTTGAGATTGTGAAACTTCACTTGAGATTTTATCCACTTCTTGTTCTAATAAGTGAATAGTTTCACTGGAGCGGCTGATTTCATTTTTATTGGTTCTCAGGGACATTACAAAAATTATAGTCAAGACAGTTAAGATGAGAGCAGTGAGAGGATGAAAGAGCAGTGATTTCATTGACTATGAACCCAGAATGTGATATTATAAGACCTTAAATTATACAGAAACGTCAAGATAATATTTCTGTTAGAAAGTGACATATTCTAGAATTTAAAGAAGAAAAATTGCGTTTGTTTCTCTCTAATTCTTCGATTTTGATTGTCTAATATGTTTATAACAAAAAATTATGCAACCTGTACTAACTGAACTTCACCAACAGTTTACCCAGAGTTTAATTGATGCTGGTAAAGCCAATGCCACGGTTATTGCGTATAGCAAAGACATTGAGCAGTTAATTGAGTATGTGGCCAAAAAAGGAAAAACTCAACCCCAAGAAGTTACTTCTGAGGACATTGATGAGTTTAAAGATTTACTTAAAAAACAACGTTATACCAGTAAATCAATTTCGCGAAAAATTAACTCTATTAAGTCCTTTTTCCGTTATTTGATTCAGCAAAATGTGTTAGAGACCAATCCGGCGGAAGTTATTATCCATCCCAAATTGGAACAATTACCTCCTCGGATTTTATCAAAAATGGAATACCGCGCCTTGCGTGATGCCTGTCGTGGTGACTCCCGAATGCGAGCCATTGTAGAAGTTTTACTCCAAACCGGAATGCGGATTAGTGAACTTTCTTCTCTACAACTGACAGATATTGATTTTGATCATAATGTGATTCATATTGGTGCTCAAAATTCTCGTGAAGCCAGAAAAGTGCCGATGAACCAGGCAGCTAAAACAGCTCTGCAAGATTATCTTTCAGTTCGTCCTCGTGCTCGAGAAAAAACAGTGTTTTTAACCAAAACCTGTCGACCATTTTTAGTCAGAAATATTCGCACAGCTATTGATCGCTATTTTCGTTTGGCAGGAATTAAAGATGCTAAAGTCAATGATTTACGCCATACATTTATCGTCGAACAGCTCAAAGCTGGTACTCCTTTAGTCTATATTTCTCAATTGGTGGGTCATAAACGTATTACCACTACTGAAAAATATCTGAAATTGATTGACGCTCCTGATATGAACCCGAGTGTTCAGATTGAAGAGCTGTAAATTTTCCTATTTCTATGAAAGAAAAAAGCTCATCTTTTTACAAAGAACTGATGCTTTTTTATATATGTCGGCTGCTTGCAATTGCTTCTCTGAATTGGGCACGTCAAGATTATGAATACAGTATGAACGGTAGAAATCACTCCTATAAAGCAGGAGGATTATTATCTTCTTACGAGATATTTTTACGAACACATTTCCCTGTATTACCTTCTAATGGAATTTTTCTTGATTTAGGTTGTGGCACTGGGCAACTAAAAGATTATTTAAAACAGCAAGCGCCTGATCTTCACTATGTTGGTATTGATTCCTCAGCAGCTGGTTTAGCGATGCAACTAAGACAAGACCAGGGCTCAACAGTTGTTCAGTCAAAAGCTGAAGAGCTCCCTTTACAAGATAAGTCTATCACTTTTATTCATTGTAAAGATTTATTACCACATATTGGAAACCTTGGAATTTTTTTCGGTGAAATTAGCAGGGTTTTAAAACCAGAAGGTATTGGCATTTTCGTTTTTGCCACTTCTTATTCTCATTTTCGTGGGTATTATGTAACTTTCCCAGAAATAGTAAAGAAAAAAATCAGAGACGCACATTTGCAGGTAATCGGATTAGATACTTGGAGACCCCCCGATCAAGAAATAAATTTTGACTGGTATAAAGAATCATTCAATAGTGGAGGGGTGCGAAGGCATGTTATAATTCTTCGAAAGCCATAAACTTATGATTGATAATACTTTCTCTCACACCGCCTGGCAAAGCTCTTCAAAGTAAGAGTTTCTTGGTGTGGTAAAAAGTAAGGCAAATTTTTTTGAATTCTCACCCCGTACCAAGAAAGGACGGGGTTTTTTAGTCAAAAGTACGTTACAATAGCAATACGACAAAGGAAAATCCGAGTCTGACTCGGATGACAAAAAAATATGAAAAAAAGAATAGTATCAGGCATTACGCCCAGTGGTAACTCACTCCATATTGGAAATTATTTCGGAGCGATCAAACCACAAATTGAATTACAAAATAATGATACCTATGAAACGTATTATTTCGTAGCCGATTTACATGCTTTAACCACGATTAAAGATCAAGCCCAACTTCAAAAAAATGTAGAGGGAGTAGTGTTAGATTATTTATCGCTGGGCCTTGATCCAGAGAAATGTATTTTCTTTCGTCAGTCAGAAGTGCCAGGCCATTCTCAGTTAGCGGTTGTCTTAGCCAATTACATTTCATACGGCCAGATGAAACGGATGCATGCCTTTAAAGACAAACTTGAAAAAGGAACGAGCGTAGAGTCAATCAATATGGGTTTGTTTAACTATCCCATTTTGATGGCAGCAGATATTTTACTGTATCGAGCAGTGGGTGTGCCGGTAGGAGAAGATCAACGCCAACATGTAGAACTCACCCGAGATATTGCTGAGAGTTTTAATGGAGCTTATCATCAGGATTTCTTTCCTTTACCCAAACCGATGATCAACAAAACTACGGCTAAAGTAGTCGGAACTGATGGTAGTCGTAAGATGAGTAAGTCATTAGGCAATATTATTGGGATTTTTGATAACGAGGAAGTGATCAAACAACAAATTATGAAATCTTTTACTGATCCCAATCGGAAAAAAGCAACTGATCCGGGCACAGTCGAGGGTAATCCAGTTTTTATGTATCATGACTTGTTAAATCAAAACGAAGCAGAAGTCGCTGAATTAAAAGAACGTTATCGCCAGGGGAAAGTAGGTGACGTGGAAGTGAAACAAAAATTGTTTGAAGCTCACCAAACTTACTTTGCTGAGGCTATTGAACGTCGCCGTGAATTAGCCACTAATCAGCAACTTCTCAGGGAAATTTTAGAAAATGGAGCGGAAAGAGCCAATCAAGTGGCTCAACAAACTTTAGCAGAAGCGTATGAATTGATTGGAGAGTGACAATTATGAAACCGACCATCGAGTACTCAGATTTTGAAAAACTAGAATTAAGAGTGGGCAAAATTACTGAAGCGAGCGCCCCAGAATGGAGCAATAAGTTACTCCAGTTTACTGTTGATTTTGGAGGTGAGATAGGAACTAAAACTATTTTATCTGGGGTAAAGCAATGGTATTCACCAGAAGCATTTTTAGGAAAAAACTTTCCTTTTGTGATTAATTTAGCCGAACGTAAAATGGGTGAAGGAGTCAGTCAAGGAATGATGATTATGGCAGATACTAAAGATCAGCCAACCCTCTTCCCGCTAGCTCTAGAGATTGCACCTGGTACAATTATTCGCTAGAATAGCGTTTCGCTTTACTTACAATATCAGCTAGCAAGGAATGTTATGGCAGACGCCTCACAAGACAATAAATCCACTCAACCCAAAAATACGAAACGACCGCTGACTCCTCAACAGATGAAAAAAATTGAAGTGAAATTTGATGTCAATAAATTTTTCAATAAGTCTTTTGTTTATATTATTGTGGGCTTACTCTTTTTGCCACTGATTCTGTCCTTATTTCAAGGCGGGGTAGAGGATATTTCTTTATCACAACTGGTTTCCGATATTCGATCGGAAAAAATTGAAAGTATTGAAGTGGCTGGACCAGAATTGAGAGCGCACTACAAAGATTCCACCGAGAAACATGCTCGTAAAGAAGATACCCAGGAAGTCGTTCCTCTGTTAGAAGCAGCAGGAATTGATTTAACGGCCGTAGATGTTGAGGTAAAAGATTTATCAACGGGTCAAATGATTTGGGAAGTGTTGGTGAACTTTTTGCCGTTGGTAGCAATGGTTATCCTGTTTTTGTTCTTTTTCCGTCAAGCTCGAGGCTCTGATGGCATTATGGGTTTTGGTAAAAGTAAAGCCAAACTGTTTGTCAAAGGCAAACAGGATGTGAAGTTTGCTGATGTAGGTGGGATGGATGAAGCCAAGCAAGAATTAGAAGAGATTGTGGACTTCTTAAAAGATCCTAAGAAATATCAAAGAGTCGGAGCCCGAACGCCAAAAGGTGTGTTATTAGTAGGCCCATCTGGTACGGGAAAAACTTTGTTGGCTCGTGCTGTAGCTGGTGAGGCCAATGTTCAATTTTTATCCATTGCAGGTAGTGAATTTATGGAAATGTTAGTGGGTGTTGGAGCTTCGCGGGCGAGAGATCTATTTGCCACTGCTAAAAAACTCGCTCCATCAATTATTTTTATTGACGAGATTGATGCGATTGGCCGGATTCGAGGTCAAGGTAGCCAAGGTGGACATGATGAACGAGAGCAAACCCTAAACCAAATTTTGGTCGAAATGGACGGTTTTAGTCAGAATGATAATGTGGTAGTGATGGCTGCCACTAATCGTGGAGATATGCTTGATCCAGCATTAGTACGTCCAGGCCGGTTTGATCGGCGAGTCCGAGTTACTTTACCAGATTTAGAAGAACGAAAATATATTATTAAGATTCATGCCAAAAATAAACCTTTTGCTCCTGATCTTAATTGGGAAAGTGTGGCTAAACGAACAGTAGGTTTTTCTGGGGCCGATTTGGAAAACATGCTGAATGAAGCGGCGATTGCTATTGCTCGAGATAATCGTAAAGTGATTACCATGAACGATATTGAAGAGGCCTCACTCAAAGTAAAGTTGGGTCCGAGTAAGAAACGATTGCACGATGAGCACGAGCGAAAAATGACGGCCTATCATGAAACGGGTCACGCTTTGATTGCTCATGTCAGTAAACATGCTGACCCTGTTCATCGGATTTCTATTGTTTCTCGAGGTCAAGCCTTAGGTTTCACTCTGACTCCACCTGAAAAAGACAAAGTTCAAACTACTCAATCAGAGTTATTTGAAGAAATTATGGTCTTATTGGGAGGTCGAACTGCTGAACAATTAATTTTCAAAGAATTAACTGCTGGTGCAAGTTCTGATATTAGTCGAGCGACCAAAATTGCTCGAGCCATGGTGATGGACTACGGAATGAGTCCTTTGGGTCCAATTAATTTTAGTCCCCAGTATGACATGTCTGATTATAACCGGGTGTGGGGGGACCCCATCAAAATTTCTGATAAACTTCAAGAAAAAGTTGATGCAGAAGTCAATAAAATTATTAATCAGGCCCAACTCAAAGCCACTGAAATTTTGAAAAAATACCATAAAGAATTGGATAAAATTTCTGAGGAACTTTTAGCTGTTGAGAGTTTAGATGGAACTCAATTTGAAAAATTAGTGGGTTTCCCCAAAGCTAAAGTGGCTAGCTGACGCACTCGCAGAGAGTTGCTATACTGGCTAGTATGAGTACATTATCATCTGTCAGCCGTCGACTTATTCGTCAAAAAAAGTTTCGAAAACTTCTCGGAGCTTGTCTGATTATTTCAGTAGTTTTAGGTTTATTGATTGTCAAAATTGAACAAGTCGCTCCTGATACCCAATTCCATTCCAGTTTTGATGGGATTTATTGGGCTATCACTACGATTACTACGGTTGGATACGGAGATATTGTCCCGGTGACCATCGGCGGTAAACTAATTGCTATTTTGTTACAAGTCGTGGGAACGTTGATGTTTGCTTTGGTGATTGCGCTGATCAGTATGTATTTTGATAAAACTCAAGTTGAATTTTACTGGAGTCGCTTGTTTGAACGAATGAGTCAATTAGAAGAAAAAGTTGATTCTTTAAAGAGATCCAGTGATTTTATAGTCAAAAAAGAAAAAGACGATGACTGATTCCACTTCTACTGTCCGGAAAATTTTTATGATGATCGATGGCCATGCTTTGATTTATCGTGCTTATCATGCTTTTCCCGAACTTACTACTCCAGAGGGACAACTGGTAAATGCGGTCTATGGGTTTACCAGAATTTTACTGACTTCTATTCGTGACTTTGAGCCAGAATATATTGCGGTGGCATTTGATTCTAAAGAAAAAACTAATCGAAGCATTAGTTTTGAAGAGTATAAAGCCAACCGGGCTGAAATGCCGAGTGATTTAATCCCTCAGATTGATGTCGTTAAACAAGTGGTAGATGTGCTGAATATTCCTCGATTTGAAATTGCCGGATTTGAAGCAGATGATTTGATTGGAACATTATGTAAGCAAGTAGCATCAGCCCATGATGATGTTCAGAATTTAGTCATTACCGGGGATAAGGATTTATTACAGTTGGTGAATGACCAAACCCGAGTTTTTATTCCTGGTCGAGGGCGTTATTCAGTTGATACCGAATATGATACGGATGTAGTAAAACAAAAAATGGGAGTCAGACCAGATCAAATTATTGATTTAAAAGCACTGATGGGAGATACTTCGGATAACATTCCTGGGGTCAAAGGTATTGGCAAGAAAACCGCTGTCAAACTGATGCAAGCCTATGAAACCCTTGATCAACTGTACCAAATGGTTGATCAAGTTAATGAAGGGGACCCTCATGATTTGCTAAAAGGGGCGGTTTTAACAAAGTTGAATCAGGGGAAAGAAAGTGCTTATCTGAGTCAGCAACTCGCGACTATCGAAACTCAAGCCCCGATCCAACTCAATTTACCAGCTTGTAAAGTCTCTGGATATCAGAAGACTGAAGCTTTGGAATTATTTGAACAACTGGGTTTTCATTCACTGACTAAATTATTACCGAGTGACGATTTTGAACTAGGCCTACAGGAGGCTCTTTTTTGAACTTATTGAAGGATTCCCGCTTTCCTACATGTGCAGGCAGGCGCGGGAATGACAGGTATGAACTTAAGAAAACCATTGAAAGTAGTTCTAGTTCACGATTATTTACGTGAATATGGAGGCGCTGAACGAGTTTTAGAAGCTCTTCATGAGCTTTATCCTACTGCGCCAGTCTATGTTTCTTTTGTGGATACAAAACAGTTGGGAGTTCACTGGCAGAAATTTAAAGACTGGGAAATTCATCAAAGCTGGATCACCAAAATTCCTTTTTATAAAAAGATATTTTCACCCTTGAGAATTCTTGCCCCACAATTTTTTCAGCATTTTGACTTATCAGCATTTGATCTCATTATCAGTTCGTCTAATATGTATTTTGCTAAGGCTGTCAAAAAAGCCCCTCGGGCAGTTCACATCAGCTACTGTCATACTCCACCCCGAGCTTTGTATGGTTTTACGACGATGACCAACTGGAAAAAGAATCCATTGATTCGGATGGGTGGTACTCTGATTAATCATTATTTGCGAGTGATTGACTATCAAGTCTCACAACAAGTGGATTACTTCATTGCTAATTCTTACGAAGTTCAGCGACGAATTCAAAAGTTTTATAGACGGGAGAGTGTAGTGATACACCCACCGGTGGAGCTAGTAGACCGTGCTTTTGAAAATAGTAGAGCGCGTTCTTACTATCTCTATGCTGGTAGATTAGCTTTTGCTAAACATCCAGAGTTAGCGGTGAAAGTGGCTAATCACCTAAAATTGCCCTTAAAGGTGGCTGGAAGTGGTGGGATGGAAGAACAACTGCGACAGTTGGCTGGACCTACAGTTGAGATTTTAGGTCCAGTCAGTGATGATCAACTCAAAGTTCTGTATGCTGGGGCAAAAGCACTTTTGTACCCAGTGGAAGATGAAGATTTTGGAATCGTCCCAGTTGAGGCCATGGGTTTTGGAGTGCCAGTAATTGCTCATAATTCAGGGGGGCCGAAAGAGACGGTAGTTTCAAAATCCAAAATCCAAAATCCAAAATCTAAACAAAATTCAAGTTCCAAGCTCCAAAATCCAGAGCCCAAAGTAGTTACTGGAATTTTATTTGATGAGCTAACGGTGGAGGGATTGGCAGACGCAGTTAAAGCATTTGAAAAACAAAAATTTAATCATCAAAAAATTCATCAGTATGCTTTGCAGTTTAGAAAAGAGAGATTTAAGAGAGAGATAGGAAAATTTGTAGCCAAGGTTACTGGCTAATTTCCACTAAACTGACACTATTAGGTGGCATGGCTACTTGAGTTGTAATTTTGCCTTCGGCAGCTGTTAAAGTTTCTGTTTTCTTTTGCCCATTGAGTGAAGTAGTAGTAATGGTATAGGTTCCCGTAGCCAAGTTGGTTAAAGTTAAGGGCACGGTTTCGGTATGTCTTCCCATTGGATCAAAATTACTGATAATGATTTTATAATGTCCAGACTCATCCACTGAAGCCAAAGCTTTGACCCAAGAACCTTTTCCTAAAATTTGGAGACGTTGATTGCCCACACTATCTAACATTCGAAGAGCTTGATAACGAGGTTTGGGAGCAGCCCAAAAATCGTTATGGGTTAAGAGGCCCCAGCGCCCCCAATGGGAATTGGCAGATGGATCTTTGCCATCTTGAATTTCAAAGAGAAAGGCTTTATCTACGATGCCCACCATTTCAATAGCACCGGCAGTGGTATGAGCAGCAGCGTAGTTGTTGTCATAACCTTTATTATTATTACTATCATGACCCCATTCGGTAATGTGAAGTTCCAGTAAACCATCGAACTGAGGATATTGAGTGAGCCAGTTTTGGGCTTGCGTCATATCATCTCGATATTGATCGATATTGTTGTCATAGCGATGCCAGGAAAAGAAATCGAGCCGAACGTGATTATTCTGGGCAAAAGTAAGTAAAGCATCGAACCAATTTTTATATAAAGCAGTGGTGGCCGCTCCTCCTAACTTAAAGCTTTGTCGAACTTGAGCTCTTTGTGCTCCTTTAGCAGCATAGTCATAGAGGGTTAAATAGTTTTTATCACCGTAGTATTTCCAGTTTCCAAACAGATCTGGTTCGTTCCAGACCTCGTAATAAACATTTGGAGTATTACGTGTACCACTGATATGTTCAATGGTTTTTTGAATGGTTAGTTGCCAATCAGTCCAGTTGTCTGGTTTTCCTAGAATATCTCCCTGGGAGATAGCTGGTGGCATATAGGAAAGAGAAATATAAGGTGTGGCTCCAGCAGCTTTGATGTCATCCAGTAATAAATCAAGTTTACTGAAGTCAAAACTTAAATTTCCCGGAGAACCTTGAACCACATCATAAAAATCATAAATATGGTCAATCCGAATGAATTGGGGATGAAGGGCATTGACTTTGGCTTGAATGGGTTGAATTCGCCAAGCATGATCTTCACCGCCTTGGGCTAAATTTCTCCAAGGTCGAGGCATTGGACCCAAAATGGCTTGAGTATCGACTACTAAATTGGCTGGTTCACCTGAAGCTTGGGAAAGAAACTCACGAATTTGTTTGAGTTGAGTCACACTGAAAAGAATTCCAAGAGTAGTACAGATCAAGAGACCACCTAATAGAACAGCTTTAACAGGAGAAGGGTGAAGTTTAGTTTTCGCCATGCTTGCTTTATAGTAGCGGTTTTAGAAATAAAAGTAAAAAGTTGAAATACCCTATCAGGTTCGTTTCACTCACTTGATGCCCCTTTTAAGAAAAGGGGACTTCCAATGGTAATCATTAAACAATAGACAATAAACATTAAATTCCCCTTTGACACTTTAGCAGTCGTGGTCTATTATTGCTAATATAGTAGAAAAT
>CAZVBO010000001.1:138879-234123 GCA_964625685.1 uncultured Pseudomonadales bacterium
TTCCCCTTTGACACTTTAGCAGTCGTGGTCTATTATTGCTAATATAGTAGAAAATTAGTGAGTTCTATACTTAAACTTATGATTGATTTAACTGCTCGTGAAGTCCAAATCTTGCGTGCCATTATTGAAGAGTATATCGATACGGCTGAGCCAGTTGGTTCGGATACGATTGATAAAAAATACAATATTGGAGTATCTCCGGCTACTATTCGGAATGAAATGGTTCAGTTGGAGCATCAAGGCTATCTTCACAAAGGTCACTCTAGTTCTGGTCGAGTACCTACTCCTTTAGCCATGAAACTCTATGTTAATGAGTTGATGAAGGAGAAAGTTCTGTCAGTGGCAGATGAAGTATCTGCTAAAGAAAGAGTTTGGCGAAGTCGAGATCAACTAGATCATTTGTTCACAGAACTCACTCGAGTTATGGCTGCTAAAACTCGTTCCTTGGGAATTGCTCTCACTTCGGATAAACAGCTCTACCATGCCGGTTATGCCAACTTGCTCAATATGCCGGAATTCTATGACATTGATGTGATGCGGCATGTTTTATCGTTAATTGAAGAAATTCCACTGTTGGAAGAAATTTTTGAATTTGGAGCAAATGAAAATCCAGTTCGAGTAGTCTATGGTGCAGAATTGGGCAATAAACATTTGGAGCCGATTGGCCTGATCTACATGTCCGTTAAAACCGGTGACCTAACCTGTAATATCGGCGTGATGGGTTCAGCTCGTTTTGATTATCCGTATGTCTTTCCGATGATGAAGTATTTACGGGGCTTAGTTCAAGAAATGGTAGGTGAAGCAGCATAACTTTTAAAGTTCAATTTAGGGCAAAAATTATGAAAAAATCACCAGTATCTACAACTGATGACCAACCACCATCAGTCGAAACAACCGATCATAAGGCAGAAATTGCTCAGTTAAAAGAGCAGATTTTACGATCGCAAGCTGATTATCAAAATTTGGTTCGACGGACTCAAGAAGATCGACTCAAATTTGCGAAAATGGCAGGCCAAGAAGTAATTTTGGCTTTTTTGCAGCCATTAGATCACTTAGAGATGGCAGTTAAACAGTTAAAAGATCCGGGACTAGAAATGGTGTTGCACCAGTTCCAGCAAACACTAACTGAATTTGGAGTGACAGAGATCGATTGTTTAGGCAAAAAATTTGATGCCGAAAAAATGGAAGTCGTGCAGCATGATGGTGAAGTTACTGATCAAACCGGAACAGTGAAAAAAGTAGTAAGTAGAGGATACATGATGAATGGTTCAGTCCTTCGTCATGCGAAAGTAATTGTCTAAAAAAGGAGTAAAAACTATGCCACAAAATTCTGGAAGAATTATTGGAATTGATTTAGGGACTACCAATAGTGCAGTCGCGGTGATGGAGGGAGGTTCTCCCAAAATTATTCCGACAACTGAGGGTCGAAATACTTATCCTTCTATTGTGTCATTTAAAAATAGTGATATTACGGTGGGTGATGCGGCCAAACGCCAAATGGTCTTAAATCCACAAAATACAGTTAATTCAGTTAAACGTTTTATGGGTCGAAAGTTTAAAGACACGGCAGTTCAAGCAGCTATTAAACATGTGGCTTATAAAATTGTAGAAGGTAAAGATGGGATGGCCGTGGTGGAGATCAATGGGAAACAGATGACTCCACAAGAAATTTCTGCCAAGATCCTTGGTAAAGCCAAAGCAGATGCTGAGAGTTACTTAGGGGGAACTGTAGATCGAGCAGTGATTACAGTGCCAGCCTATTTTGATGATTCTCAACGTCAAGCCACCAAACAAGCAGGTGAAATCGCAGGCTTAAAAGTGGAACGGATCGTTAATGAGCCGACAGCCGCCGCCCTTGCTTATGGTTTGGATAAAAAAGGGAGTGCCACAATTGCTGTTTATGACTTAGGTGGAGGTACCTTTGATATTTCTATTTTGGAAATTGGAGATGGAGTATTTGAGGTGAAATCTACCAATGGAGATACCTTCTTAGGTGGTGATGATTTCGATAATGTGATTATTGAATGGATTATTAGTGAATTTAAAAAGGATCAAGGCAAAGATTTGTCTAAAGATCCTCAAGCTTTGCAGCGAATTAAAGATGCAGCTGAAAAAGCTAAAATTGAGTTATCGAGTGCTCAACAAACAGAAATTAATCAACCTTTTATTACTCAAGGTGACGATGGTCAGCCACTTCACTTAACGATGAGCTTAACTCGGGCAAAGCTGGAAGAATTAGTGGATGATTTAATTCAAAAATCTTTTAAACCAGTTGAAAAAGCGTTGAAAGATGCCAATCTTAAACCTAACCAAATCGATGAAGTGATTTTGGTGGGCGGGATGACTCGGATGCCCAAGGTCCAAGAAGAAGTCAAAAAATTCTTTGGCAAAGAACCTCATAAAGGAGTCAATCCTGATGAAGTGGTGGCCATTGGAGCTGCTATCCAAGCTGGAGTGATTGGTGGAGACGTGACTGATGTAGTATTATTGGATGTCACACCTCTGACGTTGGGACTCGAAACTTTGGGTGGAGTTAGAACTCCGCTGATCGAGCGCAATACTACTATTCCTACGAGTAAATCTCAAGTTTTTTCGACTGCAGCTGATAATCAGACGCAAGTTGAAATTAATGTTTTGCAGGGGGAACGAGAGATGGCAGCTGATAATAAGTCACTGGGACGCTTCATCTTAGATGGAATTCCTCCAGCACGAAGAGGGATGCCTCAAATTGAAGTTACTTTTGATATTGATAGTAATGGGATTTTGAATGTGACAGCTAAAGATAAAAACACCAATAAGGAGCAAAAAATTACCATTCAAAATTCAACCAATCTGTCTGATGAAGAAGTAGACAAAATGAAAGCAGATGCTGAGAAACATGCAGAAGAGGACAAAAAGAAGAAAGAACTAGTGGAGGCTCGGAATCATGCTAATAGTGTTGCCTTTGAGCTGGAAAAACAGCTTGAGGAATATGGTTCTAAACTAGAAGAAAAAGACAAAACTGAAATTGAAGAGAATGTCAAAAAACTCAAAGAACTAGCTGCTAAAGAAGATGTCACTGCCGAAGAACTATCGAAAGCAACGGAAGAAACGCTCAACTCTGCCCAAAAAATGGCAGCAGCTTTTCAGCAAGCTCAACAAGAACAGGCTCAAAATTCTAATGAAAAGGTTAAAGTTGATTTGAACGAAGATGAGTCTAAAGGCAAAGATACAAAAAAAGGTGATGCGGAAGAAGGTGAAGTAGTCAACGAATAAGTATGCCAACCAAACGTGACTACTATGAGATTTTAGGGATCGATAAAAAAGCTAGCCAGGCAGATATTAAATCTGCTTATCGAAAGATGGCTTTAAAATATCACCCTGATCGAAATAAAGAACCTGACGCCGAGACGAAGTTCAAAGAAATTAACGAAGCCTATCAGATTTTATCGGATGAAAAAAAGCGGCAAACCTATGATCAATTTGGTCATGCCGCTTTCGATCCCGCTTCGGCTTCTGGTTTTGGCGGGGCCAATCCTTTTTCCGGCGGCTTTCAACAGGGACCTTTTACTTGGAGTTACTCCACTTCTGCTGGTGGCAATCCCTTCTCTGCCCAAGGCGGACCAGCCTCGGGCTGGGGTGGATTCGAGTCTGGAGATTTTGGTGACCCGTTTGAGATTTTTGAATCTATTTTTGGCGCTGGCTTTGGTGGACGACGTCGACCTCGTTACTCATTGAGAGTAGATTTCATGGAGGCAGTCAAGGGTACAGAAAAAGAAGTTGAGATTGAAGGCAAGAAACGAAAAATTAAAGTTCCAGCGGGAGCCAATGATGGGACTCGCATTCGATTTGATGAATTTGATGTGACCATTGATGTGAAACCAGATTCAGTCTTCAAGCGCGAAGGCTACGATCTATTTATTGATGAACATATTCCATTTACTTTGGCAGCTTTAGGAGGAACGACTGAAGTCAAAACTATTGATGGTAAACTGAAACTCAAAATTCGACCTGGAACTCAATCTCATACATTGGTGCGACTGAGGGGAGAAGGGGTCCAGCATCTTCAAGGGCGTGGTAGAGGTGATTTGTATGTGAGGGTTATTGTAGATGTTCCGGAAAAACTCTCTCAAGATCAGAAAAAGATTTTAAAAGAACTGGCTTATCACTCTTAACGACCCCATCCTTTTCCTTCTCCATATGGTGCAAAACCTAGTTTGGTTCTATCTGCAAAGGGAGAAAAAGCCTCGGGTCCACAGGTATCGGAAACTCCCCCACAAAAATATCGATCCCAAGCCGAATTTCCGTTAAAAATAGCTAATAACTCAGGGAGACTGACGAGTGGATCAAAAGTCCCAATATCTGGTCCACCTACCTCATATTGGCGTGTTAACTCAGGATAAACAAGTGGACCTTTGTTGCAAGTTTCTCGATAAAGTCCCCACCGCTTTTGGTCACATTTGTTGCCTGCAGGATTAAGAAATCGATACAGAGCGTGTTTGCCTTCCGAGGCATAGAGCTCCTCAGGAAAGCAGTTATGTTGCATGTCATACGCAGTCACATCCCCATGTGGAGCCAAAACCATTGTAGCTACACGGTAAGTGTGTGGGCCTGTTTTGACAACGACAAATCTGACATCTTCAATATCACCCACGTGGGGGTCAAGGGTTTGCTCTTGGCCCAGAATAGAAATTTTGGCTCCGTAATCCTGAGTAAAATACCAGGCGATAATCACATAACGGACTTCTTGATCGCCTTCAACCATTAGAGGTGAGACCTGAAAGAGTGGTACCACCTCAGCTGGATTAGCCGGTTCATCTTTCGTTAAATAAAGACCGGGTAAAAGTTTTTGGGCTATTTCCAGGCGGATATCTGCTTCACTGGCAGCCTCGATACTAAGTTGATTGCATTGGGGCAGGTTTTCTATCGCTGCCGAGTAGGAGGGCGACAGAGAATTATCATCAGCAAAATTAAGGATAAACCAGAGAGTCATCACAAATAAAAGAAGTCGTACTGGGTCATGAAATTTTTCCGTCAAATAAATGAATCGTTCTGTCATAAAATTAGTGGAATTATACTACTCACATTTAAAAAACTAAGTAACACTCTTTTCCCTTGTAATAGGTTTCTCTTCGGAGTATAATGCACCTAGAGGTGAGAAAAGTTGAAGGACGGTACAGACACGTCCTTTTTTAATAAATTTTTAAGGAGTCATTATGTCGAGTGTTTCACAAGTAGCTCGAACCGAATTTGCAGCCGCTATTGCTCAGATTGCCAATGAACGTAAGATTTCAAAAGAATCAATTATTGATGCGATTCGTCAAGCGTTGGTTTCTGCTTTCAAAAAACAATTTGGACCTTTAGATGAAGAGATGCATTACTATTCAAAAGTAGATGAAGACACTGGTGAATCAAAAATTTTTAAAGCTCCCGTGCTAGAAATGGATGAAGAAACTGGAGAAGCCATATCTTGGGATGAAAGTAAAGCCATTGATGTAACTCCTGCTGGTTTTGGACGAATTGCCGCTCAGACCGCTAAGCAAGTGATTTTACAAAAAATTCGTGAATCTGAAAAAGATCAAGTCATTGCGGATTATGCTGATCGAGTTGGTGAGATTGTAAATGGGCAAGTGTTACGGATGGATCGACGAAGTGTGATCGTCGATATTGGTCGTGGTCAGGGGTTCATGCCTCCAGAAGAACAAATGCGGGGTGAGTTTTATCGGATGAATTCTCGAATTACGGTTTACATTAAAGAAATTCGCGACACCCATAAAGGTCAAACCATTATTGTATCTCGAGCTGATAAAAATTTAGTTTCTAAACTCTTTGAAAGAGAAGTACCTGAAGTTGCTTCAGGAGCCGTCAAAGTAGTTGCCATTGCCCGTGAGGCAGGTGTCAGAACTAAGATGGCTGTTACCTCAACCCAAGATGGAGTTGATCCAGTGGGTTCTTGTGTTGGTCAACGGGGAGTTCGGGTTCAAGAAGTTATTCGAGAACTCAATAATGAAAAAATTGACATTATTCCTTACTCCGATGACCCAGTTTTATTTATGCGAGCTGCTTTGGCTCCAGCAGAAAGTTTGGTGATTGAGATTAATGATAAAAAACACAAGGTAGTAGTAACTGCTCCTGATGACCAATTATCATTAGCGATTGGCCGAGGAGGCCAAAATGCTCGTTTAGCAGCTAAATTAACCGGCTATAAAATCACTATTCAATCAGCTGGCGGTAAAGTAGAGTCTGAGGTTACTGGTGAAGAAGAATATGAAATTGATACTTTGGAAGGTTTAGAAGAAGACACCAGAGCTTTCTTAATTGAACATAAGTTAACCACAGTAGGTGATCTGGCTCGGTTTACCAATAAGTGGCAAGAAAGTGATAAGATTGAGCCAGCACAGAAGGAATTGATTCAAAAAGCAGTTGATGTAGAACTTGAACGAGAGGCTGCTCAGCGTGAAAAATATGCTGAACAAACCGCTGAAACTGCGGTAGCGGAAGAATAAATTATGGCTTTACAGCAACGACCACCAGTTATTACCATCATGGGTCATGTCGATCACGGCAAAACGACTCTGCTTGATTATATTCGAAAAGCCCATGTTCAGGCTGGTGAGGCTGGAGGAATTACTCAACACATCGGAGCTTACCAAGCAGAATTTAAAGATAAAAAATTGACTTTTATTGATACTCCCGGTCATGCAGCTTTTACCAAAATGAGAGAGCGTGGAGCTAAGATTACTGATATTGTCGTGTTGGTAGTAGCAGCAAATGATGGAGTCAAACCTCAAACGATTGAATCCATTCGTCATATCAAACAAGCTAAAGTTCCAGTTATTGTAGCTATGAACAAAGTGGATTTACCTGATGTTCATCCTGAAGTGGCTAAAGGTCAGCTGGCAGAACAAGGTATCTTAGTTCAAGAGTTTGGTGGTGACGTAGAGTGTGTAGAAATTTCGGCAAAAACTGGTAAAGGCATTGATACTTTACTCGATACTATTGCAGTAACAGCAGAACTACTGGAGTTAAAAGCAGATCCAGAAGCACCCCTGCAAGCAGTAGTGATTGAATCTACTAAAGATCCTCACCGCGGAGCAGTGGCCAGTGTGATTGTGCAGCAAGGTACGCTCAAAGTCCGTCAAGACATTGAAAATGATGAAGTCAGTGGTCGTATCAGAAGTTTAATTGATGAAAATGGCAAGCAACTTCAAGAGGTGACTCCAGGAAGTCCAGCAGAAATTGTGGGCTTAAAAGATGTCCCGGCGGTCGGTTCTATGATTTTTGAAGCTGGCAACCGTCCAGTGGTGACTGAGTCTGAAGCTGAGACATTGGAAGAACAAGCTAATCAAGATAGTGAGCTTAATTTCGACTATTTGCTCGAAGAAAAACCTCGTTTGAAACTGATTATTAAAGCCGATGTAGAAGGAACTTTAGAAGCTATTTTGCAAAATATTGATGAAGAAAGTGTTGAACTAATTGATTCCGGAGTGGGAGATGTCACCGAAAATGATGTGGAATATGCTCGGACTGCTGGAGCAACGATCTTGGCTTTCCATATTAAAGTTAGTCGTCGTCTCAAAGAAACTGCCAAGAATCAAGGTGTCAAAATCAGAGAATATGACATTATTTACAAGTTGATTGAAGATTTGCAAAAACAGATGTTGAAGTTACTTGAACCAACGATTGATGAGGTCGTCACAGGTGAGGCTGAAATTCTCCAGATTTTTGAGATGAAGGGTGCTCGAATTGCGGGCAGTCGAGTCAAAACTGGGGAAATTAAACGAACTGATAAAGTTCACTTGAAACGCAATGACGAAATTATTAAAGATCCTACCATTGCAGGGATGATGCATGGCAAGGAAGAAATTCAATCTGTCAAAGCCAAAAATGAATTTGGGATTACTTTCAAAAATAAAAAACTTGATTTCCAAGTGGGCGATACTTTAGTGGCTTACCATGTTAAGGATGAGTAAGTTAATGTTTATTGATTATTGTCTAATGGTTGGTGGTTAAAACTCAATTTCCAAAGTACAAAAATCAAACAAATCTCAAAATTCAATGATACAAAAATTGGGTTTAACTGAGTTTTGGAGACTGGAACTTGTTTGAGTTGTGGTATTTGAATTTTGGACTTTTATTCTTTGATATGTATTACCTGATGCCTGGTATTTAGCTGATTGTGATTTATTTGATTATATTTGATATAATAAACCTCTTAACAACAACAAGTTACTGCGTTGGCACGGTAGAAACTGACCAATAGCGGGAAAGGCCTTCAGCCCAGGGCTGATGGACAGATACTTATGGCTTTAACCAAAAACCAAAAAGGCCAAATTATTAAAGACTTCGCTCTATTTGAGGGTGATACCGGTTCTCCTGAAGTCCAGATTGCTTTGTTAACTGCCTCGATTCAAGAACTAACAGCTCACTTAAATCAACATAAGAAAGACAATCACTCTCGACGTGGTTTGCTCAAACAGGTTTCTAAAAGACGCCGATTACTTAATTTCTTAATGAATAAGAGTGAGGAGCGATATCGTAAACTGATTGACCGATTGGGTTTGTCAAAATAAGTAATTGATTATTGTTTATTGTCATCCCGGATCGAGTGTTAAATTCGAGTCCGGGATCTTTTTTTATTCATATTCAAAATGCTTTAGATTCCCGCCTGCGCGGGAATGACAGCGTGAATAGTGTTCAACTATTCGCTTTTCAATTCCTAAAATGCTATAATACTACTTCACAACAGGGACAGAAGTTCTAGGTTGCACGTTGTTAATTGTTAATTACTGACGTAGAGCTTAGAACTTTCTTCTCCTCTTACCATATTGCGATATGGCCTTTATTTCATTTATATTTTAATTCAGGTTCCTTGTTGTAGAAAGGTATTTTATGTCATATCCGACATATCCCAATGTTTATAAAAAAGATCTCCAGGTAGGAGATAAAACGGTGACCATTGAAATTGGTAAATTTTCCGAACAGGTGAGTGCCGCCGTACTCGTTACCTGTGGTGAAACTGTGGTTCATAGCACGGTAGCTTTAGGTCGAAAGGTTGATTTAGGCTACTTTCCTTTATCAGTCGAATTTGCCGAAAAACTGTATGCCAGTGGAATTATTAAAGGTTCTCGCTGGGTAAAAAGAGATGGCCGCCCTTCTGATGATGTTATTTTGAAAGCACGGGTGATTGACCGATCACTTCGACCCATGTTCCCTGATGGTTTAACCAATGAAGTTCAAGTTATCAATACCGTTCTTTCCTACGATGGTCAAAATGATCCTGACATGTTGGGTTTATTGGGAAGTTCGTTAGGTCTTATGATTTCTGAGATCCCATTTGATGGCCCTTTAACTGGCTTGAGAATTGGCTACCGTAAGTCAGATCAAAAGTTCTTAATTAATCCCACCAACACTGAGCGTAAAGACTCTGACCTTGATGTCGTAGTGGCTGGAACTGGAAAAACAGTGGTGATGGTAGAAGCCGGAGCCAATGAAGTTAGTGAGGCGGTGATGGTGGAGGCTTTAGTCCTTGCCCAAGAAGAAATGGGGAAAATTTGCAAAGCTTTAACTGGAATTGTTAAAGAAGTGGGGAAAGAGAAACGAGAACTGATTGATGAAGCAGCGAAAGCTCATGCCGAATATATTGAAGCTTTAGCTAAACAACTCAGTACCACTCATGCCGCCGAAATTCGCCAAATTGTCGAAAAAGAAGCTCATTTACAACCAGCAGGTGAGGATGAATTTGTAGCAACGATGGTCGCTGAACTGAATGAAGGTAAACCCGCTGATAGTACTGAACTGGTGACAGAAGCTCAACTCAAAGAAGCTCTTTACTATGCTACTAAGCAAGATGCTCGCAGCATGATTTTGAAGGAAAATATCAGGCCTGATGGTCGTAAAACTGATGAAATCCGACCGATTTGGTGTGAAGTTGATTTATTCAAACGGACCCATGGAAGTGCTATGTTCAAACGGGGAGCTACTCAAGCGGTCACCGTTACTACTTTGGGCACTCCTTCATTAGGACAACTGATTGAAAGTATTCAGGGTGAAGAAGTGCGCCATTACATGCACCACTACAATATGCCTCCTTATGCCTCTGGTGAGGCTGGTCGATTTGGTGCTCCTAAACGCCGTGAAATTGGTCATGGTGCTTTAGCAGAAAGAGCTTTGTTGCCGATGATCCCTACCCAAGAAGAATTTCCCTATGCCATTCACGTAGTCTCCGAAATTATGAGTTCCAATGGGTCAACTTCTCAAGCTTCCGTCTGTGGCTCTACCATGTCACTGATGGCTGCTGGTGTGCCCATTAAACGACCGGTGGCGGGCATTGCCATGGGCTTGATGAGTGATTCTGCTGAAGGTGGCTCAAATTATGTGGTCTTGTCCGATATTCAAGGTTTAGAAGATCACGTAGGCGATATGGATTTCAAGGTAGCAGGAACAGAAGAAGGGATTACTGCTATTCAGATGGATATTAAACTCAAAGGAATTCCTCGGGAAGTGCTTGAGAAAGCATTAGAACAAGCCAAAAAAGGAAGAATGCATATTTTGGGTAAAATGTTAGCCGTAATTGATCAACCTCGATCTGCTATTTCTCAATATGCACCCAAAATTCAACAAATTCTCATCCCTGCCGATAAAATTGGTGAATTGATTGGTCCTGGTGGCAAGATGATTAAAAGTATTATTGAAGAAACTGGGGCACAAGTCGACATTGAGGAAGACGAAGAAAAAGAAGTAGGAGTGGTCAACATTTCTTCATCAGATCAATCTAAAATTGATGCGGCTGCTAAGATTGTAAATAGTATGATCAAAGTAGTTGAGGTCGGAGAAGAATATGATGGGGTTGTCACCCGGGTTGAAAGTTATGGTGCTTTTGTGGAATTTTTGCCCAATAAAGAAGGCTTAGTTCATGTTTCTCAAATGTCAACTGACTACGTAGCTGATGCTACTGAAAACTTCCAGGTAGGCGATGAGGTCCATGTTCGAGTTAGTGAAGTCAAAGAAGATGGCAAGATCGGTTTATCGATGTTGTCAAAAGAAGAAGCTGACGCAGCAAAATCCAATAATTCTCAGAAGACTCCTTTTAGAGGTGGCCGAGGCAATGGGGGTAATCGTTCAGGGGGATATTCTAATGGAGGAAACCGGTCACATAATGGTGGCCGATCCAATAACAGAGGTGGTTTCCGGTCTCGGAATGCCAGTCCTGATCGCGGTGGATTTCGCAGTCGATTGGTTGATTAGATTATTGTTTATTGATTAATGTTTAACCGCCCCTTTTTTTAACGGGGCATCAAGTGAGTGGAAACGAACCTGATGGGGTATTTTACATTTTTTTAAACACCTCTGTCTTGCTTCGCTAGACTTCTCCTCTTTACCAAGAGGAGATTTTTTTGGTTTCTGGTTTTGAGCTTCTGGCTTTATACCTTTATCCCTCTACGTCTCCAAACTTTTTTTCTTTTCTCTTTAATCTTTGAACTTTTCTGGCTTCTGGCTTTTGGTTTTCCAGTTTTTCCTCTATACTACTCCATATGACACCTGCCCCGCTTCAAACTCCAACTGGCATGTTTGCCATGATTGGTCTAGATCAAATCGAAAAAATGTTTACCTTATTTGGTTACGAAAGTATGCAGGCTGATGCCATGGAATTTATGGAGCAGTTGCAGCTAAACCTGTCAGAACAACTTTCTCCTGAAGCATCAGCAACGGTGTTAGATCCTAGAGTAGCGTTTAAAACTCAATTAGTTCTCAATGAAATTCATGGTCTTAGTTTCAGGCTTTTAGAAATACCTCCTCATCATAATCAACTACCCGGATTTCTTAAGAATTGGGGAGTAGAAGAAATTAAAAATAATTATGCGGTAGCTGTCGTAAATGTTGATTATCATCCTCATGAAGAGTTAGCTTTACAAAAAAAACAGTTGATGAGTGAGATTTATGATTACTGCCAATATGAACAGTTACTTTGTTTTCTTGATCTCCACATCACTGGTATTGATGGTGGAAAAATTCATCCAGATGATTTACCGGAAATTCAATTAGCCGCCATTCAAGAAGTTCGAAAATTTGCTGACAGCATTGCTTTAGAATATCCGGGGAACCCTCTTGCTTCTGCCACTCTTACGGCGGAACTCGACATTCCCTGGCTGTATCGATCATTTGAAGAAGATTATGGTACCTTTAAAGAAACACTTCGTGAAGCTCTAGAAAGCGGAGCTAAGGGTTTTTTAATTCGAGATACATTGTGGCGAGAAATGGGTAAATTACGTAAGAAAGATATGTCCCCTAATTGGGAGGAAATGATCCGCTTTATTGAAACCACAGCCCGGGATCGATTAATTGAAATCGTAAGAATCGTGAACGAGGTTGGTGAGAAAAATGCTCTTTAAGTTGAATTACCGGTATTAATTTGATACACTTTTTCTTACAGAAAGGGTGAATGTTGATGATACGAATTTTACGTGAACTGTTATCTTTTATTATGGGCATAGTGGAAGTGTTATTAATTTTCAGATTTCTTTTAAAATTATTGGCTGCCAATCCTGAGGCTAGTTTTGTAGCCTGGATTTATGAAAGTACTCAACCACTGCTTCAGCCATTCCTAAGAGCTTTCCCTGAGTCATCAGTTCAAGGAGGTTTTACGCTGGAATTTACCACTTTATTTGCCATTTTTGTCTATGCTTTTGTGGGTTATTTATTACAAGAATCTCTAGATTTACTAGAGAGTCGGAAGCGAAGTTAAACGGAAGGAGTTTCTATGTTTACTTTACCTCAATTACCTTACCAATATGATGCTTTAGAGCCATATATTGATGCCAAAACGATGGAGATCCATCATACCAAGCATCATCAGGCATATATTGATAAACTGAATGCGGCTTTAGAGTCACATCCTGATTTACAACAAAAGACTGTCGAAGAATTACTGACAGATTTTGAAAGTATTCCTAGTGATATTCAAACCGCGGTTCGAAATCATGGAGGTGGACACGCCAATCACTCTTTATTTTGGACATTACTTTCTCCAGAGACGACTCAACCGAGTGGGGAACTTGAGTCAGCATTAAATGACGCCTTTGGCAGCGTAGATGAATTTAAGCAACAATTTTCTCAAACTGCTGCTGGTCAATTTGGGTCAGGTTGGGGCTGGTTGGTGCAAGATACCAATGGTGAACTTAAGGTAATGGCGACCGCCAACCAAGATTCTCCACTGATGGAAGGTTTTACACCTCTACTGGGAGTTGATGTGTGGGAGCATGCTTATTATTTAAAGTATCAGAACCGTCGCCCCGATTATCTAGAGGCATTTTGGAATGTCGTCAATTGGGCTGAGGTAGAGAAACAGATGAAGAGCTAATAGTCAAAGTTTAAAGAATAAAGAGGAAATAATAAAAGGTATAAAGAGCTAAAGGGTTATAGAATGCTGAAAACTGGTTATTGAATTTGAAATTCGTATTTTGAAATTTGTTTAACTTTTGAAATTTGGAGTTTGGAATTTAATCAATAATCACTAACCAATAACCAATACTTCCCTCACACTCCCTCAATAATTCTCAAGTGAGGTAAGTCAAATTTGCTTTGACCGGTGAGAACTTTGATGTATTTCCCTTTAGGACTCAGACTGCCTTTTTCCAGTAATTCATTAGCCAACCACAACCAACTGGAAGTGTTACTCACGGTTAACAAATCAGGTGATAGTAGTTCACGAGCATTTTTGCTCATTTCCTGATATTTTTGATCGTCAGTGAGTAACTGATAGAGTCGTTCTACTACTTCTTTGACTTTCCCTCGAGGTAAAACAAAACCACTGAGTGTATCTTGAACTTGGAGTTGCATCCCACCGGCATCATAAATAATTACTGGCTTAGCTTTCATTAAAGCTTCGGCCACTTTGATTTCAAAACCTTCTTTGTGAGAGAGCTGCAGGACAATCTGGGCTTTTCGGGCCAAAGTGTTTAAAATTTGATCATTGTGAGGCAGTCTAAGCACTTTAATATCATCGCTGAGAGCGGAAAATTTCTCCGAATGGATGGTATCCATCACATACTTCACAATCGGAATCCCATCAGGATCATCGACTGAGCCGTTTCCAGCAACTACCAGTTGAGGGGGGACAAGATCTTTTTCGGTCATCTTTTCCCAGAGTAAGCGATAGGCTTCTAATAAATCAGGAATTCCCTTTGATGGGTCAAATCGAGCAATCTGAGTAATAAAAGATCGAGATTGATCAAGCGGCGTTTGGCCTTCTTTTTCCAGATATTCATTAAATAAACCCATATAATAATCTTTTTGTTCATCAGTTAATTCTTTGTTTAAGCCATCAAGTGGATCGGTAGTCGCTGGCCAGTAAATCAATTTCTGATGATTAACATTTTTGGGAACAAAACGTTTGACAGGATGAGCTACGAATATATCAGCATCTTTGACAGTTTCATCAATAAACTGCCAGGTATTGGCAATAGAACTACCTTTTTTTTCAGTTAAGGGTCCCTCAAGTTGGATGTGAGAGCGATAAATAATTTTGGCTTTTGGATTGGCTTGACGAATAAAAGGGATGAGACCACTGGGTTGGGGATCATCAATTACAAAACAGTCATACTTTTTGAAAACTTTATCAAATCGTTTCGCATTCACCTTACTCCAGCTGCGAAACATTTTCTTTTCTTTATCAGTCAAAAACGTTCCTTCTGGAGCTACATTTTGCAAAACATTGTGAAATTTTAATTTAGTAATATCAAATACTACTGCATCTGGTTTCATCACATACCAATTGATATTTAAACCGAGTAGTTTGGTGAGACGAACCAGTGCATGCCGCATCAGAGCTACTCCACCACCTTGAGGGGTAGCACTGATAAAGGCTAAGGATCGTTTGCCAAAACGATGGGCTTGCTCCAACAAAAATTGGAATTCTTCTGGCTGGGTCACATGTTCGTAGTTGGATAAATCCACTAATTCCGAAATGACCACTTTGCCATTTTTCTTAATTCGGGCATTGTGAGAATCGTCATCATTAAAATAGCTAATCGCAATTTCCGCAGCTTTTTGACTGATTTCAGCTCGAGAACCATGAAGATCTTTGGTGCGAACCGGCACAATATCCAAGTCTAGCCATAATCGGGAATAAAGTTGTTTCCACGGTGCTTTGCCATGAATGCCAACTGCCACAATTTTAGTGTGATTAGCTTTCATATAATGCCTGGCCCATGACAGAAAACTAGCTGTAGCGGTGGTAGCTGATGTAGCTGTTTCTTGAGCCAAAATCACCTGTTTTTTCGATATTAAAGTAATATGAAATGAATCTTTAAAAAAATGCACACCGGCGTAGACGGACTGGATGGAGGATGGTTTCATAATGAGATCTCCAGTTAGACAAATGTCTAGACACTTAATATTTTTTTCGGGCAGTCGTGAAAGTTTACGTTGCTGTGAAGTAATTCAATGCATGAACAAAACTATTCCTCTTTTTATCCTACCATATGAATTGTGAAGGTTGGGAAAGAATTTCCCGCTAGATCTCAAGCAGGACGGAAAGTTTCATATTTAAAACACTTGCTAGGCGTTTTAAAAACGAAAGTGAAGGAGTGGTTTTAGCATTTTCAACTCGAGAAATAACTGACTGTTTAGTGTGAAGCTTTTTAGCAAGTGCTTGTTGGCTTAGACCTGATTTAAGACGTGCTTCAATAATAGTTCGAGCAATTTGATATTCAAGTTCTGTTTCTTTGAGGGATAGTTGAACCTGTTTGTTTTTGAGTAGCTGGAGTTTATGTTGTTGCCAATTCATATTTTTATATTATCACAATTTTGCTATAAAAACAACCTTATAACGTTGAGTAGTACTTATACCTTCTTAAAGCAATCCTTAAATCGGCTTGACTCATTTTTTGCTGTTTTTTGATAAATCCATGGAGAAGAACAATTTGTTTCTGCGGAAGTGTCATGAATAGGATCCTGATGTTATCCTGGCCTAGGATTCTAAGTTCCCAAAGAGGAGTTTTTATAATTTTCTTGGTATGTGGTGGCCCTAAACATATTCCAAATTCTTCGAGTAATGAAAAGGTATGAATAAGCTTTGCTTGAGTTTTAACTGGAAGATTATTTATGAAGTCATATACAGGATATGACTTATTTGGTAACTGATAGTACAAAATTTGTCACTTTATCGACATGGTTAAAAGATAATGACATACAGTAGTTACAAAAAGATGACTTTCCTACTCTGGACATTTATGCTCAAGTATTTCATAATTTTTCGTTCCTCTTTTGGTATTTAGACAGTCCAATGTGTAGAAAGTGTGCCGAGTATGTTACAAATTTTTCTTGATGTGGAAACACAAAAAACTTTTGAAGAAGTGGGTGGTTATTTCCCTGAAAGATTGGGTATTTCTTTTGTCGGAGTTTGCCTTCGTGAAGGTAGTAGTGGACCGGGTGAAATGCAGGGCTATTTTGAGCAAGATTTACCCAACCTTTTTCCCTTGTTAGAAAAAGCTGACGTAGTAGTAGGTTTTAATATCGATGCATTTGATATGCCCACCTTTATTCCTTATTACAAGGCCGATATCTCTCGAATTCCAACGTTGGATGTGATGATGCGAATTAAAGATAGCGTGGGGCATCGGATTAAATTGGATAATGTGGCTCAAGAAACTCTCGGAGTAGGCAAATCAGGAGATGGGCTCGATGCTATTAAATACTACCGAAATGGTCAGTTAGAATTATTACGTGATTATTGTCAGCAAGATGTCGCTGTTACTCGAGATGTGTATGATTATGGAGTCCAAAAAGGCCAAGTCAAATTTCGTAATAAATGGAACCGATTGATTGAAGCCCCAGTTGATTTTAGTTTTGTTCCTCAAAAGGATGATGGGATTCAAATGAGTTTACTCTAGAATTCCAAAATCCTAGCTCCAAAATCAAAAATCCAGTTATAATACGCAGTATGGCTGACTTACAATCGTATCCAGCAAAAATCTGTTTGACTGCTTCAGGTACTTTAATTTACCATAATAAAATTTTATTGATTAAACACAAAAAAGTTCAATTATGGATGTGTCCCGGTGGACATATGGAACCTAACGAACTGCCTCACCAAGCCGCCGAACGAGAGTTCTGGGAAGAGACCGGAATTAAAGTAAAAGCACTTCATTATGGTTTTCAACCTGACAATGCTCTTACCGAATTCTTACCCATTCCGATCTCAACTAATCTACACTGGGTGTCTCAGGAAAACTATCAACGTCGTCTTAAAAATCCATCTCATTTTCAAGCCGAGGAAATGTGGGTAAAAGGTTGTGAGCAACATTACAATCAAAATTACCTAGTTGAGCCGCTAGCCGGAGTAGATTTTTCGCAAAATGTAGAAGAAACCGATGGCATTGCTTGGTTCTCCCAAGATGAAATCTCTGAGCTAAAAACGGGAGCTCAAATTCAATTAGAAATTAGGAATGCTTTTGAAAAGTATCACCACTATGTCACTGACCATTCATAATCTCCAAGCCAAAATTGATGATAAGCAGATTCTTAAAGGAGTGGATCTTGAAGTAAATAAAGGTGAAATTCACGCCATCATGGGTCCAAATGGTTCTGGTAAATCCACTTTGGCTAATGTCTTAGCAGGCAACCCTTTTTATAAAATCCAAACTTCAAATTCCCTGCCTGCGCAGGCAGGCAAAATTCAAAAAGAGGAGATGACTCTCGACGGAATAGATTTGCTGGACTTGTCTCCTGATGAGAGAGCCCAACGAGGCTTATTTTTAGCTTTTCAATACCCAGTAGAAGTTCCTGGTGTTAGTGTCGAACGATTCCTGCGGGAAGCCTATCGAGCTCGAATAGGTGAAACAGCAAAAAAAATGTCAGCTCTCGAATTTCGCCAGTATGTTGAGGGTTTGGCAGAAGAACTGCATGTTAAACCAGAATTGCTGAAGCGCGGCCTAAATGAGGGTTTTAGTGGAGGTGAGAAAAAGAGATTAGAAATTTTGCAAATGGCAGTCTTACAGCCTGAGTATGCCATCTTAGATGAAACAGATTCTGGGTTAGACATTGATGCAATCAAGGCTGTTGCTGATGGTGTCAAAACCGTTATCAAAAAATACCAAACTGGAGTAATCATTATTACTCATTATCAACGAATTCTTGATTATATTCAGCCTGATTTTGTGCATGTGATGATTGATGGGCAAATTGTAAGAAGTGGTGATTTTAGCTTGGTAGGTGAATTGGAAAGTAGTGGCTATGGGAATTTAAAGGCTTAAGTTATGTCTCGGTTTGCTCAAAAACATACTCCTAAATTTGACCCTCAAAAAAATGATAAGTATGAGTTTGGTTTTTCGTATCCGACGGCTGCATATAAGTATATTTCTCAACCAGGCCTCAATGAGCAAGTGGTTAGAGAAATTTCTCATCTGAAAGCAGAACCAGAATGGATGCTGAAGTACCGTCTCCAAGCTTTGAAATTATTTGAAGCGAAAGCGATGCCAATGTGGGGGGCGGATCTGACAGCGATTGATTTTGACAAAATTCATTACTATCTACGACCTACGGACACTCAGGTTGATTCGTGGGAAAAGGTTCCCCCTGAAGTTAAAGCCACTTTTGATAAACTGGGTATCCCAGAAGCCGAGAGAACTGTTTTAGCAGGAGTTAAAGCCCAATATGATAGTGAAGTGGTGTATGGCTCATTACAAAATGTGTGGGCGAAAGACGGTGTGATTTTTTTATCGATGGATGAAGGCTTGAAGCAATATCCAGATTTGGTTAAAGAGTATTTTGGAAAAGTGATTCCTCATGGTGATAATAAATTTGCAGCTTTGAATTCTGCCGTTTGGTCAGGTGGCTCTTTTGTGTATGTCCCAAAAGGCGTTCATGTCAAAATGCCGCTCCAAACTTACTTTCGAATCAATGCCGCTAATGCAGGTCAGTTTGAGCGAACTTTGATTATTGTAGATGAAGGAGCGTCTGTCCATTACATCGAAGGTTGTACCGCGCCTAGTTTTGCCAGTAGTTCTCTTCATTCAGCAGTCGTAGAAATTTTTGTTAAAAAAGGGGCTCGTTGTCAGTACACCACCGTTCAGAATTGGTATAAAAATGTATACAACTTAGTGACAAAGCGTTCGTATGTGGAAGAAGAAGGCCAAATGATTTGGACTGATTTCAACATGGGTAGTCAAGTGACCATGAAGTACCCTAGTTTTATTTTGGCGGGCAAAGGGGCCAAAGGTGAAGTGCTGTCGATGGCTTTGGCGGGAAAAGGTCAGCATCAGGATACTGGTTCCAAAGCAATCCATTTAGCCCCTTATACCAGTTCAACCATTATTTCTAAGTCTATTAGTAAAGATGGTGGCCGCACCAGCTATCGGGGGTTGGTCAATGTGGGGCCACATGCTCACCATAGCCAGAATACGGTGGTCTGTGATGCTTTATTACTTGACCCACAATCTCGGTCAGATACCTATCCGACTGAAAAAATTTTTAATTCAAATGTCGCTGTGCAACATGAAGCTACCGTTTCTAAAATTGGAGATGACCAGCTTTTTTATTTAATGAGTCGTGGGATTGGTGAGGAAGCGGCTCGTAAAATGATTGTGAATGGCTTTATTGATGACTTGGTCAAAAAACTACCTTTAGAGTATGCGGTAGAGATGAATCGATTAATTGACTATGAGATGGAGGGGTCGATAGGATAGGAGGTGGCGTCATTTTGTCATTCCGGCGGAGGCCGGAATCTATAATATTTTTGCAAAATAAGGTATGGATGCCGACTTTCGTCGGGATGACATTTTAAAGCAACTATGAAACAGAGCAAAATTATTCTTTCCACAGATGAAGAGAAAACAGTTATTCTCAAAGAATCGGGAGAATATGTATTTGAGTTGACTGGCCCTGGGGCTGAGTTAGAAGTGAAAGGGACCTTTTTAGCTAAGGATAAAGAAAACCAAGAAATCATTGTGATTATTCGACATTTAGCGCCTCATACTCGGGCTAACACAGTCCTCAAAGGTGTGGCTCAAGATAAAGGTCAACTAAGGTTTGTCGGTCGAATTATCATTGATAAAAATTGTGGTGATACCCAATCATTTTTGGAGGAACGGGTATTATTGTTGTCAGATGAGGCTAAAGCCGAAACGGTCCCAGATTTAGAAATTGAAAGTGATGATGTCAAATGTTCTCATGCGGCCTCGATTAGTCGAATTCCCGACGAGCAGCTATTTTATCTTCAAAGCCGAGGAGTGAGTAGGTCACAGGCTGAAAAAATGATTGTAGAGGGGTTTCTCAAGGTTTAGTGATGAGTCATTTTCCGCTGTTGTATAATCAAGGGTATGTTTGACGCCAATCAACTTCACTCTGATTTTCCAATTTTGACCCAAGAAATACATGGATTTCCTTTAGTGTATTTGGATAATGCAGCTACTTCACAAAAACCTCAGTCCGTCATTGATGCTGTTGTTCATTATTATACTCATGACAATGCCAATGTTCATCGAGGAGTACATACTTTATCTGACCGGGCCACTCGTTTTTTTGAAGAAAGTCGGCACACCATTACCCAATTTGTAGGAGCTCAGCCTCAAGAATTGATTCTGACTCGAAATACCACAGAAGCTTTGAATGGGGTTGCATATGGTTGGGCAGACCAACACTTAAGTCTTGGTGATGTTGTTTTAACAACTCTGATGGAACATCATGCTAATTTGGTTCCCTGGCAAGAGGTTTGTAAACGAACTGGGGCAGTTTTAGAATTTGTGAACATGACTGATGATGGCTTATTAGATCGTGCAGATTTTCAACAAAAGATTCAGAATTCTCGAATAAAACTGGTGACTTTAACTCATATTTCTAATACTTTGGGAACGGTTAATCCCATTGAAGAATTAATTGCAGAAGTTCGATCAACTTATGGAGAAAAAGTGAAAGTGGTCATTGATGGAGCTCAAGCTGTGCCTCACCTGCCAGTTAATTTTGATTTACTTGATGCTGATTTTTATGCGTTTAGTGGGCACAAAATGTTAGGTCCAATGGGAATAGGTGGTTTGTTAGTTAAACAACGCTTAATTGAATCAGGTGAATTTCAACCGTGGTTATTTGGAGGTGGCATGATTGATGAAGTTCATCAGTCTCAAACCACTTTTCACCCTGATCCAGAGGAAAGATTTGTAGCTGGCACTCCTGATGTGGCATCTGCGGTGGGACTAGCTGAAGCTTGTCGATACTTAACTGATTTGGGAATGACTCAAGTGAAACAGCATGATCAGGATTTAGTGCAGTATACTTATCAGCAACTTTTAGCAATTCCTGAGGTTCAACTCGTAGGGTCGAACCCGCTCGATCACCCTGATATTAGACTGGGTTCGGTGGCTTTTCTGTATCAAGGAATTCATGCTCACGATGTAGCTCAGATTTTAGATAGTCAAGGTATAGCGGTTCGTTCCGGTCACCATTGTTGTATGCCGCTTCATCAAAAAATGGGGTGGCAGGCGACAGTGCGGGCTAGTTTTCAAGTTTATAATACTCGAGATGATGTAGATCGATTAGTTGAAGGACTGGGAAAAGTGAAAGAGGTGTTTCGATAATTGTTGTGTAGGTGTAATGTGTAAAGTGTGAGTGAAAATATGAAAAAAACTCTTAATTCCTATAAAGAACTTGATGTATATAAGAAATCAATTATTTTAGTGAGTTCAATTTACCAACTAACTAGAATGTTTCCTGAAGAAGAAAAATATGGTTTGATTTCTCAAATGAGAAGAGCTGCAGTATCAATTCCACTGAATATAGCTGAAGGAGCAAAAAGACAGACAACAAAAGAATTTATCCATTTTTTTGTATGTAGCGAGTGGCTCCTGTTCTGAGATACAAGCAATATTTGATGTTGTCTCCGCTTTAACAATGGTTGATGAAAATATTAAGAGTGAATATGAACAAAAGCTAGAGGAAATTGCTCGAATGTTAAACGGTTTAATTCATAGTTTAAAGGCTAAACGATAGGGACACTAAAACACATACACTATTCACTAAGATGCCCGATTTATACCAAGAAACCATCATTGAAGAATTTAAGTATCCTCGCAATAAAGGTACATTAGCCGGCGCTGATCAAGTACTACATGGCGAAAATGCGAGTTGCGGGGATGAATTAACCGTTTATCTTAAAATGAACTCCCAAGGTCGCATTGAACAGCTCCTGTGGGAAGGGAATGGTTGTGCTATCAGTCAAGCAGCCATGAGTTTACTCAGTAACTATATTTTACAAAATAAATTATCACTTCCAGAAATTCGACAGCTGAATGAGAAAACATTATTAGATCTCTTAGGCTTAGATGAGATTAATCCAGGTCGAGAAAAATGTCTGATGATTGCTTTAAAAACTATTCAGAAAGCAGTGAAATAGCTGCCCTCTATGCACATTTTCGTCGGCTCCACTAATCCCGTCAAAATTAACGCAGTTATTCAGGCTGCCAGTGAAACATGGCCAGCGGTACAAGTTGAAGGATATGAGGTTGAAAGTGGTGTTGCTGATCAGCCACGAAGTGATGAGGAAACCAAACAAGGGTCAATTAATCGAGCAAAAAATGTTTTATCAGTAGCAACAAAATTTGGTAATAAAGATGAAGTTCTTGGAATAGGTTTAGAGGGTGGGGTGTTTGAGAATAAACAGGGGGAAATGTGGTCCACGGTGTGGGTAAGTGTGGTAGATCAAGAAGATAATGTCTTTAGTTCAAATGGAGCCCGATTTTTAGTTCCATCTATAGTGGCAGACAGAATCCGACAGGGTGAAGAAATGGGTCCAATTATTGCAGAAGTGGTGGGTGAACATGATGTGCGAAGTAAGCAAGGTATGATTGGTGTAATCACTAAAAACTTTGTAGATAGAACTGAAGAATACATGAGTATAGCTAAGCTGGCACTCGGGTTGTGGTACGGTCGACACTGGTTAGATGAACTTTCCAGCTGATTTCACTATTTCCTAATCTAAAAATTTATCTTATATTGATGGTTATGAATAAACCTGGAGTTTACTCAGCCAGATTTGAAGAAAAGCAGATTCATAACGATAAATATTGGCAATTTTCCTTCGAGTTTACTGAACCTCATGAAATGAGTTTTCAGGCAGGGCAGTATGTGTCAGTGGCAGTTGATGACGTGGGTCATCGTCGCTCTTATTCTATTTGTAGTCGACCCGATATTGAACATGGCTTTGAACTCTTGATTGATATGGAAATTAATGGTCTGGGAGTAAACTATTTCAGGAACCTAGAATTTGGACAGGAGATTAAGCTGATTGGACCAATGGGTCAGTTTGTGATTCAAGATAATCAAGATGACCAATTGATTTTGATCGCTACTGGATCAGGAATTGCTCCCTTTCATAGTATGCTTTTGGATTTGTTGCAAGTAAAAGGAGAAACTCGACCCATTACTCTTTATTGGGGACTAAGATTTGTGAATCAACTTTTTTGGCAAGATGAATTTGAGGAATTGGCTCAACTGTATTCCAATTTTTCATTTTATCCAGTAGTTTCTAAACCTACACCCGAATGGACATTATCTACAGGTCACGTAACTGATCTACTAGATATTCACGAGTTTAGTCCTCAGGCCGGATTTTATATCTGTGGAAATACTCATATGATTCAAGATGTGATGGCCACGTTACAAAAACATCAATTTCAACCATCTCAGATGTATCACGAAAAGTTTTTTTAATAATAATTTTCTGTTTTGGACAGAAAGGGTATCATGCCAGACCAAATTTCTTCATCACCAACACCTGCTTCTACGCCCGTAGCTACTACTCATCAGGTAGGAAAGTATAAAGTTGAAGTTATTCGAGAGAAATGTATTGGAGCTGCCAGTTGTGTGGCTATTGCTCCCGGTACTTTTGAGCTTGATGAAGAAAACATTGCTAAGATAATTTCTCAAGATGGAGATGATGATGAAACTCAGCTCTTAGGTGCTCAAAGTTGCCCTACGGCGGCTATTATTGTGACTGATACCGAAACTGGAGAACAAGTGTGGCCTAAAGAATAAATTAATAGATACATTTGATAATATAGGGGAAACTTTATGAAAAACTTACCACTCCTCATAGGAACACTACTTGGTACCTTTGCTCTTATATTTGGAGTTGTTTTTTTCTTCTCTAAAAGCAGTGAGGTTACGGCTGATCCAACTTTAGTTCAAGGAAATATGAACCATGTTAAAGGGAATCAAGACAGTAATATTGTCGTAGTGGAATTTAGTGATTTTCAGTGTCCGGCGTGTGCCGCAACTCAACCCTATATTGACCAAATTTACCAGGATTATCAAGATAAAATTAAGTTTGTTTATCGTCATTTTCCCTTGCACAGTCTTCATCCAAATGCTCAGTTAGCTGCCCAAGCAGCTGAAGTGGCAGCTGAGGAAGGTAAGTTTTGGGAATACCATGATTTGCTTTTTGCCAATCAGAGTGATTGGGAGAATTTGAGTGGAGATGAACTGTTAGAAAAGTTTTCAGCATATGCACAGCAATTACAGATTGACAAAACTCTATTCTCAGAGAGAATAGAATCAGACCAGATCAAGCAACGAGTCCAAAGCGATGAGCAAGCGGCTTTACAACTTGGTCTGAATAGTACGCCAACATTTTTTGTAAATGATCGTAAAGTACCTGCCCCAGAAATACGGTCTACTATAGACTCGCTTTTGACAAATGAATAAAAGTTGAAAAGGGGCACCATGAAAAAATTTATTCCATTTATTTTCCCGGCAGCAGCCATCTTAATCATCTTGATTCTGGCTTTCCGCTGGTACAGCATGAGGACGAGCCAAACGGAGACTCCGGCTCCTTTTGCAGAAGGAGTGGAGATTGAGAACTTGACTGACACAGAAGAAAATGAAGTAGCTCGAGGAGTAGGTGACTACAAATCAGTTGAAATGAGTAATAGTAGTGAGAATGAGACCGATTTAGGCACCATTCGCTATGAAATTAAGGATGGTAAAGTTCGCTTGTCAGTTTTGGCAACTTTGCCCGAATTAACCGATGGCGGAGTCTATCAGGTTTGGTTTAAAGAAGTCAATGGAGAAGCCATTCGTAAGGCTTTCACTTTAGAGATGAGTAAGGGCGGCTATATCGGTAGCGCTTCTATTTCCAGTGAAGTTTTACCTTTCGAAGTCATTGTTAGCAAAGAGATGACTCAAGATGATACTTTAGAGGAAACTGTATTAAGTGGGACAGTTTCAGAATAAACCATTTTTCTCAAGGAGTAAGAATTACTCCTTGAAGCGGTAGCCAAGTATGGTAGGCTTAAAGGCAAGCACATTTAAAAAGTGCCCAGTAAATAGTAACAATTTCATCTCTTCCTCAGGAGGTTGAGAGAAAAAAGGAGAATGTATGGCAAATGCTAGCGCATACAGTTATACCAATAAGAAAGGTCAAACCTACTACCTTCACACTCGAGAAGTGACCTTAAAGAATGGTCGTGTACAACGAATTTACTTTTTCGCCCGAGACATTCGTGAAGGTTCTTTAGATGCTGTGCCTGCTGGTTATGTAGTCGTTGAAACCAAGCGAACTGGTATGCCTGTTTTGAAAAAAGAAGCTCCCAAAGCTAACTAATTTTTCTTAAGTTAAAATAGAATTCCCCCGAGTCAAACTCGGGGGGTTTTTGTACTACGAATTCAAGGGGAACTCGGTACAATAAGATCATGGACACAGAATTAGCGCACCAAGTTAGACAAAATTTAAAGCAAGTCATTGATCCAGAATTGAATATTGATATTGTTAGTTTGGGGTTGGTCTATGATGTCCAAGTAGTGACCGAGCCTAAACTAGATATCTATATTACCTTAACCCTAACGACCCCAGGTTGCCCTTTAGCTGGAGTTTTTGATACGATGATTACTGATGCTTTACAAACTATTCCAGGGATTGATGCGGAAAATGATATCCATCTACAGCTGACTTTTGACCCTCCCTGGGTACCTGATATGATGAGCGAAGAAGCAAAAGCAGAATTAGGTATGTAAAAGAGGAATATGCTATGACTCTTTATTTAGGGAGCGATCATGGGGGGTTTGTTGCTAAGGAATCACTGAAAATGTGGCTTGAGCAGCAGGGATATCAAGTTACTGATTGTGGGGCTTATCAATTGGATCGAAGTGATGACTATCCTGATTTTGCTTTTAAAGTAGCTCAGTCAGTCGCCCAAGATCAAACAGCTTATGGTATTTTAATTTGCCGATCAGGTGGGGGAATGGCCATTACAGCCAATAGGATCTCAGGAATCAGGGCCATTGAAGGATATAGTGAAAATAGTGTCCAACACGGTCGCCAAGATAATAATGCGAATGTTTTAACCTTAGCTGGTGACTGGTTATCACTCGACCAAATGCAGCAGATGATTACTCTTTTTATAAAAACTCCTTTCTCGGAAGAGGAAAGGCATCAGCGACGGATTCAGAAAATTGAAAGCTATACTTTATGAAAATTTATCCTAGTATTTTGACCGATTCCATGACAACTTTGACCAATCAGGTTGAAGCAGTCAAGAATGTACCACATATTTCGACTATTCAAATTGATGTGATTGATGGTTATTTTGCTGATAATTTGACGATTACTCCCTCTGATCTTTATGAAGTAGATTTTGGAGAGTTAACCATCGATTTTCACCTGATGACGGAAGAGCCTCTTGATTTTGTCTATGAGTTTTTAGAACCTAAAGAGGAATTGCCAGTTCGAGCAGTAATTGCTCAAGTGGAAAAAATGAGTCATCAACTCCCTTTTGTAGAAGAAGTGAAAAGCCATCAATGGAAAGTAGGATTTTCGTTGGATTTATTTACGCCACTGTCGGCAATTGATCAAGTGTTATGGTCGCAACTTGATATTATTCAACTGATGGCTGTTGAGGCTGGACATCAGGATCAAGCTTTTAAGAATCAAGTTATTGAAAAAGTTACTCAGCTGAATCAATCTGGACGAGTATCAGATACTACTGAAGTGATTGTAGATGGTGGAGTTAACCTTAAGACAGTGCATGATTTAGTAACTGCTGGAGTGTCCAGTATCGCGGTGGGTTCACAACTCTGGAATTCCACCGATTTAAGTGAAACTGTTGAACAATTAATGAATGCTGAAAAGCCGGAAACTGCCCATGAAGACACAGATTAGAGTCCCCCAAACCAAACGAACTTGTACTATTAAAAATGTAGCTATGTTTGGGAGTGCTGATATTGACGAATTACATCCTCTCTATCAGGAAGCTTTCAAAATTGCCCGTTATTTGGCCTATCATGGCAAAGTGATTGTTAATGGTGGAGGTCCAGGAGTAATGGATGCTTCGACTAAAGGAGCTCAAGCTGGTGGGGGAAAAACCATTGGAGTGACTTTTTATCCGAAAGATATGCCTGAATTTGAAGGTCGTTTCAATGACAATAAGGTAGATAAAGAGATCAAAACGGCCAACTATATTGAGCGGATGTTTGGGTTGATGGATCACGCAGATATTTTTGTTTGTTTTCAAGGGGGAACAGGAACTTTGAGTGAGTGGACCACTGCTTGGTTGTTGGCTCATCTCTATTATGGAAATCATAAACCACTGATTTTATACGGTGGGTTTTGGCACAAGGTGATGGATGTCATCATTGAGAACTTTTTTATTGGAGAAAAAGAACAAACTGTGTATCGAATTGCCGAAAATGAAGAAGAATTAATTGCGGCAATGAATGCATTTGAAGAGGAGTTGGAGCAACGATGCCAACTGCCTCGGGAATAGTATGCAAAAAGTTATTACTATTGGTTCTTCACTAGTTGATATCTTTGTCAAATCTGATGATTTCCAACTTCAGAAAACAGACAAGGGGGTAATGCTGTGTCAACAATATGGGGATAAGGTAGAATTGGATAGTTTTGATGTTTTTTCCGGAGGAGGAGCCAGTAATACAGCGGTAGGTTTTAAAAGAATGGGCTTTGATGCCTCTGTGATCAGTGAAACTGGGCGAGATATGTGGGCACAGTTTGTGATCAATGATTTTACCAAAGAACGAGTCAACGTTAATTTAATTATCCGCGAAAAAAAAGAAATCACTGGCGGTTCTGTAATTTTATTAGGAAAAGATGGGGGCCGAACCGTGATGGTACATCGAGGAGCTTCTTCGATGTTAGATCCTCATGATGTTCCAGTGGATCAGTTAAAAGAAGTAGATTGGGTTCATCTCACTAACACAGATGGTCAACTTAAGACGTTGTCACTTATTTTCCAAACGGTGGCAGAAGGTTCTGTGGGTTTATCCTGGAATCCAGGGAAAAAAGATATTAAACTATTAGTCGAAAATAAATTAGCCATTCCTGAAAATGCTGTCGAAATTTTTCTGGTCAATCGAGAAGAATGGCAAATGTTGGAACCAAAGCAGGACGAGTTGTTCAATAAAATGAGAGTCATTGTGATCACCCACTCTCGGTTGGGTGGCCAAGTTTTTAAAGAAAAGAGTTTAGTAGTGGAGTATGACGTGGATGAAGTCAAAGCTATTGACGAAACGGGAGCTGGAGATGCTTTTGGGGTAGGTTTTATTGCAGCCTATCTAAAAAACAAAGATCTTGAAGAGTGTTGTGAATGGGGAAAGAAAAATTCAGCCAGTGTCGTTCAACACTTAGGAGCCAAGGCGGGGCTATTATATAAAGAGAATCTCTAGGGAGATAAAGGCTTAAAGGGTAAAGCCAGTAATCCCCTTTTCTAAAAGGGGCATCAAACGAGTGAAACGAACCTGATGGGGTATTCAATAAGTCACTTAAACACCTCTATCTGGCTTTCCTGCCTGCGCAGGCAGGCGCCAGATGTCTCCTCTTTAATAAGAGGAGATTGCAAAAAATTTGAAATTTTTTGACAATTAATACTGTGGCAAAAAGATTTTAGAATTTTCGGGCGTAATTACTACCTCTGGGTAACCCTTTTCAACGATAATTCGCGCTGCTTTTCGAACTGCTGTTTGCAAGGTTCGTTGTAGGGTACGAATTCCAGCATCATAGCCTAAAGGACGAGTAATTTGAGGCCAGAGAGTAGAATCAATCACAAATTGTTCTGGTTTTAAACCAGCTTCTTTGAGGAGCTTGGGTAAAATATACTTTTGAGCAATGGTAATTTTTTCTTGATCAGTATAGGAAGGCATGGAAATTTTTTCCATACGGTCCATCACAGCCGTTACAATGTTGGTGGTATTGTTAGCAGTAGCTAAGAAAATGGCGTGAGATAAGTCCACTGGATAGTCAATATAGGTATCTCGAAAGGCATGATTCTGAGCTGGATCAAGCAATTCGACTAGAACTCCCATGATATCCATTCTGGCTTCATCGCTGACCCGGTCTATTTCATCAAGTAAAATTACTGGATTTCGGACCCCAGCTTCACACAAACCCTTAATGACTCGACCCGGTTCAGCCCCTAATAAGAGGCGAGATTGACCTCTCAATTCATGGGCAGAGCCCATCCCTCCAAAAGGAATTCGGATAATCTTTCGACCAAGTGCTTCTGCTAAGGAGAATGCAAAGGTGGTTTTTCCTGTTCCAACTAAACCCACTAGTAGTAGAATTGGGGCTCGAAACTCACCACTTTCACTTTGGGACTGTTTTAACTTCAGCACAGAAATGTATTCAAGAAATCGATCTTTGACTTCCTGCATCCCAAAATGGTTGGCATCAAAAACTTGCTTGGCTTTAGTAATATCGAGTTCGTCTGTGGTCTCTGCTTCCCAGGGAAATTTGAGAACCCATTCAATATATCGAGATACTTTTTCGTACTTCTCATCATAGTTTCCCAATTCAGCTGATCTTTCGAGAGCTACAATGTCTCGTTGAGCTTTGAGTCTCATCTCTGGTGGAATATGAGCTCGAGCCAATTGATCACGTAAATCGGCAATTTCAGAAGCGAGAATTTTTTTATAGTTAGTAGAGCTGGTAGGCATATTAGATGCTTCTATCATACCTGAGGAGGGGTTAAAATTCCAAGTTCCAAATACCAAATCCAGGTTCAGGATGACGTCCTTTATTGAAGCCTGTAAGTTTGGAATTTATATTTCTCTTCTCTCTAGTATATAATGGGGTTGTGTTTGATCATGTCTGAAATAGCTATGGCGAAAAATGAAAAGAAATTAGCTGAACTGAAGCAACTCCATCAAGAATTGGAAAAGCTTGCTGCTGCCAAAAAGTTGCCTTTAGCCCAGCAAGCAACTGACATTGTTCCAGGAGAAGGAAACAGTAATGCAGAGGTAATGCTGATTGGTGAAGCTCCGGGATACTATGAATCAGTCCAGCGTAGACCTTTTGTGGGGCGATCGGGGCAACTACTACGACAAACCCTCAATGAAGTGGGTTTACCAGAATCAGAAGTATATATTTCTAATATTGTCAAAATTCGACCACCAGAAAATCGAGATCCAGTTCCCAAAGAGATTAATGGCTTTAGACCATTTCTAGACCAGGAAATTGAGATTATCAATCCGACTTTGATGGTGACACTGGGTCGGTATAGTATGGCTAAGTTTTTACCGGATGTGAAAATTTCCCAAGTTCATGGACGGCTGCACAAGGTAAAATGGAAAAACCAAAATTTATTTGTTTTACCTATGTATCATCCGGCTGCAGCTTTACGAAGCACTCAAGTCAAAAATCAGTTTTTGGCAGATTTTGCTAAAATTCAAAAAATAGTTAAGTGGATTGAAGGGCAAGAGGATATACTGAAGCTTGAGGATCAAGTGAAGGAGGCTTTGTTGTGATTATTGCGATTTTTGTGATTCCTATCTTAGCCATCATTAGTGCTGTTCTCCTGTTTAAGTTTAATGGCAAACGGTCCATTCTTAAGTTTGACTTTGTCCAATTTATTTATGCTTTTGTTATTACTCCCATTTTATTCGTGTGGTTAAAGTATTTTCTGTTCTATATCCTCAAACAGGAGTTATCCTTGAGATTATCACTCAATGAGTTATTTCTAGCTGACACGATTTTAAGTGTAATTCTCTTATATGTTTCTTTCTTTATTGTGATTCACTCTTTAACGAAAACCTTTAATTTAAATCGACAGAATGATCCACTATACGATATGGTGGCTCATTCTGAATATTTGCATCTTAATTTGTCACACCTGGCGATCTATGCGGGAAGTATGTTTGTAGCTACTTTACTTTCCCTGTCCAACTTGGCGGTTCCCTTGGCGATTGAAAACACAAGAAATAGTTTTTATGCCATTTTTGGATTTGGATTATTGGGAGGGATAGCGAGTTTTATGGGAATTTGGAAATATGATTCTCCTGATCCCAATTTTATGAGAATTATGAAGTTGCTGCTGGCATTTTTCTTTTTGATTCATGCTGTGGCATATTTTTGGTTTGATCCAGGATTTAATACCAGCTATATTTTGTTTTGGTTTGTTTTTGCTCTCTATATGGCTACTATGTTTATGTCACTCTTTGCCGAACGACCAGAAAAGAAAATGAAAATTTTTCGGCGGATGCCATTCCAAATCAACCCCATGAAACCAAAATATTATTTAGCAATTTTAAAAAGAATTATTTATAAATAGGAGTTTTTATGTCTCAGTTACGATTGTTACCTTTGGGAGGTATGGGTAAGGTTACCCAAAATATGTATGCCTATGAATATGAAAATGAAATTTTGTTATTTGACTGTGGGATTGGTTTCCCCGATGTTCAAATGCTCGGAGTCGATGTTTTGATCCCTGATATTAGTTATCTCCTTAAAAAGCTTGACTCAGGATCCAAGATTGTGGGGATGGTGTTGTCACATGGTCATGATGATCATATTGCCGCTACACCCTATCTTTTGCCAAGTCTACCAGAATTTCCCATTTATGCATCTCCCCTCACGGCCGGTTTTGCCCGAAATCGAATGGCAGAGAGTGAAGCCGCTGGTCGAGAAATTATCGTCTTAAAAGACAAACAACCAGTCAAGATTAGCAGTTTTTTTGAAATAGAGTCATTTGCCGTGACTCATTCTGTACCTGATACCAAACATTTTGCTATTAGAACTCCGGAAGGAGTAATTTATCATGGGACTGATTTTAAACTTGATCCCAATCCGGTAGATGGAGTGGTAACTGACGTCGAACACATTGCTCAAATTGGTAAAGAAGGGGTTCGATTGATGTTGATGGATTGTTTGCGAGTAGAAAGAAATGAATGGGTCAAATCAGAATCGACTGTCGGTCCGGTCATTGAGAAGGAAATGATGAGTACCCAGGGGAAGTTTGTCATTACCTTAATGAGTTCCCATATTCATCGAATTCAACAAGTAATCAATGCGGCCGTAGAAGAAAAGAGAAAAGTGGTTTTTATTGGTCGCTCTGTTGAACAAAATGTGGAGGTAGCTCTAGAATTAAATAAACTTCACATTCCAGATGGAGTCATGGTCAATAAGAAACATATTGAAGATTATCCTGATCATGAGCTCTGTATTGTGATTGCTGGAAGTCAGGGACAAGAAGGATCTTCGTTGGTTCGCGCTATTTATGGCGAACATCCAGTGATTACCATTAAACAGCATGACAAGGTTGTTTTTTCGGCTGATGCTATTCCTGGGAATGAAATTCCTTACTACTCATCAATTGATGAATTAGCTCGTAATGGAGTAGAGGTAATTTACCCTGATATTTCACCTGATATTCATCAGTCAGGACATGCTAGTGCTCCAGAACAACAGGAATTATTACGGTTAGTACAACCCCAGTATGTGATGCCTATTGGCGGAGCAGACCGACACCGGGTTTTATTTAAACACGGGGTGGCGGAAGAAGTTGGTTTAAGTTCTGACCAAGTTTTACTACCAGAACAAGGTGAAGTTATTGGTTTAACCAAAGATAGCCGGCCTCAAGTGGTCGAAAAAGTAAGTTTGAAAGCCTTGAATGTAGATGGACTAGGGATCGGAGATGTAGGTCCAGTAGTGTTGTCTGATCGGAAGACTTTAAGTAATTCCGGAATTATTGTGCTGATTATTCCTCGAACTAAAGGACAACTTGATTTAGCCAATCTGGCTGTAATCTCACGAGGCTTCGTCTTTATGAAAGAGGCAGACGAGGTGGTAAAGTATATCAAAGATCAGACAGTCCAAATTATCAATGACTTAGGTGCAAAAGCCAAGGATGATGACATTAAAAGGGCTTTGGAAAAACGTTTAGGAAAGCGTATTCATAAGGTTATTCAACGTGAACCAATTATTTTACCTGTGATTTTGAGTACTCAATAAAACTGCCTCTTGCGACCTGAGCAGAATCATGATAGAAATATCCTATAATAATTTATTATAGTGCTTATTCTTGAAGAAAGTTGACTTGAATAAAAAAGTTGATATTTGGACTTCGGGCCGAAACCATTTACAATAGGCATGTAGCAAAATAAAGAAAATGTTTACTTATGTCATCTTTTAGCCATTTTAGATATTTGTTTCTTTCTCATTTAGCATGGCTAAAATCGTCATCGAAAATACCTAAAATGTCTCAAAATCTGATCATAATTAATACATTTTTTATTTCACTACAAGCCTAAAGAGCCTATGGGAAGACGGAAGAAACGCAAACCAATTAAACTGAAAATTAAGTCCGAAACTATTTACACAGTGGTAGGGCTATTTTTGATTGTCTTAGGGGTCTTAATTTTGGTTTCTTTCTCTGGTCAAGGTGTTATTTTGCAACGGATGAATGATTACCTCGTGTTAAAGCTAGGGCTATCAATGATCTTTTTACCGTTTGTCTTTATTTCTGCTGGTTTAGTCATGTTTCAAACCAAATGGGCTTGGTCTAAGCCTCATGTACTGTTGGGCACATTGATTATGATGATGGGTGTCTTGGGTCTAGCTCGATCAGGCAGTATTGGCCTGAGTACCTATGAGAATTTAGCCCGGTTAGTTTCACCTTATGGAGCAGTAGCCATTTTTGCCTTTTTCTTTTTAAGTGGTCTATTTGTGATGATGCAGTTATCTATTACTGAGCTGATTGAGTTTTTGTCAAAACTATTCAATCGTCCCCGTAAAGCAGATGTGGCTCCTGTTGCTGAAGATGACACTCAGAAACTGAAAGGCTTTAAAATTCCGAAACTCAGTTTGAACTTAGGGAAAAAAGAACCAGCTTTCACCGTCAATGATAACTCAGCAGTTCCAGTTGATGCTAAATTGATGGATGGAACGGCGGTTGTCGATGCCAAACCAGCTATGGGTAAAGGTGATGATTTAGGTGAAGGTACTATTCAAACCCCTGACACCGCTAATTTGATTTGGGAATACCCACCGTTATCCTTATTATCATCTTCCACCGGTGGTAAAGCTGACCGGGGTGATGTGAAGCAAAATGCTCAGACCATTGAAAATACGCTTGATTCTTTTGGAATTCGAGCCAAAGTAGTAGAAGTTAATAATGGTCCTTCGGTAACTCAATATGCCTTAGAGATTGCTAAAGGTACAAAGTTATCGAAGTTAACTGGGTTGTCCACTGACTTAGCTTTAGCTTTAGCAGCGCCTACCGGGCAAATCAGAATTGAGGCTCCCATTGCTGGTCGGTCACTGGTGGGTATTGAAGTCCCCAATAACTCGGCTCAATATGTGACTCTGAGAACCATGTTAAGCTCAGATACGATGCGGAAGCATAAATCCAAATTAGCCGTAGCTCTCGGTATTAATGTGGCAGGGAAACCAATTATTGTCGATATTGCGAATATGCCTCATGTTTTGATTGCTGGTGCTACTGGATCTGGAAAATCTGTCTGTGTGAACTCATTTTTGTGTTCCATGTTATTCCGAGCCAGCCCAGCCGAAGTTAAGTTTATTTTAGTTGATCCGAAACGAGTGGAACTAACTGGTTACAATGATATTCCTCATTTGTTGACGCCAGTGATTGTTGATCCTCCTAAGGTGGTGTCCGCTTTGAAATGGGCGACGGCCGAAATGGATCGTCGTTACAAGCAGTTAGCTGAAGTGGGTGTAAAGAATATTGCTGGTTATAACGAATTGGCTGGTTTTGTAGCCATGCCAAATATCGTGATTGTGATTGATGAATTAGCCGATATTATGTTGTTTGCGCCGTCTGAGGTAGAAGAAAGTGTCACCCGAATTGCTCAAATGGCTCGGGCGGTAGGAATTCACTTAGTGTTGGCTACCCAGCGTCCTTCGGTGGATGTTATTACCGGTTTGATTAAAGCCAACGTGCCGACTCGGATTGCCTTTAACGTGTCTTCGATGATGGATTCTCGAGTTATTTTGGATGGACCCGGAGCAGAAAAATTGCTAGGAAGAGGAGATATGCTCTATATTCCTCCAGACCAAGCGAAACCAAGTCGGATTCAAGGTACTTTTGTGTCAGATCAAGAAGCACATAGTTTGATTGAATTCATTAAGTCTCAAGGTCAAAAACCAAATTATGAGGAAGATATTACGACGAAGTATAAGGCCAATACGGTCAAAGGTGGAGTGGGTGGTGATACGAGTGGGGGGGCTGAAGATCGAGATCCGCTGTTTAATGAAGCGGTGAAATTGTTCTCTCAATATGACAAAGCTTCGTCTTCACTGATTCAGCGACGACTTTCAGTAGGATATGCTCGAGCAGCTCGCATCTTGGATCAACTCTATGAAGCAGGTATGGTCGGCCCTTCTGAGGGCAGTAAGCCTCGCGAAATTAATCACACGGTGTTGAAACAATACTTGGGTAGTTTAGAGAGTATGGAGTAGGAGAAATTCACTCTTTTCTTTTGAATAAAATTATCCTATAATAATCATCTTACATGGGGATGTATTGCTTTGACGTAATACGCACTTTAACATCTGCAAACCGTCTTTGATCAAAGACGTTAAACAGGTCACTTACAATAACTGGCAATATGCTCAGTAAAGTCCGTGATATGGCTGGTAGAGCTTTAGCTGCTATCAATCCATTCATGGATCCAAATTTTGCTTCCGTAGAAGCTTAACTAGGCATTCATGCTTTTACTCTCACTGATGGTAAAGTATGGGTGAAAACTCAGTCAGTGTGACATGAGTAAATTGGTACGATTGCTCATTAAGATATAGTACCGGGGAAGGAGACACAGTTTGTTGTTTTACTGGCTTTTTCTTTAGACTCAAAGAACAACTAAGTTTGTAGATGATGTTATTTTGACTATTGCGGACGCGGGTTCATTACTCGCCATCTCCACACTTCGACTTAATTTTCTTTCTTTACGAAGAAACTTGCTCTATATATTTTTATTAAAATATCTAATATATCTACCTAACTTAGGGTTTGAAATAATATTATACTGTTTAAGCTTCTGTATGAAAGAAAGATAAAAAATAAAAAGAGTTATTAGTTCCATCTCAATATCGTCACTAGTTTGACCTAAAAGTAAATCGTAACTATGAGAATTTTTTCTTATAAAACTATTAGAACCTGATAGATTGACATGGGTGAAGTCAGAGAGAAATCTATATACAATTTGATATTGATGTTCAAAAGGATGGAATGCGTTCTTATTTTTCTTCCCTTTTTGTCTCCTATCAGCAATTCGTGCTCTTTCTAGAAGATTCTTTTCAAAGAATGTTGCGTTTTCAAGATCTTTCTTTTTGCTAAACCTAAGACCTTTTTCTCTAAGCTTATTCAAGTCATAGTTAATTTTTTTTCTCATGTTATTGAGCATATTTGGCGACAGAATTGAATTTTCTGTAACCCAAGGATATTTATTAGAAAATTTTTCCATTTCTTCGACATGTCCTAGCTTTTCGAAACTGTCATGCATAATTAGTGCAAAAAGTCGATTGTTGCTATTGTGACTTAAAAAATAACCCATGTTTATCCATACCTCAAGCATAGCTCGTAATAGAACTAAAGCAGGTTTTGGTCTAAACTGGCTACAAAGTTCAAAGACAGCTTCACCATAACTATGAATAACACCAAAATTTTGAAGAAGATAAATTTGCTTTAGCGTTAATTGACTTACATATATTTTTTTGTTATCAAAGGTATGAATACTCGATTTCATCATATCTCTAATTATTTTTTGTAATTCTAAAGTTTCAGGAGTGTGTTGTAGCTGCATACAATTATTGAAAAAATTAGTCGAAATAAATGATAGTTATAGTATATTATCTAGCTCCCGTGTGCCAAAGTAACTCCAATTACTGTTTTCGCTCCATATTTTTTCAAAACTTTAGCACATTCATTTAAAGTGGTGCCGGTGGTAGTCACATCATCAATAATCATAATTGACTTGTCTTTGATTAATTGAAGCTCAATCTTTTGATCTAATTCAAAAATATCCTTAAGGTTACTGAGGCGTTTCTCTTTATCGTGTAGTGAGGCTTGATTGACGGTGTGTCTGGTGCGAATTAATAGATTTAGATAGGGAATATCTTGTTGTCGGCTCACTTCTTGAGCCATCATTTCTGCTTGATTAAAACCGCGATCCTTTTGACGTTTTGGATGCAAGGGAACACTGGTGATGAGATCGACAGTGGGCAAGTTCATAGTGTAATCAATCAACTGACCGGCAAATGTAGCGAGCCCTTTGACATGACTGTACTTCATTTCTTTAATGAGATTGGAGATGGGGAAACCGTAGTGGGCGCAGGAAAGCAACTGATCTAAAGAGATATCATCCAGTTTTAAAGTAATGGGCAAGGTAAAAAAATGAATTTGTTCGTAACAGTTTTGACAGAGATAGGTGAAGGGCTTGCTGCAACCGACGCAGAAGCGGGGAAAGAGGAGTTCTTGGAGGATTTTCCAAAGGGATTTCACTTTGTTAACTAACTCATTTCTGTATCAAAATTAAAATAAATTTTCTCGCTTTATTCCTTCGTAAATCTCGCCGATGGAAGTAATACTCACCATGCAATCTATAGCCAGATCGGCTCAGACTCAGTCATTCATCGAAAAAATTTATTTTTTATTTTACCGACCAAAAGTGACAAAGAAGTTACTTTGTTTTTTCTGTTTCCAGAAGTTGTTGTAGTTGTAGGACATTTGGATCGTGAGGAAATTCGTGTCGAAGAACTTCGATCAATTTTTGGGCACGGTCATATTTTTCTTGGAGGAGATAAATTTTAATCAAGGGAATATAGGAAAGATAAAATTGAGGACTCATTCTGAGAACGGTTTCAAATTCTTGTATTGCTTCATCATACTTGCCCAAACTCGCATATTCGTTGCCTAAATTATGATGGGTTTGGGGATAAATATCCGATAGTCGAATGGCGGCTTGGTACTGTTCAATGGCTAGTTCGCTTTGGCGTTTTTCTGAATACGCCATAGCTAAATTATTATGAATTCGGGCTGATTCAGTATATTGAAGTAGATGGGTGTAAAGAGAGATGGGACTTCGCCACAACCAGTTTTGATGGAGGGTGAGTAAACAGAGTGTAATTATAAAGATAGAAGTGATGCCATAAATAGATTTTCGCAAGAAAGTCATTCGTGATAACAGGGATAAAGGGATAAAGGGGGAAAGCAATTGAAAAAGTCGGAACCAAAAGAGCCAAAAACCTACCATGGGCACATAAAGCCAATGTTCATACATTAAGCCATTGATGGGAATAATGCCACTGACGGGGGTGAGGCCAATAGCAAACCAGAGTGCTCCAAAAAGAAGCCACACTTTTTTCGTTTGGCGATATTCCCAGATACTGAGCCCGATAATAATTAGAGTGAGGGCAATTGTCGCCACTAATAGTGGCGGCACTGGTTGCGTCACCAGATCAACATTCCGATCCATATATAAGGGATGTGGCCAGAACAGAAGTTTGAAGTACTGCCAGAGCACTGAATTAAAGGTCATTAATCGAACCCAGAGATGAGTCGTATAGAGATTGGTTTCTCCATAGAGGTTAAAGGAATTGCTAAAGTTGAGGACAGTGGCTCTCAGTCCCATATAACCTACTGCAATCAAAAATTGACTACAAAAATAGAGGAGATGTGAAACATGTTTTTTGAAAAAAGATAGTAAGTTTTGCCAACCAACTTGATGAATGCCAACCACCAAGATAACTAAAAATTGCAAACCTAAAGTCATAATGCCTATTTCTTTAGAGAAGATACTCGCTATGTAAGCTAAGGAAGAGAAGATGAGCAAACTTACTTTACCGAATTGAAGTGTTTCGTTGTACAGGTTGATACTTATTTTTTTGTGTCTAAACGAAAGAGATAATAAGTATAAAGATAAAAAAGCAAAAAAAGTGTAGAGTGAGTCACCACGCGAGTTCATATACACCACGGCTTCAGTTTGAAGTGGATGGATCAGAAAAATCAGAGAGACTAAAAATGGTAAGTTCAAGAAAGGTTTTCTTTTGTAGTCAAAACTCAATTCAATCAAAATCAAAAAAAGAAAGATTCCACTTGTGGTATGTAGCAAGGTGTTGGTTAAATGAAAACCGAATGGTCTCAATCCCCAGATAGCATGGTCAATAGCAAAGCTGAGTGTGGTAAGTGGCCGGTAATAGTCACTTTGTTCACCAGCTCCAGCAATAGTATTGGTGGAAAAAATTTTAGAAATATTTGCAGTTAGCACATACTCATTGCGATAAATGAATTGTTCGTCATCCCAGACAAACTGATTACCAAAAGAAGGTAAGTAGAGTAGAAAACCTATCAAGACGAGTAAAAGTAACTGTTTTTTGAGCACGTGAACAGAATACCATGTTTTCAAGGGGGAATGATATAATAACGATTGTACTTTCTTGGTCGATTAGCTCAGTTTCCCGCAGAGCGGGACCAGCCTCTGGCTGGGGTTAGACCTGTTGTCAGACAGACACACGATATAGACTTGGTTAAGTATAAGGTCGTATAGCTCAGTTGGTTAGAGCGCGCCGTTCACATCGGCGAGGTCTCTGGTTCGAGTCCAGATACGACCACATTTCCTGATATTTCAGGTTCGAGTCCTGAATCGAGCACTTTAAATCAATCCAAACTTCTCAAAAACTTGTCTCACATCTTCACTACTATTCGCTTTGACTAACTCAATTCTGATTTCTCGCGCATTTTCAATGCCTTTGATATACCAACCCAAATGTTTCCGCATGGGGAAAAAGCCATATTTTTCATCTTGGCCATAGGTTTGTTCATAAAGCTGAGCATGTTCGAGAGCAATCTGCGCCATCTGATGAGCTGGATGTTCACTTGGTTGTTGTTCAAAGACAAAGGGATTTCCAAAGCTGGCTCGGCCAATTAAGACCCCATCAGTATGGTATTGTTCTGATTTCTTGATACCATCTTGGTAGGATTGCACATCTCCATTGCCCAAGATTAGAGTATCTGTTTGGTGAATTAACTCGGCTGCTTGGGCAATATACTCCCACTGAGCTTGACCAGTATAGGCCTGGCGGAGAGTACGGCCATGAATGCCAATGATACTGGGTTCCATTTCCAGTAGTGTGGGGATCCACTCATCAATGACAGGCTGATCGTACCCAATGCGTGTTTTGACCGAGATAGGTGGAGGAGTAAAGACAGTTGATTCTTGATGTCTTTGCTCTACGACTCGCCAAATATTTTCAGTAATATCTTTGCAGTCTCGACTTCTTTTACCATTAAGATAGTCCTGAACACCAGCTTTGGTTTGGCGAATAATTTCTTGTGCGAGCTGGGGAGTTTTAATCAATGAAGCTCCAGCACCGGAATGAGCGACACTTTTGGCAGGACAACCCATGTTAATATCAATGCCATCAAAACCTAGTTCACATAAAACTATAGCTGTTTGTCGAAAAAAATCAGGAGTCGTCCCGTAAATTTGAGCAATGATGGGATGTTGAGTTTCATCAAGTAAGAAATCTTTGAGTAACCGGTCGGCGCCATGACAAACCCCTTCGACACTGGTAAATTCAGTATAGATGACATCGGGGCAGCCGTACTTTTTAGTAATGGCCCGAAAAGGATAATCAGTCACTCCATCCATGGGAGAGAGACCGATAATCGGTAAAGATAGCTGGTGCCAAAAATCATTTTTCACAAAGGGGATTATACAGCAGTTTTATGTGAATATTGAGTAATTGGTGTTTGAAAATTCTCTATGATTCAATATCGTTCAGAATTTGGAGTAACGTTTGGTAAGCATGATTTGTCATTGCAAAGTGATAGACTTCAAGATATTGAGCAAGAAGTGGTTTGTAACGAGATACATTATTTTCGGTGGCAGTTTCCGCAAATTGGGCAATGCGGTCGATTCGCAGGAAAGCATATTCTTTTTTAAATTGGTGTTGTGAATGTAATTCATGAAGTAAGTAACGAAAGTCAGTATAAGTCGTCTCTGTTTGATAAAAACTAGGACCTTCCTTTTGGTAATTGAGGTGAAGCTGTGTGACTTCCGGACCAATTTCTAGTGATTGATTGAGTAAAGTGGGATTGGCTTGCTGATCATAAGCAATTAAGGTGAGGTCCACCAACGACATTTTGCTTTGACTAAATTCAAGAGTGTAAATATCACTGGTTGGTTTAGGAATGAGATAAAGATAATAGAGTGAAGTGGAACGATGATTACTGTCGACATCATCTTGAATTCTTTCTGTAAAGTTCTGAGTGGGAATAATCTGATCAACACTATTTTTGACAGTGAGTGTTATGTTTGATTTTGAACCTATTAAAATGTAACTTAGATCAGTATGGCTGGGAGTAAACAGCCGACTGGATAAAATTTCCGGATATTGGCTTAAAAATCTTCGATCATAAATCGGATCACTGGTATAAATATCGGTTTGGTCAGCCGTGTAACCCTTTCCCATAAAAAAATGGTCTCTCATTTGTAAGATAAACGGTTGGTCAAGATTAATTAAATCTAGATAATTTTGGAAAGTGGGATCAAGATTGACAGTGTACTCCAGTTTCGGTGTATTTAGGACTGTACTCATTTGGTAAGTCAGCCGGGTGGCCGCTAACCAATTGACTAATCCCTGCCCAATATATCCATCCGGTTGACTTTTTAACCAGGTGTTGAGATTCGCTGGGTTCATTGGTGACTGATCTGGCAACTGATTAATTCCGTGATAATTCAGAATTGAAGCCAGTGAAGAGAGAGCACAGCCCCAATGATAAATGGAGGGATGATTCGACCAAGTACTGGCTGAATCATATTCGTCAAAGGCCCACTGGCTGTCTGATTGTTTAAACTGAGTCAGTGGTAATATTTTCCCGTAATCTCTATCATCGAGTGATTGAACGATAATATTATCCCAGTAAATTACAGTGGGATAAGCAGCTCCCGTACTGGCTTTTAACCCAACTTTTCCACCAGTTCCATCCCAAGTAGGATCAATTCCTTCATAAATTTGTTCGTCATTCAGATAAATAGTCAGTACTTCGTCATGAAGTTCTAAAGCAATTTGATTTACCTCCCCCTCTTTTAAACTAAAAGCAAAACCTTTTTCAAAGGCAGCTTGGCCATTAGTAGCTTTAAACCAGTAGCCACCGTTCGCTACAATATGAATTTCTTGCCAGTTATTTTCATCTTGGTAACGAAATGAAATATTTCGATCAATACCTTCAGCTGGAAAAAAGTCAAACTGGTAGCGAATATTGATCCACTCCTGGTTCCAATATTCATCTTTCGGCACCAGTTCAATGATCTGGTAAGGACGGGGAATCGTAGCTGTTAAATGGTTGTCAATAACTGCCCAATAGCTATCATTGCCTCGGGTGCTATTCCATTTTTCTAAACCATTTTCAAAACTGTCAGTAAACAGTACTGTTTCGGCATGTACTTTTGGAACAGGCTGTGTGAGCATACAATATGCTAGGAGCAGAAAAAGAGGAAACAACCTTTTTCTGATTTTCATGATGCTATCTAAACATGGGAAAGTTACGTGAAGATGAAACAGAATTTATCACTTTTATTTGTCAATCAGTCTTTAAGCATGGGTGGAGCAGAAGTGTTTGATCGAGATCTGTTGATATTGTTAAAACAACAGGGATTCCAAATTCAAGTCATCACCAATAGCATCCCTTTTGCTCAGGTTTTAGAGAAAGAAAAAATTAAGGTAGTTCATCAACCCATTGTGATTGACATGGTGGGTGATTGGAAAGGACTTCTTAAGGCGGTATTCCTGTGGCCATTTTTTGTATTCAGATATGGCATGTTTCTCTTTAAAAACCGGCATAGTATTGATGGAGTATTAATGAGTGGATTCCCGGAAAAAATTTTGGTAACACCACTTGCTAAGTGGTTGTCTCTACCGGTAATTTGGTTTGAGTTTGGGCCGATGGATGAACTTTTCAAAAAATTTAAAGGATTGCCAAAAATTCTTTATGACCAAGTTACTCCTTTAGTTGATCAGGTGATTGTGCCCAGTCAAAAAACAACAAAATCTTTACTGGCGACAACCAATTTTCATGTTTCGAAAATAGCATTTATACCCTGTGGTCGAATGATTCATCTGCAATCATATCGACGAGTTACCAAAGACAAAGTGCCAACATTGGTTTGTGTTTCTCGTTTAGAACCGGGGAAAGGCCAAGACCTTTTACTTCAAGCTTTTGCTAAAGTGCATCAGCATTATCCTCAAGTCCAGTTGAAAATTGTGGGTCAAGGCGATTTCTTACCACACTTACGACATCTTGCTCACTCACTCAAACTTGATCCAGTAGTTCATTTTCAGGACTGGGTAAAAGATCCTTTAGTTGAAATGCGAAAAGCTCAAATTGTAGTTTTTCCTTCGATGTGGGAGTTGGAAGGTTTTGGACTGGCAGTGATCGAAGCTATGGCTATGCAGCGCCCAGTGGTGGCTTTTAATCGGGCACCAACCAATGAAATTATTGTACACAATCGGACGGGATTATTAGCAACTCCAGGGGATGTTGAGGATTTAGCCTCTAAAATTATTCAACTTTTGGAAGACACAGTTTTACAAAAAGAATTAGCGCAAGCAGCAGTGAGTACATTTGAGAAACAATATCAACTATCAAAGTTACTGCCTGACTATATAATGTTGTTTAAGAAATATTTTACCTAAATTATGACAACTCGTCGTCATCAGCTCACAGTAATCATTACTGTCTTCAATGAAGAACAGACCATTACCAGATTGTTAGACAGTTTGAGTCACCAAATTTTACAGCCAGCTGAAGTTATTTTTACAGATGGAGGTTCAACTGACAGGACGGTTCAATTAATTAAAACCTGGTCAAAAAAGCAATCATTTCCGGTTTCAGTCTACAGTCAAAAACTGAATAGAAGCCAAGGAAGAAATTTGGGAATTGCTAAAGCAAAGTTTAATTGGATTGCCATTACGGATGCGGGTTGTATCCCACATCGAAATTGGTTGCACCAACTTGTTAGACCTTTGTTAGAAAAAAAATCACTCAACAGCGAATATGAAATAATCGCGGGGTACTATGATTCGGCCGCTCAGAATAATTTTGAAGAAGCGGTCGTCCCCTATGTATTGGTCATGCCCGAGCGAGTGAATCCAAATGATTTTTTGCCATCTACCCGATCAGTTTTATTTCATAAAAAAGTGTGGGAATTAGGGGGCGGTTTCGATGAAAGTTTAGAACTATCAGAGGATCTTGAGTTTTTTCGTCGAATAAAAAAACAATTGCCACAAGTAAAGTTTATTTTCTCAGAAAATGCCAAAGTGAGTTGGTTACCTCGCCAAAACTTAGTGGAATTTTGGCAGATGATTCATAGTTTAGCAGCTGGAGATATCAAAGCTCATATTTATCGACCTAAAGTGGGACTTATTTTTGGTCGCTATGGGTTGGCGATCATATTAATAGGGTTGGGACTGTGGTTTCAATTTTCTTTCAAATGGTTGTTAACTCTAGGCGTATTCGGATTAATTTTGTATAGTGCTTGGGCTACTAAAAAAAATATCAAATATGTGCCTCATGGTTGGTATTGGTTGCCTATCCTGCAAATAGTAGCTGACATGGCCGTCATGAGTGGAACAGTGGTGGGTTTTAGCAAAAGGTAAAAAGGTAAAATAGGTAAATGATGCCCCCAAAAGCTTCTTCATCATTGCTAGCTGGGATCCAACTGATGGGGTGGATTTTCATTCTGTTGATGTTTTTCGCGGAAAGTATTTTTTATCCTGGATTTATTCAACTTCATATGGGGATAAATTTGGCTGTTTTGGGAGCACTCATAGTTATCGCTGAGTGGATTTTTTACTGGTGGTCTCAACCAGCATGGGCGTCTGTTGTCAGTAAATTCATTTTAAAATATGTTTTCCCAGGATTAAGTTTGATATCTGTATGGTTGGGATTGCTTGAACAAACTCATTTCCCAAATTATGTTTTTAGCACGTTTCATCTTCATCCCAGCATGTTTGCGTGGTTAGTTTTGATCGTGGGTGTGACGGGAATCAGTTTGTTGCCACTCAAAAATTGGCGTCTGCATGTAAAACAATGGCTGACTTGGTTACCAATGTACGTTGCTCTATTTTTATTACCATTGGCTGCCAATCATTTCTCTCTTTTCATGCAATTTGGCAATGAGGATAGTTGGGTAGAGTATGGAACCTTTGGAGCATTTGTAGTGACTGCAATTCTTTCGGTCAAAATTATCCGTGAGTTGTGGCAACACCATGCTCGTGATAGTATTTCGATTCTTCTGGCAGGTTGTATTTTAATGGGTGCAATTTTTAGTGCCGGAGAAGAAATTTCTTGGGGGCAACGACTCTTACATTTGTCTGTTCCTGCAGAATTTGAGGAAGAGAATGTTCAGCAAGAAATCAATATACATAATTTGAGGATCTTTATGGCTGATGATGGTTTTTACTATTTACAACCGATTACAGCTATTTACTTATTAATCAGTTTTTATGCCTTAGTATTTTGGATGATTTCGCCTAAACTTCAAAAGTTATTCCCTCAATTTTCTCAGGCAATTCAGTTGATTACACCTCCACAATGGGTTATAGGTTATTTTTTGCCTATTTTTATCTATTCGCTGTTGCGAATTTTTACGGGGCCGCTGACGTATAAAGTCTGGGAAGAATTGGCTGAACTGTATTTTGCCATCGGGGTTGTGATTTTTGTTGGTAACTTTACCTTTTTCTCTTTCCAGAGTAAAATACAATGATTATTGAGCCTTCATAGTTTAACGGATAGAACAAAGGTTTGCCTGCCCGCAATGCCGTGAAGCGTCTATAGTTTAAGGGATAGAACAATGGTTTGCGGAACCATTAATCCAGGTTCGAGTCCTGGTAGACGCACAGACTAAGGCAGGCGGGCGGAACCTTCGATCCAGGTTCGATTCCTGGTGAGGGCACCATAGTTAATTTCCAAAATCCAAATTTCAGAATTTATTAATGAACCATCTGGATTGGAAAATTGAATTTTGGTTTTTGGATTTTGAAATGGAGGCGGAGTGCCGGAGTGGTCTAACGGGCTGGTCTCGAAAACCACGCGATCCGCAAGGGTCACTAGGGTTCGAATCCCTACTCCGCCGCGTAGAAACTGAAACAGCTTTCTCAACTGGTTCGAATCTCTCCGAGTCTAACGACTCGTAGAGTCGGAGACCCTACTCCGCCGCCTGGTAGATTCCGATGGTTTTTTGGACAAAGTGATATTGATTCAATGTTTCTTGATCAAGTTGAATATTACCTCCTTCAGTAAAAACTAGCCATCCTCCAGGTAAGATAATTTCAGAAATAGCTTTAAATAGGTCTTTATAGGCTGCAGGATTATTCAATACATAATCCAGTCTTAGAAGTGTTATCAAATTAAATTTATGTCCTCTTTCTGTGGCTTGTCTTATAAAATGAACCATATCCATCGAAACTTGTTTTACTTTGTCAGATGCTACCTTGGGATTAAGATCGACAGCGGTAATATTTTCCTGCGGAATCTGTAAAAGACGAGCTAATTCTAGTTCAGCGATTCCTGTTCCACAAGCTAATGCCAAATATGACGTTGCGGCATTAGCTTCAAAATTTAAGTCCCTCAAGGCTTCAGCAAAAAACCCTACCATTTCAAAAGAGACTGCTTGTTGGTTATTTTCTGGTAGATCAGGTCTAAAAAACAGTGAACTCAGTTCGTCTGGAGTCATATCGTAGGGAGTATATTAACTATCAATTATAGAAAATTATATATTAAAACAAATGGCAGTAGATATTACGTTTAGTTTATTCTAAAGTAAAGCATAGCGTATGATTATTTATAATAAAGGTATGGTATGAATAAGAATGAACGTGGAAAAATCCCTTATAAAGCTGACCTTAATCCACTGGAAAGAGTTCTTTCAATAATTATGTCATTCTGGTCAGCAGAAAGGCGTCAAAGAATGGCTGTGAATATGGCCCGTAGCTCAGTGAGTTCTCGTTTAAAGGCATTTGGATTGAGAGACTTATTCGAAATAGAGAGTCGTCCACTTACAAATGGTGATTTACAAGTAGAAATTTCTCCCCTTAGAGAGTTAACTGCTGAAGAGAAGGTACTTCTTCAGGAATTTGCTCGAAAATCTGATATTGACCAATATTCGTGGAAAAAAATTAAGACAGGAAATCAATTTCATTACAGACTCTCTAGAGATAGAAGATTATCGTAAATACCTGATGAATTTGCAGCCTTCCCAACTCCTTTCATTTTACAAACAGGCAGAAAAACTCAAACTGACTTTACGACACAGTTGGTTAAGTGACGGTGTACGACAAGAAAGTGTGGCCGAACACACCTGGATGATGGCACTGATGGCATTGGTTTTACTCCCTAAAATGAATGTCAAACTTGATCTGCTGAAAGTATTGAAAATGATTATTCTGCATGATTTGGCTGAAGCGAAAACGGCTGACATGCCAGTCTGGGAAGGGGTAGTGAATAAACAGCAGAAAGCTAAAGCTGAAAAAGAAGCGATTGATCAACTACTGGGAACATTGGATGAACAGACCAAACAAGAATTGTTAGAAATCTGGGAAGAGTATGAAGAGAGAACCTCTCTTGAATCTAAGTTGGTGAAAGTGATTGATACTTTAGATGTCATTGTGCAGCATAACGTGGCTCCCATTGAAACTTGGGATGATAATGACTATTTATGGCAGTTATCTCCCCTACAAGATAGCTTCTTTGATTTTGATATCTTCTTTCGCATGACTAAAAATGAGATTGATGCTTGGTCAATTAAGAAAGTGAAGGCCGCTGGTGGATTAGCAAAACTTGATCAAGCAGAAATAGCTAAACGTTCTTCCAAGTAAATTATTTTTTACAACCCACTTTAGTTTTGTTTAAGATAAATTATGAAAATATGTAACTTTTGTGGTAGATGTTTTCTTTCCTGGCTGATTCCTTTTATAGTTTCTCTCTTTTTTTATAACAGATCGGGTGAGTTGGTAATTGATGTGTTTTTGTTTAAGTCGATTATGATTGTAACCGGAGCACTCATTTCACTCGTTTTAATACCATTACTTTTTCAAAAGATTGAAAATCATTATCTGAGAGAAAGTGTAATTATTGGGTTTATCTGGTTAGCAATTTAGATATAGTAATTTTATTACCCATGTCAGGTTTATCTTTTTCAGCATACTTTGCTCAAATTGGATTGCGCTACTTAGTGGTTCCTCTTACTTGTTTGACCGTTGGGTTGACTTTACATCACCACCATCATTCTCAGTAACACTATTTTTGGTAAGCGAAAAAAAGCGGTTGTTGATATAATTTGATCATTCTTATCGAGGTATATGTATGCGAATTCGACCGCACAAAATCTCCTGTATTATTCCTGTTTTTAATGAAGCTAAAACATTAACTTTGGTGGCAGAGACTGTTCTCCAGAGTAAGTGGTTAGATGAAGTTATTTTCATTAATGATGGTTCTACTGATAAATCAGATCAAATTCTTGATCGATTTCGGTCGCATCCCAAATGTACTATATTTTCAACTTCCCAAAATAAAGGAAAAGGTTGGGCGGTTTCACTCGGTATTTCTGAAGCTAAGTATGATTTAGTGTTACTGTGTGATGCTGATCTGCAGAACTTGCAAGGAACCCATTTAAAACAACTGATTGAAACTTTAAAAAAACATCATTGTGCGATGGTTATCGCCAGTCGGAATCCCCTGGATAGCCGAGTAGCACGAGCTTTTGCTTGGGTCTCCGGGGAAAGAATTTTTTATCGGAAGAATTTGCGTCCCGAATACTTGTTATTGATGAAAGAAGCTGGCAATGGCATGGAGCAGATTATTAACTTTGTCCATCGACGGAAAAAGGTAGAATTTGTAGTATCAGACGGGGTGGATCACGTCTTGAAGTATCAAAAAGGCTCATGGCAAGATTGGTCCAGTGGCTATGCTAAGGAATCATGGCAGTTTTTGAAAACAGAAGCCAAATTACGCCAGATTCAGCTCAAATTAAAAGTGAATGATTGGTTATTTGGCTAATTATTTTCCTTCAAGAGGAATGTGTGTTTCCAGCCACTCGGCTGCTTTATCAAAATAGGTGGGTTGGGGTTTTTGATTGATTAAAACTTCAGAGAGGAGTTCCGTCAGAGCCTCTTCTTCAATTCCGTTCAACAATAAGGTGATACGATTCGGGAAGCGACCAATTTCGATATACATGACCCGTTGATCTAATTTAGTTTCAAACCAAAACCGGCCCATTTCCTCCCAGTAGTAAAGTTGCTCATCGATATGAATTCCCCAAGTGGTAATCTTATTGTGAACTTCTTGAGGTGGAATCGAGTTCATTACATAGGACAAAAAGCCAATCGAAATGACTACGGCAATCGGTAAAAATTGTCCGGCAAAGAACAAAATCAGGGAGATTAAAACCACAATGGCAATAATAGTGCGATAGTATTGCTGATCACGTTTTTTAAAGGGACGACTGGGAGCATCCCACTCCACAATCAGTTCTTCCGGAACAGGCGTAAATTGGCCGGGAAAGGTTTCTGATTCCCGGAAGGCCGTGTTAGGGTTATTGTAATCTTGAGTCGTTGGCTGAGGTTCAGTTGAGGGCATTTCCTCGTCAGCGGGGGAAGGTTGATAAGGTTGAGGATTAGTTGGTGGTTCAGGCAGGGAAGTAGTAACAGGGGGTTCTGGAGTAGGCTCAGTTCGTTGCAAACGACGCTGTCGAAGCTGTTCTAAATAGGCTAGAGAAGAGAGTGGTCCGGAAGCGGAATCTGCCATAATTTAAGTTTACCCTAATCCAGGCAGTTTTTTCTAGTATTGAAAGCTATCTGAGATTGACTGTTTAAGAGGAGTTAGGTATATTTTGATGTTATTTGATAACTTAACATAATATGGATGCATCAGAAAAAGTAACCACTCAACCAGAAACTGTTCGGAAGTTTCCTAAGTCAGCTATTACTCCAGGGGAATTGTTTGAAAACTTGAATAAAGATGTTCCACCTATAGCATCTTTACTGAAGGCATCTGTTTCTTTTTTCTTGATTCAACAATTTTCGATACGACAAAAAGACCATCACCTAAGAGAATTTTTTAAATTTTTTACTCTCGATTTCTTAAATTCCACTGAATCACAATTAGGGAATATGCTCCTGTATATTTTTTTGGTTAGTGTGGGTACACTTTATGCGTCATTTCCTATGATTCTCTTGAAGGAGTTAAGTGATAGTACACAGTTACTTGATTTAACGGTAAACTCCGGAGGTGAAATGTCGTCTTATCTATGGAGTTTAGTTGTAGTGGCGATGGGAATGTTTTTAATTGGAGAAAGAGTTAAACCCAATTACGAATTGATTGACAGTTATACCAAAAAAATTTTAGAAAATGACCAGGCTACAATAAAAAAAGATGGATTTTTAAAAATATCTAACACAGATGGAAAATGCGGCAAGATTAGCTTTAGCGAATTACTTGAGTGAGGCTGATGTCTATGTGTCAAGAACCTATCCATCAGTTAGTCATAACTTCCTTTATGAACTTACTCACTTTGTAGTTTTTACTTTGCTTAATAATAAATGGTAAGAAAAGTTACCATCCAAAACATAACTGTATACCAGCTATTTGGGGATCTTAACCAACCAACATGAGAACAAACTGAGAATTTTACCTTTGGTGAGATATGATATTGATATGAATGAAAATCGATTAAAAGTTCTATTTGTTTGTTCTCATAATCAGTGGCGAAGTCCTACAGCTGAAAAATTCTATGCTAGGGATGATAGGCTGGAAGTACGATCAGCCGGAACTAGCAGTTGTGCTCGGCATACTATTTCTATTCGTGATGTTAAATGGGCTGACCTGATTTTGTGTATGGAATCAAAACATGTAGAACTGTTGAAACAACGATTTTCTGCTTTACCAGAGATAGAATCACTCGATATTTCCAATGAGTATCATTATGGTGACTTAGAATTGATTGAAGAAATCTATGTAAAAACAGAATTGATTTTAGAAGGCCTAGTTTAAGACTAGAATACTTAAATTAAGAATGCCGGCGAAACTGACCCACAAGATATACGGTAACAGCAGATAAGCCGCCCATTTGTCTTGGCGGAGACTTCGGCGAATCAAGACCACGATTGAAATCCACAAAGCGATGATGCCGACTAAGCCCAAGAGTGGTGATTGTAAACCAAAGAAGAGAACTGACCACAGAATATTAAGTCCCAGTTGGATAAAAAAGAGTTTGATAATTGGCTGTTTCTTTTTGCCTTTTTTGATCCAAAACAGATACAAAAAAATTCCCATTAAGGCGTAGAGCGTAGTCCAAACTGGGGCAAACACCCAACTGGGAGGGGTAATAGTAGGTTTATTCAAAGTGTTATACCAAGTAGGAATATTGGGGGACGTGAAAAGTGAACCTGAGATTCCAGCAATTTGAGTTAAAGCGATGGCGCCAAAGAATTTTTTAAGATGCATGAGACTCCTTTTTTGTATACTTCATTGTATCCATAAAGAGAGTGGCGATACAAGCCTTTTTTCTATTTTCTTTTCAGATCCAGGCTTGATATTATAGTGATTGAGATCCCGAAATAAATTCGGGATGACAGTTTCTTAGTTTCAATTGTCATGCTGAACTTGTTTCAGCATCTTGATATTAATGATTGTGAAATTTATGAACATTCGACACATTTTACTGTGGTTTGGTTTATTATTCATTGCCTCACTCCTTCGTTTATGGCATTTAGACAGCTTACCAGCGGTGGTTCACCGAGATGAGGCCTCGATTGGCTATAATGCTTATGCGATTGCTCAGACCGGCCACGATGAACATGGAGTGAGGTATCCGATTAATTTCCAAGCTTTTGGAGAGTATAAACTACCGGGTCTCATTTACTTGACAGTGCCTTTTGTGAAAATACTGGGACTCAATGAATGGTCCGTGCGATTGCCCACAGCTCTTGCAGCTTTGCTCTGTTTGCCTGCTCTTTTTGGGTTAACAAAGGAAATGGGGTTTTCAAAGAAAGTGACTTGGCTAAGTCTGATTTTACTCACTTTTTCTTTTTGGCACATCACTCAAGCCCGGAATGCCTACGAACCAATGATCGGTTTACTCCTCAGTTTAGTGGCATTGAGTAGCTGGCTAAAAGGTTTGAAAAAAGGTCGATGGTTTATCTTATCACTGGTGGCATATGGATTAAGTTGCTGGTTTTATAATGTGCCCTGGTTACTTCTGCCGTTAGTATTTGGAGTTTGGAGTTTCATTGACTGGTTTCATCAACGAGGTAGCATTCGTTCAAAACTCCTGGCTCTCATTGCCGTAGGATTGGTAGCCCTAAGTGTAGGTTGGATATTGAGCGGAGTGAATGCCAGCCGGAGTGGGACTACCGTTTTTAGTAATCCCGAATTAATTGAAGAATCACAAACGTTAGTTCATGCTGGTTTAGTGGGCGGGTTGCCTTCGATTATTGCTCGAGGGGCACAGTATAAATTGGTTTTGGCGATAGTTAAAATCGGTCAGGGTTATTTAGCATCATTTAGTCCAACCTATCTTTTCTTTACTGGTGATGGCAATGCTTGGCATAATTTACAGTCGATTCAACTAGGGAATATGAATCCGGTTTTACTTGTTTGGATTGGGATCGGATTGTGGGGAGTAATTTCACAGTTAAAACAAAAATCCCACCAGTTATTATTAAGTTATCTGTTGTTAAGTCCAGTCTTAAGTGCGGTGACCGTCGACGCTCCAATTACCAATCGATTGCTGGATTTCCATGTAGCGTTAATTATCGTTGCCGCCGTTGGTTTGAGCTGGTTGTGGGAAAGAACAAAACTTAACCAGTGGGCAAAAGGAGTTTTCATTACGTCGTTGATAGTGTATGTGGGGTTTGTTTGTTTATTTATTGAAAGATATCTTTATTTTTAATCAGGTATTGCATCCCTTTTGGAATCCAGGAGTCAAGACACTCGTCCAGGAAGTGAATCAGCGTCAAGCGGAATACGATCAAATTTATGTCACTTCCGATTTAGAGTTGGGCTACATTTTTTTTGCTTTTTATACTCCCTTTGAGCCCAGTCAGTTTGCCGCAGAAGCAGAACGATATACCTCCGGGTTTGATCAAGTTGGCCGATTTCAAAAATTTTCTTTTGCTCGGTTTCCGGTTGAGTGGCGCAGTTTTTCTTTAGAAACAATTGGGAGTGTTTTTTATGATGATGTGGATAGAGTGCTGATTGTTGACCGGGGTAAAACAAGTGAACAAATGAAAAAGGATCTAGAAATTACTGATTGGAGAGGTAATATACAATGGACTTTGTGGTCGGTAAGTGTAGATGAAGTATTGGCTCAGTTGAAAGCATTACCGATGACTGAAGAGCGACAAGTGGAGATAGAGTATTTAGAATCGTGTCAGGCGGGGTGGTGTGATCGAGAATTGCTACCCGAGACTGGAAAAAGTAATTACTAAGTGTTCGTAGTTTCATTTTGATAACAAATTATTATGTCATCCTCGCGCACGCGGGGATCTGGGATATTGGTTGTGTTTTTCCAGATTCCCGCTTTCGCGGGAATGACAAATAGAAGTTAGTACTTCCGACTATCATACGCCCAGTGGAGAAGGGCTTGGCGTTGTTTACGGCGGCAGTCAAAGTCACCTGTATGGCAGTTGGCTTTGAGTTGACCTAAGTGGCGGCGAAAGGCTTTCCAACGGTTAATTTGACGTTCATCTTCGTTTGGAATTCTTCTCCCCATGTAATATCGGCAGTACCATTGGAACCAACCTCGGGGATCTTCCTCATAAATCCAACCTTTTTGTTGCCAGACGGAGAGGGGTTGGCTGGCGTTGATTTTGAAAAAGTTGAGTGCTGGGTCGTGAAATTCGTGGCAAAGTTTAGCTTTAGTGTACCAGTCAGCAGGAAACTCTTTAGCACAATCAGTCATATACTTGCCACCAAAGACACCCAGTTCGAGCATTTGTTGGGGGATGAGATCAGGTTTGAAGTCTGAGTCAAAGTGTTTGCCCATCGGTTCATTGAGCACATATTTATAATTGCGTTGCATCAGGTCATTGACGACCACAATTTGGTTTGCCATAGCTTAACTTTATGGGAAATGGAGTGGGTGGTAAAGAGAAGAGCGGAGGTGAAGAGATTCGAACTCTTGAACCCAATAAAGGGTCTGGTTTTCAAGACCAGTGCAATTGACCGCTATGCGACACCTCCAATTGCCATATTTTATCATCTCTCTTGAGTTTATACAGCTATAAAGACTATCTGAGCATTTGAATTAGTTGCTTGGATTTTACAGACAAAGTCAGAAAGATAGTATAGAATACAAACTATGATTACTCTCACTTTTGCTTCAATTATCGGTGTTTTAACTGTGGGAGTTGGATTGCTGGTGAAGCTGTTAGGTTTTCCTGATCAGTTCTTAAAAAATTACCGCCGAAAATCAACGGAAGGACTGTCAGCCGTTTTTTACTATCTAGCTTTTGTGTCATATATCCTGTGGACTATTCATGGCATTTTGGCAAATGATTGGGTAGTTATTTTAGGCCAGGGCGTAGGTGTTTTAACTACGGGAGCTATCGTGTGCCAATTACTATTGTATAGAAATAAGGAATAAGAACATGGGTATTCAAGTTGAATTTAATCCAGATTTAGCTTTGCGAAATATGAATGCTTACAAAGATGGAGAACGACAAATTGAGGAGTGTATTCCTGAAAAAATTGAAGTGGGACAAGAATACGATTTCTTAAAAAAGGGTCAACGGAATTATTGGTTGATGGGAGAAATTCCACTGCTAGAAACCAAGGGGAATGGTAATTTGTCCAAACCAAAAGCCAGTATTATGATCCTAGAAGCTATTCATTTTCTCCAAAATAATGAAGTCTATACCAGAGGGAAATATCGAGTAATCGAAGTATTTAATGATGATGACATGATTCACTTTAATGGTTTTGCAAAAGTATAAACTAGAAGTTTATTATGACTATTCGTCCTGCTCAACTCACTGACCAAGATACTGTTTTACAATTATTGGATGAATTTTGAACAGTGCTCACGGTTTTTATCAAAAATATGGATTTGAGAGTAAAGCCCAGCGATTTGTTAAGCCATTAGAAAAGTAAGTTTAGACATTCTAAAGAGTAAAAAACATTTTAATACTGGTGTTTCCTTCAAAAATGCTATACTGAGTATATGCAAAAAATAAAAATTGAACAACAAGCCGTGTGCGGCGGCTTTTGGTTTGCCGCATGGATGTTTACCATTGGGATTCTTGATCTCAGTTTTTGGCAAGGAGTAATCGGCATCATTATTTGGCCATATTACTTGGGTCATGCCTTAACAGCATGGCTGTAATGTCTTCAATTTTCAGCCAGAGTTTATAATACACATTTAATAAGTATTAACTATAGGCTTTTAGCCTGGTATAATACGTATTCAACAAAGGTATTGAAATTAGACTGAGTAGTTACTTTGTCACCAAGTTTCTACCCTAACTTCATCTAATCTTTGTAAAATTAAAGGAAAATCAATTCCATGACCGTCGAACAAGACACACGCCAGCAATCCGGAATTCATTCAGCTCCTCGCAGAAATGAAGGTCCTCGGTTAGAAGATCCAAAAGTCAATAAAGCACAACTTGATCGTGTCCAAAGAGAATTCTTTCTGGGAATAATTAAAATTGGAGTGCCGGTAGGGATGGCTTTGACAATTCTGAAAGCATTACATCTTCTCTGAATTTTATTTATCTTCTGTGCGTCGATTATGTTCAATTTTCTCAATAGTTGTTGATGGATCAACATCAAGGGTTTCATCAGGCTGAACTTCTTCTCGGGGAACTTTTCCACTTTCATAGTCGTGAATAATATCTTGAGTTGCCTCTTGAATAAGCTGAGGCAGTTCTTTTTGAAACTGGGCGGCAAATTCTTGTTCAAATTGTTCTCCCTTGGTGCCCCACTGCGTATCTTTTTGAATAAAGAGACTGTAGAAAGCTTTCAGCTTTGTCCACAACAGATATCTAAAGTGATACTATACATAGACAGGTGAGAGCAAGAATTTATAGTCAGGACGGAAAGATCCATCAAGTTGTTCCACATGATTTTTAAGTGTTCCATACACTCCAAAGAAAAACTCATTAAAGAGAAACACCGTTAAGGCATAGGGAATGACTGTTTCTAAACCAGCTATAGGATCTTCTTCTAGACCAACATTGACTGCATCAGCGGCAATTTTGGTCATAATAAATAACAGCACAAAGGGAAAAGTTTGCTGATATATTACATCCATTTGCACAAATTTATCGAGTCGGTGTAGAAAGTTAAATAGAACCATATTGTAGATATTAAATGATTTGTTCCAGCGCAGTTGTTGTTTTAACCAGTCAGCATATGATTCAGGGCAGTCTGTCCAGACAGCACTATCTGGATTAAAGAGTGATTCGTAACCTCGTTCTATCATTCTGGTCGAAATTTCCCGATCATCTCCAAATGTAGCCCGACCGGCCACATGGGTGAAGAAATACCAATCAGGGAGAATTTCGCCCAGCATGTCACTATCCATGTAGACCCACGGTCCGGACATACAGGTAACTTCACCTGATTCTGATTGAGCAGCACGTTCTTTAAAGAAAGCATACCAATAGCGTTGATACGTCATTTCAGTTAACAAATTGGTGTCTCTTGTTTCTACTCTGACATCTCCGGTAATTGAACCAGCATTGGGATGAGCCTGTTTCATCAACTCAGAATTTAAAACTGCCAAAGGATCAGAGATCTGTGTATCACTATCAATATTGAGAATTCGATCATGTTTGAAATCTGGTAATTCAGCAATGTTTAAGTTGGCAATCATCTGACTTAATTTACCTCTGAAATTAGCTCTGGCCTCTTTTTTCTCCTGCCTGGACATTGTTTTATCTTGTCTTAAATATTCGTTAAACTGGGCATAGTATTGCTTTTCGAGTTGATCTAGGTAGCCCCGACCCATAGCAGCCGCAAAGCCCATCGCCATAGCTTCTCGTTTACCCCGAGATGGTTGAGCTAATAAAACGGCTTGACATTCGTTTCGACCTTCGGTTTGATTTACTTGATTGACAATGGCTTGAATTTGAGCAAATTCTTGTTGTTTTGCCGGTGAGCCGTTGGGATCATCGTTGTAGACCACAAAAGCAGTAGTGACAGGATAGGCTTGGTCTTTGACTGACAAGAGTAATTCCTGAATACTTCCAGGTTCTACCTGATAAGATGGGATTACCACTGCGACAGTAGGTGGATTGGGCCCAATTTTTTCATCAATGACTTTTTGGGCAATGTTATTCAAAATATAATCACGGTTAACCTCATAGCCGTATTGATGAAGTTTCACAATATATCGATCCACTAATGATTGATAATCGGGATTTTTACTTGCTTTAAAACCGACTTTAATTAAAAACTCATCCCAGCCTAAATTTTGATCTAGAATTTTTTGAGCTTCTTGAAAAAGTTCTTGGTCATTGGGATCAAGTTCACGAATAAAGTACTGAAAAGTTTCAATTAGTGGTTCTCGATTATAAGAACGAGCGCGCTTATTCCAGCGTTCAGCTCGTTCAGTTTGCCAGACGTTCCGCCCAATCGCAGCCATTCCATAGATTGACAAGAAAAAAACGAATTGTTCACTCAAACGACCAATTTCTACTCCGATATCTAAGATCGTTCCTCCAATAGCAGCAATTCCCAACATCACAATCAGAAATAAAAACCAACGTTCCTTAAGTGTAGCAAAAAGAGGGACGGTTTCAGTTTCAGCCTGATGTTGTTTGAGCTGAGTAAACCAATCAGGAATTTCACTAGAGGAGAAAACTTCTTCAAAATTGGTAAAGGCTGTTTGGTCAATCGGAATGACTTTAATGGCAAGTTCTGATTGAAGTTGAGCTAAGAGCTGCCCATCAATGCTGCTGGGTAACGGTAAAACATTTTGTTGGGAATTATCCTTAGCATACCCAATATTTTTAAGAAATTGTACAATTTGAGTTTGTTGTGCATGAAAGTCGAATATTGTTTCCGCGCTAAAGAGATTCTCGATAAGTTCTGGATCAACTAAAGAATAGTTAACTTGCTTTGCCTCCCTTGATTTTTGGCGGTAATCAGTGGCTAAGTCAGGGTCTTTTTTTTCATTTCGAGCTACGATAGCTTGACGACGCCAATAGACCGACTGCAGTAGTGCAATATCCATGTCAGGAAACTCTGTAAAATCAGGAATTTCACCAGTTCGTAAATAGGCGATAAGTTCAGGGGAGAGTTGTTCGGAATGAGAAGTTGGCATAAAGTCGATTCTGTTACATACAGTTTGATCTAGGTATTACATATTATATACAGATTAAAAATTGATGCTACACCAGTTTTTCAGATACAGGAGTTCTCATTTATGGCTCAATCGCGTAAGATAATAGTATGTGGCAATGGAGTAAATTTTTGACGAGTAGCAGATGGATTATGCTCTTTTTTGTGGGAGCCACGGCTATCGGTTCGCTTACCACTTTTGTCTTATTAGAGAAAAATAACGCCACCGATCCAGTTACCCCTGAAGTTATCCATAGCTTGTCAAATCGACTTACTGCCTTAGAAACTCAACCAACTGGCACTTCTTCAAATAATGAGGAGAGGAGTTCTACTGTTCCTACCAGAGATACTGAAACCAGTTCAGTGGCTCCATTTACCCGTACTATTATTGAGAATGTCACTAAACTCATTCCAACTAATGAAGTTTTAAAGCTGGATGATGAAGTGGTACTAACTACAGCTAATTTAAACGATTTATTGCCTGGGGCTGAGGGAGGTAATCCTCTTTATTTTGATAGTGAAAATTGGGCCACAGCGACCCATATTTATCTTAATGATGGCCAATTGGGGATTGGTCGCCAAACTGATAAAACGTTAGAAGTGGGTGGAGATACGCATATTGTAGGCACGTTGATTATTGATAATCCGAAAGACAGTCATTTAATAGAACTTACTCCCAGAGGAAATACTGGTTATTTATCCTCAAGTGGCGGAGCGCTTTATCTGAACAATACCTACAATATTGGTTCGGGAATAGGTATTTTCTCTGATGCTGGTGCTGAAGCTGAAGGCAACATGATTAATATTAAAGTTGATAATCCGCTTTTTAATCAGGCAGCATTCTACATGAACTATGATGGAACCTCGAATGCAGTTGAAATTCGAGCTAATACCAATGACCGCTCTTCCAATGCCCTCAGTCTAACTAATTTTAATCAGCTAGATAGTGGTCTGGGAGTCATTGGCTATGAACTTGATCGAGGATCAATTAAAGTTTCTCATTACGGTTATGGGAGTGATTCCTCCGCATCAGGCCTTTCGATTGATCTTCAAGGAACTGGTACAGCCGCTCAAGGCATTTATGTTAATTCAACCGCCATAGGAGGAACTAGTGGTAAATTATTAAGACTCCGAAATGAATCTATCGATCGATTTGTAGTGGATAATCGTGGTTCTTTATCTTTAGGAGCGGCTGGTACGGATACCTCTATTACTAAAATTGGAAATAATGCGGATGATCAATTTTTTGTGGGAACAAATGGAGCCTTTCGAGTCCAACGATCGGTCACAGACTCAGAAGCTTTCCGAGTTCAAGTGGCAGGAGATACCTATGGCCGCTGGCTGGGTACTGCTGATGGAAAATTGAAATGGAGTAGTGGTCATGATGATTATGACGTGGTGATGCAACGGACAGCTGCTAATACTTTGACTTTACTAGGAGGAACATTTGAAGCTAAATCACTTGCGGTGAATAGTGACGTCATGAAATGGACAGCGAGTGATGGCTCGAGACTTGGAAGAGTGGTAGAAACCAGTGGTGGACATGGGTGGTTTGAGGTGGATGATAGCTCAGGCAATGCCAAAATTGTCTTTCGAGCTGATGGGGGAAATAATTATGTGAATAGTGGGAATTTTGGAGTGGGCTTAACTACTTTTGGCACAAATGCTAATCGGGTTTTAGGCATTGCTAATGGAACGGCTCCCACGACTTCTATTGCTGATGGAGTCCAACTGTTTGCTGCAGATTATGACATGGGTGATGGTACAGTCACCAGTGAGTTATTAGTTCGGGATGAGGATGGTAACGTAACTACTCTCTCTCCACACAACTTCTCTCTCTTACCTGAGGAGAATCAGGCTGATATGGATTGGACATATTATTCTGAGAAAAATGGAAAAGCGATAAACGTTAATATGGCACAGGTAGTTCGATTGGTCGAACAATTGACTGGTCAACAATTACTTTACATGAAAGATTTGCAATCTGGAGAATCTCTGAGACAGCTTTCACTCCCAGGTGATTCCCCTTTTCAAACAGCAACACCTTCCGCAATAGTTCAACCACCGACTCTACGTGGTCAAGTAGTCATACCAATTGATACGATAGAAGTAAGAGTCGAATTTCCCTCTGCTTTTGAATCTGATCCAATCATAACTGTTACCCCACTTAATTTCATAAGTGGTTCTTATCGTATCCAAAAAAATCAACAGTCTTTTACACTGCAGCTTCAACAGCCTCAAAGCGAAGAAGTGAGATTTGACTGGATGGCTATCCAAAAGTAGATACAGTAAAATAACTTCATGGATTCACCTATTCGAATTTTATTTTTGACTCGTCTCTACCTCCCTCATCAGGGAGGAGTAGAACGTCACATCCAGCAATTGATCCAACATTTGCCGAAGTCGAAATATGAGATTACGCTCGTGGCAGAGCAAGATAATGAAACTGAAAAGTTAATTGAAAAGATGGACGGAGTTACGATTTATCGAATTCCTCTTCCAGGGCAGCAGTCAAATAAGTGGTCAATTTGGCAGTGGTGGTGGCAACACCGCTCTTTGCTATTTGAGAGTGATATTATTCACATTCATGATGTCTTTTTTTGGATTTTACCCTTTTTTCCTTGGCTAAAGCTTTTGCGTAAAAAAGTTTTTATGACTTTCCATGGCTACGAAGGGAATCAAAATCCTCGCTGGAATCAAAAATGGTGGCATTGGTTGGCTGGAAAGTTGAGCAATGGGAATATCTGTATTGGGAGTTTCCACCAACCATGGTATGGAGTTAAACCGGATATCATTTCTTATGGGGCAGTTGAGCCAATAGACTCTTCAAAGACAAAGCCCCCTACCCATTTATCTTCTCCGCTCAAGATTATTTTTGTTGGCCGATTAGCCGAGGATACTGGTTTGATGACTTATTTAACCGCTCTGAAAAAACTGAACCTGGATCATAAATTTCATTTAGATGTGTATGGTAATGGTTCTGATTTAGCCAAAGCCAAAAAATTGGTAGAACAACAGAAATTACCAGTCTCTTTTAAGGGATTTATTCCCTCTGCTGAAATTCCTTGGCATCGCTATCAGCTCGCTTTTGTTTCTCAGTATTTATCAATCCTGGAGGCTATGTCCGCCGGGTTACCCATTATTGCTTATGCGGGTTTTGAACTAAAATATGATTATTTAGCCAGAACTCCTTTTGCTCAGTGGATTAAAATCACGCGTTCAACCAATGAAATAAATCAAGCCATTTCTCAAGCTGTAGCTTCTACTTGGGCTGATAATGTTAGTCAAAGTCAAAATTGGGCTAATCAACAAACCTGGCAAAAACTTGCTACTCAATATCAATACTTATGGAAAAATTAATTGTCAAACCAGCATTTTGGTGGTTATAATAACACATATGAATACTCAACTTCTCAAAAAAAAACTGACTCCTTTAGTGATGTGGTCGATTAAAAACCACTGGATTTTTTTGGTATTGCTGATTGGAGTGCAGTACCTGACAGGTGAACAAATGACGGAACCAAAAGCCTTTATTCCGTTATCGGCTCCGATGGCTTTGCAGATTCATTCGGTACTTGGCAAACTAATTTTATTAGGAACCGCTGCCTTATTTTTAGATAAAATGTACTTACTCTGGTTACGTCGTCGACCCGCCACTCCTACTCAGCCCTAACCGAGTGATCTAAATATTGATGGAAAAATCTGACAGTGCGTTGCATCGCCAAACTAAAGTTTGACCCGGAAATATTGTGACCACCACTGGGATATTCATAAAACTGATGGGGAATATCTGTTTCATCAAGTAACCGATTTAAGTTGCGACTATATTCAATATTGACCGTCTCATCATTCACTGCGTGGTGTAATTCAATTGCACCTGAAATATCACTTAAATAGTTGGTAGGAATAATGGGTGACCATAAGGGGTTATCAGGAGTTACTTCACCTAAAATATCTCGCAAACTTTGCCGGCGTTGTTGACCAGAAGGACTGGCTTGAGAGGGTCGGTCAGCCCAAGGCTGATCAGCCCTGGGCTGATACGAAGGATCATGAAGGCCATATTCTTGTAAGTCTTGATAGGTGTAACCAGCACCGGCCCAGATCACGACAGCTGGAATATTTGGTTTGACTGCCCAAGCACGGAAAACCACATTCCCGGCCATACTATGTCCCCACAGCCCAATTTGGGTAGCATTCACAAAATTTGCATTTTGCAATGCACTGTAGGCGTTGAGTGTGTCAATGATATACCCGGATGAATAATAGGCTCCACTGGGATCACCTTCAGACTCAGCGTGTCCCCGCAAATCAATCTTAAACACCACAAAGCCATTTCGGGCTAAATAGTCAACATAATCTACATACCTTTCTGTAGTTTCATACTGTTGAGGAGGAATGTAACCGTGCACAAACACAATCGCTGGCCACCCTCCGTCAGGCATTTCTCCTGTAGGCTGAGTTAACAGGCCATTGATTTTCAATCCTTCTGATTGATAGCTGGTCAAATAGGCTGTGTAATTAGGATGTTGACTTTGAACAGTTAATTCATCCAATTGACTCTGATAGGTCTTTCCCCTGAGGTAAGGAATCGACATTTCCACAATTGGGAGAGGAGTGGGCATGACTCTTTCTGCTACCTTAGAAAAAGTTGAGGAAATGGAACCTGAGTTTGAAGAAGGAGATTGAGCAGAGAAATAATACATTCCCATTCCTAAACCAATCACTATAATCAAGAAAAGAAGTATTTTTTTCATAGAAGATTTGTTTTCCAGTAAGGTTGAGAATTGTACTTAGTAGCGGTAGCAAAGGCTTCTACAGCCGCCCCATTTTGATCCTGTTTTTGTAAAATGAGACCGTTCAGATAATGAAGCTCAGCATAGGCTCGATTGCCACCATTTAAAATTTGATCAGCTAATTGATGAAACTGTTGATATTGCTCTAGCTGGTAGTAAGCTAATAGTGGTTCGAGTTGATACCACAAGGCTCGATGAGGTAAACGATCAGCTACTGTTTCATAGGCCATAACTGCATTTTCATACTGTCCGAGATGATAGTAAGCCACAGACTGATTGAGGCTGGCATAAGCATTTTGGGGATTTTGTTCTAGTTGTTGTTGAGTTTGATTCAAGGCTATGTTCCAGGTCTGAGATTCGCTCAGTAAATTTCCTAATGCTTGTTCAACTTGGGCTTGTTTGGCTGGAGTCACTAAGACTAAAAATTCATTATTAAATGGTTGCCAGAGTTGCTCAAACTGCTGATAGGTATAGGCAATATCTTTGCCCTGATAAGAATCATCCTGAATTAAAATTTGTTGGGTTTGGTCGTAGCCTTTGACTACACGGTAATGCCCGATGTCATCATCAGCCGTTAATAAAGTCCGGGTGATAACTGGTAAATCTAATGCGACTAGAGCTTCTAACTGTTCAATAGTCCCAGCAGGACGATGATAAGCAAGCAAATCGTACTCTTGAGCTTTTGCCGCGAGTTCACTCAGCGACACCGATTTGTCATCATTATCTCCTTGAGGATTTTGGTAGGGTCGTAAAGCTTGGCCTAATGATTGTTGGGTTTCATCGATGCCAAAATAGGATAAAGCCATCGTCAGAGAGGCTGGTCCGCAATTATTAAAAGTTTGGAACATTTGTTTGCCACCCGACAAGGTTTTAGAACGTGGAATAACTCTAGGTGATGGAGCTAAGGGAGATGAAAGAGGTTGCGGGGGAGGTTTAGCCGAATCTGCCTCAGTTAAGGGAGTGGGACTTGAAAGTGGAGTTGAGGGAGTGAGACGTGTTGATTGCCAAAAAGTCCAACTAATCCCTAAGCCTATGATAATCAAGCCAATTCCTCCTAACGGGAGTAACCAGTGAACTCTGCTTTTTGATACAGAAGAACCTGCTGATTGAGTTTGATTTTCTAGTTGAATTGGAGGGTCATTTTCCATTCAGGACATGATATCAGAAATGCAGTCTAAAAGATTCAGAAATGCGTAAGGAATTACAAAAAGTAATAAATACTTTACATTTTGTAAAAAATAGTATACAATTCCTGTATGAAAAAAATAAACGTGAGTTCAACCTCTTATAAAACAATTCGGATTATTGTATCGATGTATGTGGCAGCTGTAGTTTCATCAGCAGTGGTGTCAGAAAATTTCATGTTGGCTTTGGCAGGTGTCATTAGTGGCATGTTAGTAATCTGGTTGGCCAAGAAACGAACCAAAACCATTACTGCAGACGAAATGATTTTGACTGTATCGGGCAAGGCAGCTCGGATTACCTATTCTCTGACTACTATTTCTTTAGCCTTAGTTTCAGTCTTGCTGATGTTTTTAGCTAAAGAACCTTTTCCCAAAGCCTTAGGAATTATCTTTAGTTATTTGGCGTTGGCCATGATGGTGGTGTATTCAATTCTGTATAAATACTTGATGAAACAACAATCATAATCTGTATGACGAACACGATTCGAATTTTACGAGCGGAAAAAGGGATGACTCAAGAAGATTTAGCCAATCGAGTGGGAGTGACTCGCCAGACCATTCTGGCAATCGAAAAGAATAAATATGTGCCATCACTGGAACTTGCCTTTAAAATTGCTCGACTCTTTCATAAAAATGTAGAGGAGGTTTTTGAGTATGAAAAATAATTTTTTATTTTTGATAGGAATAGGTATTTTTTCGTTCTTTATACTGTTTATAGCGAGTACGACTTGGATTGAAATGGCAGTAGAAGAAAATTGCAAAGAAGCGGTTTCAGTGTATGGAGGTGACTGTGTAGAAGCGTTGTCGGCAGAAGTTACTGATGAACAGGCTTCTTTTCATGATCGAAATGATGCCACTTGGTCTTTGGGTCAGCTCGGTGACAAACGGGCTTTGCCAGTTTTAGAATCACTCCAAAATGGTGATGAAACTCAGACCAAATATAATACTCAACTTTCACAATATGAATTGAAGAAAGCCATAAATTTATTAAAATCTGGATTCAATTTAACAAGACCTTTTCGCTGGTAGCACAATTGTTTTATGTTAAGGAATAGTTTACGATTAAAGTATGACCTTTCTGGTAGGAGTACTATTTCTCGGACTGTTGGCAATTATTCTTTATTTAGCTCATCAAAGTGTTCAAGTTGTAAGCCAATTATCACCTGTTGATGACTTGCAACCCATTGATGAACTTGAGACTCAGTGGAGTGAGTTCTATGGCAAAAGAGACTACATGATGTCTCAGGCAGAACACACTTTATTTTACTTACTTTGTCAGTTATATGCCGATCAGTACTTCATTTTTCCTCAAGTAAAATTAGATAAAATTTTTTATGTTAAATCTCCTTTTAAATACCAACATCAATATCTGAATCATATTGATCGAAAGTCAGTTGATTTTTTATTGTGTCAGAAAAATCCAGTTAGACCTGTGGTGGCGATTGAACTAGATGATCATTCTCATCAAACTGAAAAGAGGAAAGCCAGAGATAAATTTGTAGAGGCTTTATTTTCTACCACTCAACTACCTTTGGTTCGTATTCCTTGTCAACCAGTTTATGCTTTAGAAGCATTAAAAGAATGTATTGATCCGAGTTTGAGTTTATGTCAATCGGAAGTAACAATTAGAGATTACTAAAATCTTCTTCTGGAATGTCAAAGTTTTCTAACTCAGTATTAATCGTATTAATATCGGTTGAGTCGGAGACATCTTGTTGCAGGACAGGATCACTACCCGTGGGTTGAATTTCGTCGGTTTGCATCATTGATGCATCTTCAGGTTTAGGTTGGTTGAGAGAGCATCCGGTTAAGATCAAGCCAGAAGCTAAGATGATCCCCAAGAAAGTAAGTTTTTTCATAAAGTTCCTTTATTGAGCTGCTTGAATAAGAGTTGTTGTAGCACTGCGAAGACTTTGAAGTGCGCTTTGAAAATCGGCTCGAGCTGCCATTGCTAAATCTCGGGCAGCTAGAGCCTGGTCTCGTTGTTCCTCATATTTGTCGGGATCAACGGCTTCAAATTGAGCTACTGCTTTTGCCCCTTTGTCACTGGCACTCGCAATCAAACTTCGAGCAGTGGCGATGTCAGCTTTAGCTTCACTGGTATCTGTCCCATTTTGTGACATCTCTGCTATCTTGGCATCAAGTCGATCAGCAAATTTGGTGAGTGAATCAGTATAGTATTGAAATCTTCTCTCTAACCGGTAGGCATGACTTTGGGCAATCGTAGACCGTCGCTGTTGCATAGTATCTTGAACATTGTCTCGCATCTCTTGCCGGTTTTCTTGGATATCAGTTCGTGTTTCTTGTCTGTCTTGTTGAAGTTCTTCTCTATTTTCTATTCTTTGATCCACTCGTTCTTGGCGAGGGGTTTGAGCAGCAGTAGTTAGGGGGAGTAATAGGGAGCTTGCCAGCAAGGTGCTAACTACCCCTAAGGTTAGAGAAAGTTTTGGCATACGTCCTTTCGGGTTATTTTATAAATATCTCAATTCTTCCTGAGTTTCAACTGAGATTAGAATGACTCCTTCTTTTCTTTTCAACATAAAAAATGAGTTAGAGTTGTGTAAGGATTGATTTACAGCTGACATTTATAATTAATTTTTATCATAATAGAGATATGATTTCGAAAGTAATTGGCACCTGTGTGGCTGGAGCGGCGGTAGCCGGAACTATGTATTGGAACCATTGGTCGGCTCGTCATGGTGATGTAGTAGCACCTACTCCAGATACATCTGATGAAGTAACTGAAACGAGTCCTTCGCCCTCGCCTTTTCCGACTCCCACACCGGTAACTGATCTAAAATGGGGGGCCTATGTAGGTTGGCAGGAAGGAGCCTTAGCCCAATTTGAATCTTTAGTAGGCAAGCCAGTCGACATGGTGGCTGATTTTGTTCATTGGGGGAATGAACGTGATTTTCCAATGCAGTATGCAGAAATTGCCCGGGATCAGGAGAAGGTTCTAGTGATCTATTGGGAAGTAAAAGACTATAATTTTGAGGGACCGAATGATCCTCGTTTTAGTTATGATGCTATTTTAGCTGGAAATTGGGATAGCTATATTGATCAGTTTGCGGCAGATGCGGCTGTTTATGATGGACCAGTAATTTTACTACCATTTAATGAAATGAATGATAATGTTTCTCCGTGGAGTGGTACCCAAAATGGCAATTCTCCGGAAAAACATATCTTAGCCTTTCGTTATTTGAGAGATCGATTTCGCACTGTAGCCCCCAATGTTAAGTTTGGGTGGGCAGTGAACAGTTTATCAGTGCCTGATGAGCCGGGTAATAAGATTGAGGAATATTATCCTGGTTCTGAGTATGTTGATTATGTAGGAGTGGATGGTTTTAATTTTGGTGATCCGTGGCAATCTTTTGATGAGGTTTTCGCTCCGGCTTTATCAGTCTTAGTTCAGTATCAAAAACCGATTTATCTTTTTTCGATGGGATCACGAGATGGGAGTCAAAAAGCCGAGTGGATCAGAGAAGGTTTAGGTCAAGCGGTCCATCACTACCCGGTTTCTGGATGGATTTGGTTTAATGAGAATAAGAGTGAGAATGGGGAGTATGATTGGCGGGTGAATTCTGATCCGGCTTCATTAAATGCGTTTAGAGAAGTGATTCCGGAGTAAATGGGAAGTCACAGTCTTCGTCATCCTCGCGCCTGCCTGCGCAGGCAGGAATGCGGTGATCTGGAATGGCACAACCAATTTTCCAGATTCCCGTGTACACGGGAATGACAAGCAAATGAGGTTTTACTTGTGGGTTTTATTTTCTTACTTGCATCAGTTTTGCTGTAAGTAACATAAGCGAGTAGTTTTAAAACAAGGCAATTCCCTCAGTTACTGTTTTAACAGGTACACTACTGGCATTGAGGTAATCGACTATATTTTGCAACATACCGGGTGTAGTCCCATAATCACTGTCGCTGGTATCTACTTGATGAAAGGTGAGGATCAACCAGGTGTGATTGGCTTTGGCAGTGTCAATCCAGGATTTAACTTCATCCAAGGTAGTGGTGGACTCAATATTTTGAGTCAGTAAGCCATAACGGTCGGTTGATTTAGTGTTATAACCTACTTGGACAGTTCGGGCTGAGGTTAAACCTGAGTCTTGGGCGAACTGTTCAATTTGAGCATTATAGTCTCCATAAGGATAGGCGAGGCTACGAATTTGACTAATACCAATTTGAGTTAAGTCTAAATTAGCTCCGCTAATCTGTTCTTGGGCGGCGCTGGGCTCAATCGAGATGAGGGAAGGGTGAGTTTCGGTATGATTTCCAATCTCGTGACCTGCTGTTTGCATGGCTAAAATTTGATCTTTAGTCACATAGGTGTTAATACCGAGTGAAGCGTTATCAAGAGTGAGATAGCCTACCGAATCAAGCAAGTGGAAAACAGTCACTGACTTGGCATCAACTGGCACATAGAAAGTTCCAGTGAAATCTGCCCAAGTAGCTGAGGCCTGAGCAGTGCCAACATCATCATAGTAGACAGTGTTATCAGTTCGGGTAATCTGCACTACGACTCGGGTTTCGGTGTCACTTTGATATTGATCACTGAAAGTGTAGATTTGATCAACCAGAACTGGGACATCAGCAAAGTACCACTTAGCGTCTCCATCGGTCCAACTTGACATTTCGACTTTGACCGCCTTAGAGTCACTGACTCCGGTGACTGGATAAGAGAAAGTGGCAGTGTTGGTTCCCCAATTACCGGTAAACCAATCGTCGGGTTGGTTATTACTATCGGCATCAATCTCCAATTCATTATTTTCCGGATTGGCATATTGATTGAGTTTGGTCACGATGTAAAAGGTTCCTTTAACTCCAGCATTGTTGAGAATGGGCATAACTTCTTCATAGTGGGACAACCACCATCATCAAAGGTCAGTGAGACAAAGCCTTCATCGAATGTATCTGCACTAGGACTCGGGCTGGGTTCTACTGACGGGCTAGGAGTTGGCTCTAGACTGGGAGAGGGTGAAGGTTCGGGAGTTGGTTCAACCGAAGGGCTAGGAGTTGGTGAGGGGCTGGGAAAAGGAGTTGGAGATGGTTCTGGTTCTGATACTGAAGAAAGTGAGTAGTTATCAACTACTAAGGTGCCTTTGGTACTCAACACATGAAGCATAGTCATCGAGACTGTCCCTGCAGGTGGAGTAAAGTTTACGGTGGTTGTTTGCCAGGTTGAAGATCTAGGGAGAGCTTGTAATTGAACATACACTAATTGCCCATTACTTTTTCGGTATTGAGCGATGATGTAAGTTCTAGCTGTTGAAGTATAGCTATCTTGAAATACGTACTCCTCACCTGGATTAACGGGCACATCTTGAAATTGCCACTTCGCATCTCCACTACGATAGCTAGTGATTTTGACTTGAGCAGCTTTTTGCCCGTTCACTCCAGCCACAGGGTAGGTGAAAGAAGCATTGTTACTCCCCCATTTGTCTTTAATCCAAAAGTCAGGATTATTATCAAAATTGGCATCTACTTCAAAAGAAGGATTGAGGATGGCATTGTTGCCTTCAGCTAAAGCATGACTACTAAAGATTCTTCCCAGAGCCAATAATGATAAAAAGAAGAATGATACTAGTGGCATGATTTTAATGGGGTTCTTCATATAAAAGGTGGGCTGGTGTTTCAGCACAAGAAGCCAGTTCTTGGCTATATTTACTTTGTAGTGAATGTAAGATTTGCAAATTCTGTTCAGCCGAACCGCTATAATTTTCGATTCCCATACTCTGAGCCAAAGCAACTCTAGATTCAAAGTTAGCTTTTTCTCCAAGAGTTTTTAGATAGTTCACCACCGAATTAGTTTTTTGAAGAACTTGAAGTTGGTCATAGAGCTCACAATTGATATCAGTTATGCCTAAAACCACACTTGAATTTACAACTTCTGGATCTTGCTGAGTGTTATCGGCTAAAGTTGAAAACTTATCTGGTGAAACTTGAAGTTCGGACTGAGCTGGTAACTGAGATTGGCTTGCTAAGAACTTGCTTTGATTTTTCACTTCTTGGACTTCCTGATTCAATTCATGAATTTCACTCGCTAATAAAATAGGTGAAGAATGCTTTTCGGTGACAACAGCATAAACAATACTACTCGCACTTGGTAAAATAACCAGGGAAACTAACGAGACGATGGTGAGACCATGATGATATTTCATAAATCTAGAATTTTATCCGATGTAAATACATTTTTACTTTATGTGAGGCAATAATAGCCAGGTGAATTACTACGGAAAATCCAAATAAAGGCATGAATGGCATAATTAGACGTACTCCATATGTTTTCTCTCTGGTTTAAACCATTGTAAGGTTCTTTTTTTCCAGAGTGCTTCTACTACAAACTGTTCTAAGAAAATGTAGGCGTTCACATAGAGTAAGAACATACAAGGAATGGGAACGAGGATAAGATCCCACCGTTTGGCTTTATGAGCTGCCCAGACACCAAACACAAAAGCAGCGAGCATGTAGCTTAACAGTAACCAAATTCCTAACCAGATATTTAAAATGGGAACAATAAACATCAAAATGGAAAAAGTCACCCCTTCGACATAGATGAGTGAAAGCTCAAACGCTTTGACGGGATGTTCAATGATGTGGTGGTGTTTGAGTAAGTTTTGCCAGCCACCTCCATACCAACGACGCATTTGATTAATATAAGAAGAAAGAGTACTGGGGTCTTGAGTATAGGAAATGATTCGGCGATCATAAATAATTTTGAGACGCTTGTGATGGAGTTTATAGGTAAAGTCTAAATCTTCAGTAATCGTATCGTGATCAAAGCTAATATGATCTTTGAAGGCTTGAGTTCGAAAGGCACTGGCTGCACCCGGCATCACAAACATGTAATTCAAATAGCTTTGAGCCAACTTATGAATATTTTGTCCTATGGTGTATTCAAAGGCTCGACACAGAGTTAACCAGTTATAGGGAAGACTAGATACGTAACCAGAAACAGCGACCACACTTTTTTCTGCAAAATCTTTGGCGATAAGTTCACCAAATCGATGGTCTAGAATGGTATCCGCATCGGTAGTAACGACAACGTCTCCAGTTACAAACTGCAATCCATATTCTTGAGCATGACTTTTATTACCAGTATTTTGGGGAGTTTTTTAACAACTATTTTTTTTGTTGAGCATACTTACGTAAAATCTTGGCCGTTCCATCAGTTGAAGAGTCATTGACGAAGACCAACTGGTCAAATGGTCGGGTTTGATGAAGGCACGATTGAATACAAGCTTCGACCGTTTGTTCTTCATTATAGACCGGTACGAGAATCGAAATTTCCATAAATAAAAGTAGTAAATTTGGTGTATCTACAGGCAAATATAGGTTCTCACGGAAACAAATGTGTGTCAATTACACATCAATCTTTTGGACAGGTTTTTATTACAATTTTTTGTCGCTTTAATTGGTGAAAGTATAATTACGGAAGTAATCTTTGCAAAAATGTTTAGGTAAATTCAGCTAAACTCGGTTCAATGTTGACTGTTGGCGTCCATTGGTTGATCAAAGTATTAGTTTGAAATTGAGGTAAGTGTTGGTGATACGGTACTGATTCTGGATTTTGATAAAAAATTCCTAGCGGAAATTTTTCAGTTTCTAAGGAACGAGTCAAAGCGGCCATTTTATCTTGAGGATTATGATTAACTTCGGTTAAATCGTAAATTCTTTCGGCAAACCAAGGATGGGTATGATCTTTATTAAAGGTTGGACACAACTGCATAACGTCTACCAAAGCAAAGCCTGAATGGGTAATAGCAGCTTTCATTAATTGAAGTAATTGTGGAATTTTGGCACTATACCCACGAGAGACAAAACTGGCATTGGCTGCTAGAGCCATATGAATTGGATTAAATGGAGTATCAATTACCCCAAACGGAGTGGATTTAGTTTTCGTACCTTCATCGGTAGTAGGTGAACTTTGACCCGTAGTTAAACTGTATCGTTCATTATTATGAATAATTAAAGTCAAGTCATGATTCCCCCGAGCTACAGATAAAAAGTGACTTAAGCCTTCACCATACATATCACCGTCACCTGCAATCACAATAATTTTCAGATTATGATTGGCTAGCTTAGCTCCCAAAGCACTGGCCAAAGCTCGACCATGAAGTCCATGGAAGCCATAGCAGGTGTTAAAGTCAGCCATATTGCCGCTACAACCAATCCCATAAAAGATAACCGTATTCTCAGCTTCCAACTCCAGTTCCGTAATCGCCTTTTGTAAAGTGTTGAGAATTAAAAAATCACCGCAACCTGGGCACCAGGTTGGAGCAATGGGTGATTTAATAGAAGCGGCAGTAAAACAAGACATAGATTATTGAGTTAAATTAGCTAGTAATTCGGTAATATCTTCCACATAAAAGGGGCGACCATCATAACGACGAATATGATGATTAAACGTAAGGCCAGTTTCTTGACGAATTAACTTTTCCGCCTGACCTGATCCATTTCCTTCTACCATCACCAGCATTTTGGCTTGTTGAGTCAATTTGGTGAAACTTTCAACCGGAAACGGCCATAAGCACGGCAGATGAATTACATTCACACTGGGTTGTTGACTTGATCTCTCAGTAAGTAACTGAGATAAGACATTGACTGTTGATCCCCAACTGACTAAGGTAATATCCGCAGTTTCTGGGCCTAACACCACTGGTTGAGGAAGCTCAGCTTGAATCCCGTCCAGTTTGTGGGCTCGTTTTTCCACTTGATGAATGGTCATAGCAGCATCTTCAGTGGCAAAACCAAACTGATCATGTTCATATGAGTTGGTCAACTGTAAACCATGCGCTTGTCCGGGAACAGATCTGGGTGAAATTCCATTTTTGGTGAGTTGATAGCGACGGAAAGAGTCATCTTCAGGCAGCTTGTCCACCATACTTTGGTGAGGTGAATGAGCTTCAACCTTAGGGGTGGTCATGGTTTGATGTGACTCCAAAATAAATTTGTCACTCAAAATGAAAACTGGAATTTGATATTTCTCAGCTAAATAAAATGCCTTTTTGGCCAATTCAAAGTGCTCTTCGACTGTTCCGGGGGTTAGGACCACTCGTTGAATGTCTCCATGACCAGCTGTTAATACGAAACTGAGATCAGCTTGTTCAGTCCAAGTAGGCAGACCAGTGGCGGGGCCTTTACGTTGGGCTTCTAAAATTACCAGTGGAATCTCCGCAATACTGGCAAAGGAAACTCCTTCAACCATTAGTGCAAATCCGCCGCCGGAGCTACCAGTCATAGCCCGAACTCCAGCAAAGGAAGCACCCAACGCATTATTAATGGCTGCAATTTCATCTTCGGCGTGTTTGACCACTAAGGGGTAGTTTTTTTGTTGGTCAGCTAAAAAGTGGAGCAGGCCAGATGCGGGGGTCATGGGATAAGCTGAGTAGAACTGAACCCCTGCTTGAATTGCTCCCAAGCCAATGGCTTCATTTCCCGAAATTAAAATTTTATCATCTGCCTGGGTGGGGATCGTCATCAACGGTTTGCCCAACTGTTGAGCTGCTTGAAACCCAGCTTCTAAAGCCTTGAGATCTGCTTCCACAATTTCATCCTTTTTATCAGCAAACTCATCTCGGACAGCTTGCCGAGCAATCTCCATATCAAAGCCTAAAAAGTAGGCGGTGACCCCTAAGACCACGATATTCATGGCTAATAAGTTTCCGGTCACATCTTTCGAAATGGTATAAAAAGGGACCTGCAAAAACTGTCCGTGGGGAATGTCGTATTTGGTAATGTCTACCGGGATCGCGTTGGTGTTATAGATGATAATGGTTTGATCGGTGGTTTCATCCTTATGTTCTGTTAAACCTTCTGGCCCGAGTGTAATCAGGAGATCTAGATTACGTTTCTGACAGAGAGCAGATTGGCTATTGGCAAAAACTTGTCCTGTCTGATGTCCTCCTTTGATGAGAGAGGGGTACTCTAAGTAGTCAAAGGCATTGAGACCATGACGTTTACAGATTTTAGCGACCATTTTGGACAGGGCCATCACCCCTTCACCGGCTTTACCGGCGATTTTCCAATTTAAAGAAACGGGAGAGTTAGTAGCTTCTGTCATGTCACAGGTACTATAGTATATTTTTGGTTGATTGCAAAGCAGAGAAGAAAGTTACTGGTGACTAGATTCATAGGTCGCAACCAACGAGGAACGCTGCGGAGTGATATCTTTTTGGTGTCGTTCGATCCCCAAAAAGATCACGTCCTTCACTTATTGCTAGGTTAACAATCTCATAACAAGAGTGTTTATCCAAGAAAATTAATTTTTTTTGAACACTTTCCATTCATTATTTGTTAGTCAGATTCGTCATCCTCGCGAAAGCGGGGATCTGGGAAATAAACAGTTTAGTAGTTTTTACAGATTCCTGCTTTCGCAGGAATGACATATCAATAATCTTTGAAGTTTCTAGGCAAGACACTAAACGTTAGCCATTTAGATTTTGGAATTTGGACTTTGAAATTTAGACTTTGAAATTTGGATTTTGCCCACTATACTAGAGGAATGTCTGTAGTTTTGTCGGTTCAGGGTTTGACCAAAATTTACCAGCCGGAAAAAAAGAGTGATCACCCATTTGTGGCGGTGGATGATGTCAGTTTTGAGTTACATAATGGTGAAATCTTAGGATTTCTAGGTCCAAATGGAGCAGGTAAATCGACTACTATCTCGATGTTGCTTGGGGTGACCACACCTACTGCAGGTTCCATTACGTATTTTGGAAAGGACTTTAGTCAACATCGATCAGAAATTTTGCAGCAGGTGAATTTTGCCAGTACCTATATCAAAATGCCTTGGCGCTTGTCTGTCTTAGAAAATTTACGAGTCTATGCTCGGTTTTACGGGGTCACGGAATCACAGTTTTTAAGAAGATCAGAAAAGTTTTTGTCGTATTTTGGAGTATGGAATCAGCGTCACAAAACCATGAATAATTTATCGGCAGGTCAAGTAACCCGAGTAATGTTGGCCAAAGCCTTTATTCCTCATCCGCGAGTGGTATTACTTGATGAGCCAACTGCATCACTAGATCCAGATATCGCCCATCAAGTTCGTCAATTTGTCAAAACCCAACAGCAAGAGTTTCACACTAGTATTCTTTATACTTCTCATAATATGGATGAAGTTACTGAATTATGTGAGCGGGTAATTTTCTTAAAGTCAGGGAAAATTGTAGCAGTAGATACGCCTCAAAATTTAGCAGCCTCAATTTCGACTGCTAAAATGAGACTCCAAGTTAAAGATGGGTTAAAACGAACCGCTCGGTTTGCCAAAGAACAAGGTTTAGAGGCACAAATCGTCGACCGGGAAATTGAAATTTTACTGGATGAGGATAAAATTGCTGATTTTTTGAGTCAACTGGCTGCTCACAAAATTACCTACACCCAGATTAGTATTGCGAAACCTACGTTGGAAGATTACTTCCTGAGTATGTCTTTATAACTATGAAATCAATCGTTCATAAAAACCACCTGCAAGCTTTTTTCTTGCGTCACTTGTATCCACTGCGACGTGACTTTGATTTGTTAAGTGACATGATTTATTGGCCCATTATTGATACTTTACTCTGGGGAATTACGGGCCAGTGGCTGGTTGATACATCGGGAAATCAGAGTCTAATTTCGGCCATTTTATTAGGACTGGTGATTTGGAACATTATTTGGCGAGCCCAATCAGAAGTGTCTCGCAATTTAATTGATGAAATTTGGAATAACAATTTAGTTAATTTATTTTCGACCCCGCTAAGTATTACTGAATGGATTATTGGAGTGACTGCTTTGTCTATTTTGAAAACGATGGTGACTTTGGGAGTACTGGCAGTTGCTATTAGTTTGTTGTATCACATTGGAATTTTCCAGTTGAGTTGGTGGTTTTTACTCTTCTTTATTGGAGCAACTATTACGGGTTGGTGGATAGGTTTTATTTCAGCTGGAGTGGTATTGCGCTATGGACCTAAATATCAGACCGTAGTATGGACTTTCCCCGGAATTTTAGCGCCCTTTAGTGCCATTTATTTCCCAGTCGATAAATTACCAATGTGGGGACAAATGATCAGTAAAGTAGTCCCTACCAGTTATATTTTGGAAACTATGCGTTCTGTTTTGTTTCAACAATCAATTTCAAGTTCACTGTTGATAGTCAGTTTTGGTTTAAATTTCTTGTACTTGGGTTTGGCTTTATGGTTTTTTGTAAAAAGTTTTGACTACAGTAAAAATCTCGGATTGGGGAGGTTTGATTAATTAAATCAAACTTTTTACTTGAATAGGAACTTGAATCTTTATCCAGTATTTGTACAATAAGCGGCATACATACAATATCCTTCAGGGTCGGGTGAAATTCCCAACCGGCGGTAATTCCACAGTTTTTGGAACAGCCCGCGAGCGCTCTGTAGTTACATACTTCGGAGGTCAAGCAGATCTGGTGAAATGCCAGAGCCGACGGTAAAGTCCGGATGAAAGAAGGTTCAATAACACTTAGTTGGTAAGTGTTATTGTTGATAGTGAATTCATAATTCACTTTTCTGAAAATTCCCCCTGAAGAAAATGGAGCAAAATGAAACTCAAACGTTTGAGTGGAAGTTTAATTGTAATGGCAGCGGCCTTGTGGGCCTTTGATGGGATTTTACGGCGAAGTCTGTATCATTTACCGGCGGTAACGATTGTATTTTATGAACATCTAGTCGGCTCAGTATTACTGACTCCAGTAGCTTACTCGCTTTTCAAAAAGGAGAAAATTACTAAAGAGATTTTACAATTGGCTATTCCGATTGCTTTGTTCGGTGGTTTACTGGGGACACTGTTTATTACGACGGCGTTGATTAAAGTCCAATATATTCCGTTTAGTGTGGTTTTTCTGATTCAAAAAACTCAGCCTATTTTTGCTATTTTAACGGCTGCTGTTTTGCTGAAGGAAAAAATTACTTCCCGTTTTATTCGTTGGGCTGCTTTAGCCTTAGTCTCTGTGTTCTTTGTGTCGTTTAAAAATGGCGTAGTCCATTTTGATATTCCTGGGACTATCACTGCGGCTTTATTCTCCTTAGGAGCATCATTTTTCTGGGGGATTTCGACTACTTTAGGCAAGATGTTGGTAGAGAAAGTCTCTGATACCATGGCCACCACACTCAGGTTCTATCTATCCACAGTCTTGGCATTTATGACAGTGTTTTTGTTGGGTTCTCAAGCCAGTTTGCTAACGGTGGGTGGGGCTGATATTACCAAGTTAATCATGATTGGTTTTTCAACGGGTTTACTGGCTATGTGGTTGTACTATAAAGGTTTGAAGAATACACCAGTGAAAGTAGCAACTATTTTGGAATTAACTTTCCCCTTGTTAGCGGTTTTTGTGGATATGTTTTTGTACAAAACTTTCCTTGCCCCCAGTCAGTACCTTGCGGCTGCTGTTTTAATGTTTGCGATGTATCAGGTGGGGAAGCAGAATAACTAATGGTTTCCCTCAGAGAGGGATCAGCCTCTGGCTGAAATGTTTAGTGTTTATTGGTTAATTGTGTTGCATTGTCATTCCGGCGACGGCCGGAATCCATAATGTTGGGATTAGTCAAAGTTTTTTCCCGTAGTATGGTCTCCCGTCTGCCAGGGGGTGGCATTCAGTGATATTTCTTACAATTACGTTTTTCATTGAAATCCCTCTCCCCATCATTATAAATACCTCTGTCTTGCTTGCTCAGATAGGTTTGTGTAGGGTGATCAAAAAAGAACTTTTCTGTTGTGAGGACAAGAGAGACAGTGTAAACTTTGGTATATATGACGAAACACTGGCTGGAAAAAATATTAGGTATTTTTCTGATTGGTTTTTTACTTTTTTCAAGATTCTTTTTTCTCAATCGGATTCCAGCAACTTTAACTCATGATGAAATGGTTTATGCCATTCAAGCTCGATCGTTTGCCCTGCAAGGAACAACTTTAGATCAACGCCAACATTTTTGGGATCTCAAACCAGTTCATATTATGTATGCGGAATGGCCAGCTCAAGTTATGACTGTAGGGATGTTAGTGAGTCATCACCCCTTACTTTCAGCACATTTAGTGTCGGTTGTGATGGGAGTCACCTTACCAATTTTATTAGGTTGGTTAACTTGGAATATTTGGCGACGTAAAGATGCGTCACTAGCGGTATTTGCGGTGATGGTTTTTAGTCCACTTTTCTGGCAGATGAGTCGAATCAGTTATGATTCTTTTTTTAGTGTTTGGTTTTATGTATTTGCCGGAGCACTGCTGACCACTAAAAAGAAAAAATGGATCCTACTCAGTATTCCTCTGTTTATCATTGGTTTCTTTCAATATCAAGGTTTTAAATTACTACTCGTACCATGGATAGGATTTTTGTTACTGCTTCAAATGTCTCAAGATAGTTGGCAGGGGAAATGGAAACACATTTGGTCTCAAGTGTTGAACTATAAATTCCAACTTTTCACCTTAATGGTTGGTATTGTGATGATGCTGTTGTACGGTTTGGTGTTATTACCTAAACAGGGAGCCTCAAGTCGCCTGTCTCATCTAATTTTTACCGATGAACAAGCCTTAGCTGAGACAGTTAATACCGAGCGACGTCTCAGTTTAAGTAATCCCTTTACCCGGATAGTGAGTAATAAAGCAGTCACCATTAGTAATTTCATGTTGGAACGTTTACTGGGTGTTTTTGATCCCAATATGTTATTGATGATCATTGAACCCAACGTGAGTGGTTTTAGTGTTTGGACTCACGGTGTCTTTTATTGGGTGGAAATAGGTCTCTTTTTGGCTGGAATAGGCGGACTGCTGACTCATCGCAAAACTCGCTGGAGTGGGTTGTTATTGTTGGTGGGTCTCCTGACTTTTTGTTTGCCCGCACTGATCAATAGTGGCAGTGAGTGGTACTTGCTGAGAAGTATGTTTAGTTATTTGATTTTGACTTGGATTGCGGGCTGGGGCTTAGCTTTTGTGTGGCACCAGAAATTCATTCGGTGGATAGTGGTGGCGGTATATATGGTGAACGTGATGAATTTTTCGTATGATTACTGGTATCGCTATCCCATTATTAGTTTGGACTGGGGGAATTTTGATGAACGAATATTGGCTCATTATATTGATTTGAGCCAGCAAGCCAACCCGGATTTACCGATTATCGTCTACGGTGATGAGCCAGAATATGATTACTGGAGTTACCTGTTTTACAATAATAAGTTAACGAAAGAAACTCAGGATGAGGTTGCACAGAGTATGCAACAATATCAGCCTTATGTAAGTAATGAAGCTGAATATTCTTTAGGGAATGTGACCTTTAGTAGTTTCTGTGCGCCACATGATACCGTCGGTTTATACCGAGAAGCTGAACAATCTCCGGGGATTATCATCGTGAGACGGAATCATAAAACCTGTGCCATTTCCGAAGAGCAACGCAAGGCAGAAGAGGCCGCCGCCCTTCTCCCCAAAGTTGAAGATCTCAATGCATGGCAGATGCCTATTTTATCTATCTCGGCAGTTTTAGATAGCGGCGGCCGAATGGAAATTTATGGTGATGAAATTTGTCATGATTTGGCTACGACCTACGTCGATCTCAAATCACTCCAACAGCTGAATGTTGAATCGCAAAAGAGAGAAGCCTTTTGTGGAAACTGGATTAAGAATTTGGGACTGGTGAGGTAGAGAGAAAGTCTTTGCTAATTTTTTGACCAAAGATGGTAAAATCATCCGTAACAGGAGGCATCGCATAGTGGCCAATTGCACAGGTTTGCTAAACCTGACCCCATTTGGGGTTCCTGGGTTCGAATCCCAGTGCCTCCGCAAGAATCGAAAAGTTCTGATAGACCCATCCTTTTATCCTAAATAGATTGATGGGGCTTGCTAAATTTCCTTGATTTCAACATTTTTCAGTTTAACAGGCGTGTAAGTGCTATTTTTTGCAGTTATATCACACTAGTTTATGACTGTTTTTTCTCATATACTGACACTATGAATCAAAGTTATATGACACTATTCCTGTGGATTGGGATCCTTTTAGTGGCTAGTTTAACTATTTATCTTTTCAAAATCTTTGCTAAAAAAACTGGTTTTCGATACAAATCTAAGGGGCCTTATTTATTGAGTAAAGGAGAAAAGGTATTCTTTGATATCCTGATTCAATCGATTTCTCCAGATTTATACATTTGCCCCAAGGTAAGAGTGGCCGACTTAATTGAAGTTGATTTACCTAAAAGTGATAAAAGGTTCTGGTTATCGTTTAATAAGATCTCAAAAAAGCATGTTGATTTTGTGCTTTGTAACCGTGCCGATTTTGCCCCAGTTTTAGTAATGGAATTAGATGGGGGAAGTCACAAGGCCAGTTCACGATCTCAACGAGATACTTTTGTCAATGATGCTTTTGTTCAAGCAATGATTCCTGTTTTGCATATACCTGTAACAGGTTCTTATGATCAAAATCAAATATCTTTACAGGTAAATAACGCATTATCGGATAAGTTTTAGTTCTTTTTCAGTTTACTCAATGTTGGACTTTCGGTTTTAGTCTTTTAATAAATTGAAGTGTTACAATACCCTTGTGTCAACCAGACCCAAATTTTTCCTAATGATCATCCTGAGTCTACTCATAGGAGGAGTGAGTGGCTGGCTTTTCTTCCAAACTTTACCTCGTCTCTCTTTGTTACCTAATAACCCTTGGTTACAAACGTTTGGTATCCAAAAACCAGTGGTGATGGGGTTTTTGCCCTATTGGTTAATCAGTAAAGCTACTCCCGAGGGGATGGCTACCTTAAATAATGTAACCTACTTTGGACTGACGGTTGATACTGATGGCAGTCTCGTTCAGTTGAGTAATCCGCAGGAAAAAGAGCCAGGGTGGTACACTTTAGAGAATGGCAAGTTCAGCGACTTTATGGCAGAGCATCAGCCAAAGCTGGTAGAAAAATCTTTGTTGATTCACTTAGCCAATGAAGCCAGTATTAGTGCCTTATTAGCTGATCCTATTCCACATGCTCAAACCCTGGTGTCTGAAGTGAACTCGTTGATGAAACAATATGGCTTTACGGATTTAAATATCGATATTGAAAGTTTCCGTGAAGCTAGTCAAGAAGAACGAGATCAATACACTACTTTTTTAAGTGAAGTTAAAAAACAATTGGTAGCCCAGCAACTAGGGACACTGACTACAGAACTAACGGTAGCCTCTTTAGTCAAAGATCAACTCGCTGATCCCGTAGCGGTGGGTCAGATCTCTGATCGAGTGGTATTGATGGCTTATGATTTTCACTATACGGGCAGTTTTATTTCAGGTGCCGTCGCTCCAATGGGTGGGGTGCCACAAAAAATGGAGTACGATGTGCCCACCAGTCTACAGCTAGCTACTCAAGCTATTGATTCACGTAAACTCATTCTGGGCATTCCGGTCTATGGGTATGAATGGGAAACATTGACTTATCTACCAGAGGCAGCAGTGATCCCTGGTACCGGTAAAACAGCCACAGGAACGAGAATCAGTCAAATTGATCAAAGCTGTGATCAATGTATTTCTGGTCGAGATGAGCTGAGTGGTAGTCCTTATCTTATTTTGCCACCCAACGAGGATAGTTCCATTCAGCAAATTTATTATGAAAACGAAACCTCGATTCAACAGAAACTCAATTTAGCCAAACAGTATCATCTAGCGGGTGTGGCTCTCTGGGCCATTGGGTATGAAGACCCAGCGGTGTTAACTCCGATTCAAACTTATAAGCAAACTTGGGAGTGGCAAAAGTAGTTCTTTACTCATCACGAACAAGAACTTCACGACTGATGTCATCAAATTCGACTGTTTGTTCCGCAGAAAAATTTTTAACTTGAGTCATATTCTCTCGATCAATGTAGCCAATCTGGCCACTCCCACTGGCAATCTCCAAAGTGATCAATCCACTATCAGGATCAGTAGTGAGACTGTACTTACCTGATTCAAATTGAAATAAGGCATGCAGACTTCGGACTGACACTGGTGACAGAGCTGGAGGCAGTTTATAGATAACCTTACCTTGACTTTGATTGAGTAAAAAATGAGTGGGATCAGTACTGGATAAAGAAAGCGTGGTTTTGGGTGAGAGGTCAATTTGAAAATCAGGAGTAAACTGAACTGTCAAGCTGCCTTGATTGGTAAGAAGTTGTTCCCCTTCTAGCAGAGTATGGGGCAATTCTAAATCAACTGGCTCATCATTCTCACGAGTCACTATTTGGGCACCATCTTCGAAACGAATGATTTCTCCGCTCAAGGCTTGTGCCGGAGGTTGGAGTTGAAAGTCACTGGCTTGAGGTTCAAAGACTGGGTGGTTACTATTTTTAACTTGCCACCACCGCCCGATTAAGATACACAGAAAAACGGTCAAACCAATAATTATAAAAAACAGAATCCGGACTATTTTATTCATATCAGTGAAGCTATTATAGCAGTATGTCATCTATTCTGACTTCACTTCGCCATGATTTAACTGCAGGTTCTGATCAAACCGTTAAAGAAAGTAGCCAACGTTTTTTCAAAGAAGATATACGGGTGTATGGTTGGAAAAGTGCTGATGTTGGTAAGTTGGCCAAACAGTATTGGTTGGAAATAAAGCGTCTCTCAAAGCCAGAAATCTTTCAGTTATGTGATGAGCTGTGGAAATCGGGCATGATGGAAGAATCATTTATCGCTTGTGATTGGGCATACCACCTGCACTCTCAATTTGAACCAGCCGATTTTGAAGTTTTTGAAAAATGGGTGACTCACTATGTCTCAAATTGGGCATCATGTGATACTTTATGCAATCATACGATTGGGACTTTTGTCGAAAAATATCCACAGTTCATCAATGAATTAAAAAAGTGGACTCATTCGAAAAATCGATGGGTAAAGCGGGCATCTGCAGTAACTTTGATTATCCCCGCTCGAAAAGGTTTATTTTTACCAGATATTTTTGAAATTGCTGATATTCTTTTACTCGATTCTGACGATTTAGTCCAAAAAGGATATGGCTGGATGCTCAAAGCAGCTAGCCAAGCCCACCAATCAGAAGTTTTCAATTATGTAATAAAACGAAAATCAAAGATGCCCAGAACTGCTCTTCGATATGCAATTGAAAAAATGCCAGTTGAGTTAAAACAACAAGCCATGGCTAAATGAGTGTTATACTGGAGACATGACCGTGAATTCCGTTGATTTAATTCCCCAATTGCAAACCTTTTTAACTGAAGTTGATAGTTTGATAGCTCATTTAAAGAAACAAGGGAGTCCTTCAAAGGCAGATATTCACTTATTAAGAGATCTAATTTTTGAAATTGACGGGCTACTAGTTAAGTTGAAAAATGACCAAGACGCTCAATCTAATTTGGTGATTCAAGACGTCACTCAGACTCTTCAAGACGCCAATGAACACTTCCGATCAGTGTTACTCAAAGAAGAAGCTACTCAGTTTGATCATCCACCAAAAAATCAGGAACTCAATAATCACTTATTTGCTTCCTTGGTTCGGCAAATCAAAAACTTAGGTTAATACAGATGGATAAATACTCCTATTTTGTAGATCAAATTTTGGAATGGTATCGGCAACATGGTCGACATGATTTGCCATGGCGAAAGCCAGATCGAACTCCTTATGAAGTGTGGGTAAGTGAAATCATGTTACAACAGACTCAGGTATCACGAGTCATTGATTTTTATAATCGCTTTTTGGACAGATTCCGTACCATAGAATCACTCTCTCAGGCAAGTTGGGAAGAATTTTTACCATTTTATCAGGGCTTAGGCTACTACAATCGCGGTCGGAACATGCTCAAGACAGCCAAGATTATTGTGGATCAATATCAAGGAAAATTCCCGCCAAATAAATCTCAACTTATTACATTACCTGGGATTGGGGAGTATACGGCCAATGCAATTTTAAGTTTTGGTTTTGGTCAGTCTCATCTGGCATTTGATACCAATCAGCAACGAGTGTGGGGGCGATACCTGTATGGTGATAAAAAAGCTGACTTAGATGTGACAAGGATTGAAAACCAGCTACCTACCGGAACTGACTTTAATCATTTAAACTCAGCTATTATGGATTTTGCCAATCTTGTTTATAAAAATAAGAGTGTTGATACTGAAAACTCTCCATTAAAAAAATACTGTGTGTACTGTCAAACGCAGGGAGAATTGGAAACTCACAACGGGCAAACAAAAACTCCAACTCACAAGATAGAGCAGACAATACTTTTTTTACATCTCAATCATCGAGTGTATTTTTCAGAAAATAAAACTAACTTCCAGCCTTTTTATCTACCGAAGTCGGTAAATAACCGAGCGCAAATTAAACGTTATTTCGAAGAGAAATATCAACTTCAATTATCGGTTCGGCCGCCATTTAGAAAAGTAACATTGAATGGAAAAAATATCCAACTGGTCCGAGCTCAAATCTTATTAGGAAATCATCAATTTACCTCGTATCCCAAAAAGGTAGCACAACAGTGGTTAGCCAAATTTGGACACGAATAAGTTAGTGTTTGCCGCCACGACTTCTTTCTTCCGGAGTCAGTCGATGAACATTGCCACTTTTTTGTGCAGCTTTGCCACCTTTTCGACCCAGTTCTCGCATGTCTTGTTTGGCAGCACTGGCTTTGCCCCCTTTACTTTGAATTTTTTTCTTGGTTGTTTCATCAATTTGACTTGAGCCAAGTCCACGAGGGGAGGGAGATTTATTTTCTGCCATAATTTCCTCCTTTTTATTAAATTGACTTACACTATATTGGTTTAGGTTTATGGGTCCATAAAATTTAGGTCATAATTTGGTAATATAAAAAAGCCGGTTCAAAGAACCGGCTTTGAGAGAAAGATGGAAAGGGTTACATATTGTCGTCCATGTCTCCACCACCAAGTGTTAGTGAAATTTCATCTGGCATATGTGTTTCCTTATTTTATTTTCTATTGTTTGTTTGACAAGTGACAGCAAAGTGTCCCTGTCAAAGTAACCTGAGTATAGAGTTCATATATTAGAAACAGATACGATGAAAGTTATAAATGAGTAAAAAAACACCCAGCCATTTGACTGGGTGTTTTAAAGAAATGGCTTATTTCTTAGCTCATTCCTCCCTTTTTACCGAGCTCACTCATATCTTGTTCAGATGAGCTAACTTGGCCACCACGGCTGCGTTCTGCATCCGTGATTTCATGGGCATTACCACTGGCTTGAGCAGTTTTGCCACCGCGTTCTCCTAGTTCACTCATGTCTTGCTGAGCAGAGCTGGCTTGGCCTCCTTGGCTTTGAATATTGTGTTTTTCTTGAGGATCCATATTGGATGAGCCCAAACCTCTGTTAGAATTGTCGTTCATAGTTGTCTCCTTATATCAACTTTATACTTGTTTTGCACGCATCAGTGTGGCTTTGTTATCACTGGTTCCTGCAAAAGTATCTTTTATAGTAAGCAGTTGTTGTAAAAACAAAATAGAAACTGAATTTGAACTTCGTAAGTTTTGTTTAAAAACTGTTACCGTCTGTGATCTATTTCTTACCTGAAATTTATAAAATTTCAATTATTTATCGGAATAATGTTTATATATGCCAATCACAACTCAACAAAAAACGGTCAGAACTCGGACCGTTCAGCCCAATCAATCAACTGAAACGGAGACTGTTTCTACTCAAGATAATAGTGTTGATCCCACTTTGGTAAAAATAATCCAAGTTATCTGGTACCTGGGTCATTTGGTAGCAATTTTACTCTTTTTGAGGTTTCTTTTCCTATTGTTGGGTGCAAATATGACCGGTTTAGTTTTATTTATCTATCGTGTCAGTTCGATTTTTATTTTGCCGTTTAGTGGCATTTTCCCTTCACCCACTACTGGTGAATTTTTCTTTGATTCGGCAGCCCTCTTGGGAATTATTATCTACTATTTAGTAGTATATTTAATTGTTAAAGCGATTGCGTTATTTTTCAGCCACGAGACAACAGAATAAATTGTTTCCATAATTTATTTTCTACTGGAAGTAGATTAAACTGTTGTCAGTGACAACCAGAAATAATGATCTTTATCTTCGTGGCCTAGCCATTTTATTCGTCATTCTGATCCATGTGTTGGCCAGTATTCAATTTCCGTTGTATCGTGTTCAACCTTGGCAAACTCTAGCAGTCAGTTTGGATCAGCTGGCTCGAATTTGTGTCCCCATCTTTGTGGCATTATCTGGCTATGGGTTAATGATGAAGTATACCCAAAGCCCTTTTGCTTGGTCTGAATTTTTAACTCGACGAGTTTGGAAGTTACTTCCCGCTTATTTTCTATTTAGCACACTATTTTATCTAGTCTTTCAGTTGCGGCCTGACTGGATCCCTGTAGGTACTCCAGATTCATTTTTAGTTCAACTGTTATTGGGGAAAGCGGATTATCATCTCTATTTTGTGCCGCTTATTTTTCAGTTGTATCTTTTATTTCCATTCTTGAAAAAGTTAGTTGATAAATGGCCTTTACCTATATTATTTGGGAGTGTTATTTTTGAAATTACTTTGTATTGGTATTTTAGTGGGCTTCACAATGCTGATCTTTACTTTTTCCGTGATCAACAACAATATACTTTCTTTTTCACTTGGATTGTTTACTTTGTAATGGGGATGGTCATAGCCACCAAGCCAGGACGAGCTATTATCAGAAAATATACTCAAGTTGGCTGGCTATTACTCATGGTGAGTGGTTTGGGTTGGGCAATTGGCAGTGGTTTACTCAAGATTCAAGCAGGGATTGATCCAATTTTGGTGTTGAGATTTACGCGGTGGCCAATTTTAGTCTATGCTCTTGGATTTTTAGGAAGTTACTGGAGTGGGGGTTTTTCTTTCAATAAATTGTCACAGAAGACACAGTTGATATTGAGTTGGTTGGGAAAGTATTCGTATTGGATTTACTTGGGGCATACTTTGATTTTACGATTCATTTTTAATTGATTTCCCAGATTGAGAATTAGCATTATTTTGATATAGTATTCTCAAAAGGAAATTGAATATGCTTTCTGAAAGAAGAAAATCTTTTCCAGATAATGACGGGGATCAGACAAGACAGGTCGAACTAGATAAACCTGAAATTATCCGTGAAGCAAAGTTTTTTATTGGTGGAGAAATGACTTCTATTTCTATAACTCGGGTGACTGAGAATAATTATGTGATTACTAGACTCCAGGGTGGCATAGAAATTATTAATACATTTGGTAAAGAAGTTAAAGCAATGAAATTCTATAACCGATTTGTGGATAAACTTTCAAACGAGACTGGTTTAACCTATACCATATAGTTTATAGTGAAGACATGTCATGGATTCTCTACGCTTCTTTATCCGCCATCTTTGCCGCTTTGACCGCAATTTTAGCTAAAATTGGCATTAAAAATGTTGATTCCAACTTAGCAACGGCCATTCGGACGACGGTCATCTTATTTTTTACGTGGGGAATTGTGGCTTTTCAAAAAAATCTGTCCCAAATCGTTCACTTAGATCGAACCGCGGTGATTTTCTTAGTGCTTTCAGGATTAGCAACGGGCTTTTCTTGGTTATTTTACTTTAAAGCGCTTCAGATTGGGGAGGCGAGTAAAGTAGTGCCGATTGATAAATTAAGTTTAGTTTTAACGATTATTTTTGCGGGGATTTTCTTGAAAGAAGAAGTAAATTGGCAAACTTTAGTGGGTGCTTTACTCATGACTGCGGGAACAGTGATCATTGCCTTTGCCAAATAACTTCTCAGTGTCAAAGCTCTTTTCTCAAGGTATAATACTATTTCTAAATCAAGCTGGAGGGGTCGCATCCTTCTTCACCTTCGTTCATCAGGACGAGATGTGGTAGTACAGAAGTAAAAAGATAAAAGTACTTGAGATAATAAAAGTTGGGTTAGCTTGGAGGGGTCGCCCTTTTTCACTGAAGCTACAGATGGGCTAGCAGTATTTAAATGGCTGTTTGATAAAATGGAGTAATAAGGTTAAGGGGTAGGATTGTTGGAGGGGTCGCATAGTGGCCGAGTGCAGCGGTTTACTAAACCGCCGTATCGCAAGATACCGAGGGTTCGAATCCCTCTCCCTCCGCCAAACACCCTTGGTTGCTCCAAGACCCATCACCTATGCCCAAATAGGTTGATGATGTCGGATAATTTTTCCATAAAAAGCATGAGGGTCGCAAAAGAGGCCTGTAAGCTAGAAAATCGCCTAAAAACGCTTGGAAGGAAAAGTCGTTGGTTCTAAGGTTTTTGATTAATTGCTAACTCAAGCGAATCCATACTCTGAATATCATACTGACTAAAAGGCTTCAAATGATACTCTATCCCGTCTTCACCTTTAACGCATAGTTTTCCTTCACCATTTTCATAAACATCAGAGACAACCTTTTTGTCACTTTGTCTGTGAAATTTACCTTTTAGTACAGCCAACTCGACGTGGTTGTTTGGATCCTTTGGATCAGGCATCAGCATCATAGCTAGATTAGCGCCACCAAATGTTTTAAAACCATATCTTTCATCCTCTGGAACGACCTGTTCGGACCAACCATGGGTTCTTGTTAAATGGAATGCAGCAGTTTGAAGATCGTCCTCATGGGTTTGCAACAAAAGATAAGCAAGAGTTTTATATTGTTCTTCTGCATGATCATCGCTAACACCGCTTCCAAAAGCTGCTATTTGACCAAACTGGACTTCGTTTACGTCAAGCTTTACTCCAACAATGTTTTCAAAAGAAATTAGAGCGTTTTGTTTGAATCCATCAATTTCGATTGAGTCTATCTCGCCACCTGCACATCTAAAAATATCAATAGAATTCTTAAAAAATACTTGATTAGCTTCTGGAGTGTATTTAAGTGAATTAATAATATTTGAGCACTCTTGAGAATTTAATTTTAGTGGAATTAAGTCAATTACCCCAATTAAACCGCAAATTGCCGTTTCTCCTGAATCTCTTTTCATTATTTCATCTAAGTTTGAAACTTCGATTAAGCTTTCCTTTATCAAGTTTTTAAGAACAGTAATTGGGTCTTCATTAAGCTTTTCACCGTTCTGGATCCTTTTGACAAATCCTTGATAAGTTTGAATATATTTTTTTGTTAAAGACTGTTTAAATAGAGTGGCAGTACGACAGTCGCCAGCGACTGCTATAGCCGGTCCACCAGTAATAGTTTCACATTTCTGACAATCATCTTTATAAAATGGTTTTCCGTTTGGCGGCTTATAAGTTACTCTCGTATCAGTGGCGAGACAAACCCCATTCCAAGTTCTACATCCAGCAATTAGCGTCATGAGCTAATTATACCTTCAAATCAGAGATAACTTTCTATCTGAGAGACTAAATTTTGACTTCACTCCACCGAGTATTTTTAACCTCTCTTCAGGAGTTCCGTACTGAAGAACATGAAGCAAATACTCTCGAATAATTTCTGTTTTCGAGCTCGATATTTCATCACTATTTTCAGCTCCAGTATTATGCTGTGTTAGTTCAAACCTTGGCGTGAATTTATCTATCACAGTAGCTTTTAGATGCTGCAGTCGTTTGACCTCAGTTTCAAACTCAGCCAACAGATATTTTGTATTGAGCTTGATTGCAGGTAGATGACCAATCAGCTGTTTAATCAACTCTTCTTCAGTAATGTACGGTTCTTTGCAGTCATATTTTTTGATGCGATTACAGTGATAGTAAATGTGAGTATTCACTTGGTTTGCTTTTGTTCTTCGATACTTAATCTCAGCTGTCACGCTTCCACCGCATGATCCGCATTTACAAATCTTTTTGAATGGGAAAAGTTGTTTATTCCATTGCTTAGGAGCAACTTGTAGTTGGATTTGTACCTTCTCAAAGAGTGTCTTACTAATCAGAGGTTTATGGGTTCCTTTGTACCACTTATCTCCATACTGAAACTCACCATAATAAAATGGGTTTTGCAAAGCTACATAGACTTTACTCAGAGGCATTCGACACCCACTTTTGGTTCTAAAATCGATATCATCGAGCCATTTTTTAACCATTCTGCCTGAGTAACCTTGGTAGGCTACTTTTTCAAAGATTTCTTTAATAGTGGGTGCTCGTTGTAGATCTTGCTCTACAGTTGAGATGCGATTGGCTTTTAATACATTGGTGTAGCCGATAGGAGCTAGACCTGGCCTGATACCAAATTCGCATTTATTTCTTAATCCTCGTTTTACATTCACACCTCGATTGTCATTCTCTAGCTTTGCCTGACTACATAAAATCATGAGGAGGAATTTTTCGTTAGGATTGTTGGTGAATGATTGTGAATAGGTTTTTATTTGAAGCAACTTACCCTGATCCATTAAATCAACTATTCTTCCTAGATCTCCAGCATTACGACTGAGACGGTCGGGTGCCCATGTCAAAATGGCATTGAATTTTCCTTCGTATAGCTTACTGAGCAGAATGTTGAACTCTGGTCGTTGTCCAGACTCTTTTGCAGAATGGCTTTCGGTAATTGTTTCAACCACATTTACCTTTTCCCGTTTGGCAATTTTGAGCATTTCACTAATTTGTCCATCAATACTCATCGCTTGGCGTTCATCCGACTCACTCGATTTTCTGGCATATAGGCAGTAGCGAATGTCAGTCATTGTTTTCTCCTTTCTCGTTAAATAATTGGTGTAGTCTTTTTACCGCCCAGCTTAGTTCATCAATGTACTTGTCTTGCCCAGTTTTTTCGTAAAACCTGACAGCAAATATGCATTGATCGAGAATTTTAATTGCTTTATGAATTTTGTGATCTGGTATTGTTTCTTTCATCAAGGACACAAGGTACCGGGATTTTCTGGTAAGTCTAGCTGTGGAATCGAGGTTGTTTGGCATCATTTGCCAACCTCTTTTTTGAGACGTTTACTATGCTGGAAAAATGTATCAATGCATCGCTTATCACCAGTGATGAGATAGCGATAAAAGTAGTATTCACACCGTTTAATAAGTTTGAGCAGTTTGGTCTTGTCCATACAACGACAAGGTACCGCGAAAAGTTGGAAAGTCTAGTTGGGGAATTAAACTTCTATTTCAGAAAGTGTTTTGAATAAATCATGCAATTTTGATACAGATACTTTTTCAAGTTCTAATCGGGTAAGCATGCCCACTCCGCTTTTTGTGTTTATCCGTTGGACAGTTTTACCCACACACTTTGAGACTGGTTCTATAAGATATTCTTGATATTCAGCATTATCGCACCAGAAATCCATTTGTGAGAGTGGTTTGCCATTCCTAATTCCGATACTAATTGAGAGTGCTTGCTTACTGCTATTAGGGAAGAAGTACCTGAAGTTGAGATAATTTGCTGATTTGTGAACACGTAAACCTGGAATTCCTGTTTTTCCAGAACTAATCTCGGTAGCAAAATCTAGTATTTCAGTAATGAGTGAGTCATAACCAGCCTGTGCAAACATATGTTTGAAATCATCTTCTGAATAATTAGTTTCTACACCTCTAGAAACTTTGACATCTTTTTTCACTTCAGCTCCAAACAATCGGGGAATCATGATTTCGAAGCTATCATGTTGATAGTACTCTAATTCGACTCCATAGATATCAAACTTACTGTTCTGATTCATGTAGAGAATCAAGTCTTTGAGTTGGTCATGTAAGTTGTCCATGAGCACTACAAATTTGAAATTTCCCTCATTGAGGTTGTATTTCATTCTTTCAAACACTATTTGGAGTGCTTCGTCATCGAGGCCATAAAAATCTTTAACCTTGTCTCCAACTGATTGACCAAACTGTTTCTGTACATGTCCATTGAGCTGGAGCAGGAAATCGTCAAAATCAGACTGTGATTTCCATAAAGATGCTCCATAATCCAGAACCTGAGCAACCACAGTTCTTTTATCTGGATTTTTATACAATTTGGTTTCTACTAAGTAGAGTTCGCCATCCCTGTCTATTCCCACAGCATCAATTGGTCCACTGTTTGTTCCAAATTCACGAGCAAGGATAAGGAGTTGAATATCATCTTTGATGTCGTACAAAGGAATACTCTCAGGATTGTCGTAGATGTAAGCTTGAAGTTTGTTTTCTAGCCCAAAGCTTAACTTATCTAATTTCGTGGCGTTTTTCCCGTTTTGGGACACAATTATTGGCATATTTCGTGACTAAATGATAAGCCAGAGTTAGCATAAAAGCAAGCCCAATACCAGAGGAAATTGCTAACTCTCACTAAGTGGAGTAAATACCCCTTTCACTAAACAATAAAGGCATGAGAAAGAATGCCAAATTGCCTAAAGTGCTTGGCAAAAAAGTCCAAAAGGCTCGTAAGAAAACTGGCTTATCACAAGAAGCAGTTGCTCATTCGATTGGAATTAGTCGTGCTTACATGGGTTATATCGAGCAGGGACGCAATGCTCCATCGCTGGATGTGCTACAAAAAATTGCTAAGGTACTAAAAGTAAAGATTAGTGATTTAGTTTAAGCAAATGTCTACTGAGCTATATTTAGTCAGGTTTTCGTAGAATCTTTTCCATTGGTCTACCTTTAGCAATTTCATCAATGAGTTTGTCGAGATAGCGAATCTCTCGCATAAGCGGTTCTTTGATATCTTCAATTCTTACCCCACAAATAACACCCTTAATCAGGTTTCTGTTTGAGTTGAGTGCTGGTGCTTTTTTGAAAAAGTCTTCGAAGCTTGTAAGTTGCTCAAGGTGATGATTAATTTCTTTCTGCGTGTAGCCAGTCAACCAACGGATTGCTTCATCTACCTCAGCCTTTGTTCTACCTTTTCGCTCGACTTTGGCAACATACAAAGGGTACACACGAGCAACGCTCATTGTAAACAATTTGGTGTTTTTGCTTTGTTGCATATGTACTACTTTACCATCCATATGGGTCATTTTCGAGCGTCCTAAGATTAAACTCTTGGCTTCTTCTTTTGTTTCGGAGCACTGCTGCTCTAAATCCACCTGGTACTTTTATAATAAACGGACCAGAGTACTTACTGATACTAATCGGAGTCGAATTATTTTTCGCATGCTCCATCACTTGCAATATGAGCAGCGTAAACGCATCTACTAGGTCATCATGTTTTTCAGCCCCAAAATTGACAATCTGATTAACTAGGTCAGTAGAACCATGCTGTGGAAAGTGAATAAGACCCCTTTTTATCCACCGCACAACTAATGCAAGTCGTTCTTGCTTGCTCATTCCACCCACCTGCACTTCGTGAGCATTGACACCTTCCTCTTTGAGTTGTTCTACTAGTGATCTTTGGTAACCAGTGCTTTCTACAAACAAATGTGTTTCGGGGTAGTCTTTATTGAAATTTTCTAAAAATTCAATTGTCTCTCTGAAGTTTAATCTCAAGTTGGTAGGATTGGGATCAATGAAGATGTGATAATCGTCTTCATTTTTATAGACAGGCCCAGAAACAACTGCTGTATAGTCTGCTTTGTCGTCTTTACTGATTGCTAGATCAATTCCAGCTGCTTTGTACTTAAGATACGGTTCCCAGCCTTTTGGCTTCTCGCTGTAGTACAAAATATCTTCATATCTAATCAACTGGTCTTCTTCAGGAACAACTTTGAGCATGTATTCCTGCATCCAAATTCTTTCATCGGCTACCCGTTCCCGTAGTTCTTGAATTTGATCCATAGATGTAAATTTTTCAGGCCATGCTATTTGTCCTTCATCATTAATAAGAGGAACAAACAAATATTTTCCCGTCATATTGCCAGATTTCATCCGTTCAATCAGTGTGCTCATCAACGAATTGGGATGAAGGTAGTTGCCGACCATAATTATTCTGGTGTTTAAGTCTCCCAGCGGAGCAATTTCACTAGCATACAGGTTATGGATTCGCTTGCGACCTTCTTTGGTTTTGATAGTGGATGTGTCTTCAATATCATCACAAATAATCATGTCAGGTCGATACTGCTTATACCGCAAACCTCGAACACTCTGATCTATGGAAACTGCTGTGATTTGAGCACCATACTTCGAAAATTCCAAAGTCATAGCATTCCACTTATCATTCGTCTCTTTGAAAGGCCCAAGGTCATTTCTGAGCAATTCATTGGCTTCTACCTCTGCTTTGATAGAGGCCATGTGGGTGCGAGCTTGCTCTTGTGTTTGGCAGACTAGCAATACATGCTTTTTATGATGAGCACCCATGATGAACCATAGTGGAGCAATCGTTGTATAGAGCGTTGATTTGCCAGACCCTCTAAAAGTAATGTTCACCACAAAAGGGCAATCTTTGTCTTCAACTATCTGCAACATTTGATACTGAAATTTGGCAAAACCGTAACCAAAGTAGTGGGGAAAATACACAGTAGCAAAATACAGCGCACTTTCTTTGGTTAGGCTGGCACGAACGAGCGTGTCTTTAGCAATTGTTTCCATCAACTGGTTATTTATTAGTGTTGTCGTCATGATTTGTTCCTTTCATAATTAAATTTGCGTTTTCGAGTGCTTTTTTAATTAACTCTTCCTGATCTGGTGTAAGCACCTCATTTTTCACCTTAGTAGTGATCTCCAGCTTATTGCTGTAGGCAGAGTGTCTGTGGTTTAACCAGTAAAAAATTGCAGAGATATTGCGATCTTTAATGGCGGAGAGCAACTGCGATTCGGTAAGATCATTGATCAGTGCAACTCCCTCGGCTAAGGCTCTATCTGCTTGCTTGGCAAACTCTTGGTCTTCTTCCCTCCAGCGGTAGTAGGTCGAACGAGCTATGACCAGCTTTTCACAGCACACCTGTACGACTGGTGTCTTCTGGAGCTGTTCCAGCATGAGTTGTCGGTTGATAGCAGTGCGGTCTTGTA
>CAZVBO010000002.1:0-2089 GCA_964625685.1 uncultured Pseudomonadales bacterium
TCCCTGACTTAAGTGAAGCTGGTCGGCGCTCCCTCATCGCTCACCTCTATCGAGAAGGACTGATTCGGAAAGAGCGAGTAGAAAAGCAAACCCTCTTTGGTAGTACCCAACATGGGAATCGGCTCGTCACTGCTCAATTTCCGGCACTTTCTGCTCAAACTCATGAATCATTCACCACTTGGTCTTTACTTACCTTTTTACAGCCTCCCAAGGGGGACCCTCAGTTTCGTTATCTGAGAAATTTACTCTTATCCAAAAATGCTCTCAACCTAAATCGAGGGGTCTATCTGTTGTCCTCAGATACCGCTATGGCATTGACTAAAGACTTAGAAGTGAACTACCGACGGGCGGTTTTAGTCACCCAAATTGGGGAATGGCAGTTTGGTGATGAACGTAGCTTTATTTTAGAAAATTTGGCGTTGATGGACCTGCAAACTCTTTACTCTGGAATTAGCAATGAAATTGACGGTTTGCTAAGAAGTTTGAGATTTGATTCTGATTTAAACTACAGCCAAAAAACGCACATATTTTCGGTTTTTGATCGTTTATATAGTTTGATCCAGAAAGATAGCGGCGTTTTTCACCATTATTTTCCCAAATCTCCGACCGCCATTGAACTACTGAGACGTTTTCAGAACCTTTTTACAGAATAAAACATTTACTATCAAATAAGATAAATGAAGCACTTTTTCAGGCTTCACTGATAATTCAGTGATCTTTTCCAGGCTAAAAGTAGATTTAACTTTTTTGTTGACTCAAGATTAATAGTTGGCTGGAGATGTTTTTTATATTTTTTTAAAATTTTACTCAAAAACCGTCTTATTTTCGGGTGTGTTTATTTTCTCCTTTTTCTAAAACAGAAAAGCATAGATTGATCCTTTTGTAATTAAAACAATGTATTTGCGGTAATCAATTTACCAGATAATGCGGTAATAAATCGGCAATAATGCGGGAATAGAGGAGAGTGATTTTTGCAGATATTTGCAGGCGAAAATAACGAGAAAATAGGGAGTGTTTTAATTATAAGCCTTTCACTTTGAAAATGACTACATTCTATAATTTTAGTTTCCACAGAAAGAGAGCAATCAAATGTTATAGGATGGATAATTGCCTAGTGATTTCAGCCAGAGGCGGATCTGCCTTGGGCTGAATTGGTTAATGATTAGTGTTTACTGACTAATGATTGGGTATAACGCCTGAATTATCATCCCTGCCTGTATTGTCATTCCCTTGAAGAAGGGAATCCATAGTGTTGGAAGTAGCAATAGTAATTCCCAGATTATGGTTTTCGCCGGAGTTTATCCTCGCCAAAGTGAATACGGAGTGACACCATGTGGTTATTCACACATCTTCTTCCTCAAGTAGCTCTGAGGCCACTCTCCTTTTTTAGCACTTCTTGCTCCTCACTGACAGCATCAAGCTCTGAATTAACAGCCTTGTTTACCCGCCAAACTTGGCTTTCCCTTCGGTTTGTTTCGCCTTTGGTAAAAAGAAACGCTTTCCGAAGATTCCTCCTACGCTCTGGCTTCGGATGGATAAAGATTCCCTTGTCTAGAGAGAAGGGAATCTCGCTCTTCTTCGTCTAGGTTTCGGTTGGATTGAGAAAGTTACCTGTTTGTCACTAATGGGAGTTAGAGTGAATTCTATGATTCCAGATCCAGTATATTTCATCATTTTGTAACTTTATCACTGTAAGTTTGTTTTATGTCATCCCGATCCTGATCTAGATCAGGATAAACTCCTAGAATACAAAGAAGTATGTCATTCCTGCGCCTGCCTGCGCAGGCAGGAACGCAGGAATCTGGAGTGACAATGAGAAATGTTTTTTTCTATGTTTATATTTTAACCAATAGAAGATATGGGTCATTGTACATTGGAGTTACGAATGATCTGTATCGAAGAATCATGGAACATAAACAACAAAAGCTGGAAGGATTTACCAAAAAATATTCTGTGTCTCGATTAGTCTATTACGAAGAATTTGACCATGTAGATGAGGCAATTCATAGAGAAAAGTGTCTTAAAAAATGGCATAGACAATGGAAAATAGACTTGATCGAGGAAAAAAATCCACTTTGGGAGGATTTAT
>CAZVBO010000002.1:2189-9860 GCA_964625685.1 uncultured Pseudomonadales bacterium
AGACAATGGAAAATAGACTTGATCGAGGAAAAAAATCCACTTTGGGAGGATTTATCCCCAGCAATGTGCTAGCACATTAATATGGATTCCGGCCTTCGCCGGAATGACAATCCAGTGTTGCCCCTTGCTCATGTTTCGTTCCTGTTCAGGATAACGTGCATTGGTCTCCCGCTCCCCGAATCAGACTCGAGATGAGGGAGTGGAAATTAAAAAAGATCTCCTCTTGCTAAAGAGGAGACATCTAGCGACAGCTAGATAGAGGTGTTTTAAAAGGGGACTTTAACCAATAATCAATAGACAATAAACAATATCTATCCGATTCCCAGCTCTTTATACATCTCAGACACATTGGTCATCGGAATTACCAGGTAGACTGATTCCTGGCGAGTATCAATCGCCTCAAAACTGAGTTGGGCCCCCTCAACAATCCGAGCGTACCCATAGTGAGTGACAGAAATTTGGTAAATATCAGGTTTGACAAAGACTTCAAACTCGCCATTATCATCGGTTGTCGTAATTGCTACCAATTGATTGTTTTCGGCGTGACTGACTCGGACAATGCCTCGCCCCAAGGGATTGCCTTGTTCATCGACTACTTTACCGCCAATATGTGGTACTCTCAAACTTTGAATGGCTTGCCGGGTAAAGATCAGTCCATAGATACCAAGAATAAAGAAGTTAATAAAAGTGGGGAAGAAGGCAGTGACCAGCACTGAGAAACTAAACAAAGGTACAGTTAGGTCTCTGAGCCTGACTTTTGCCAGTTTTAGTTGCATCCGTTTCCAGACACCACTCGGCAAATCTGAAGCTTGTTTTGGATCCACTGGAATCAAGAATAAAGGAGCATCTTGCTGCGAGGAAATGTCAAAAACTTCTCCCTTATAAAACTCTTGGAATGACATCAGTGGTGGCCGACTTTGGGAGGTGGGGAAGAAGTACTCCTGATGAGCGGCTGTCATTTGGTACTTCCCATTGGGCAGGGAAACACCCTGATAAATACCATGGGTATCAGTAATGACGGTTTCTAAAATTGAGTCAGCCGTTTCATTTTGTTCTGGGGTAAGATTGGCCGCTTTAATCGTTAAACGAACAAAGGGGACAGGTTCACCCGTTTGGCTGTTGTAGACGAGTCCTTGAGGTTTCTTCTTCGGCAGTAATCCAATAGCTTGCAAAGCAGTTAGGATCATTGAAGCAGAAAAGCCGCCTCCCAACTGTGAAGCCACAGCTAGGGTGGTAAAAGCAGGAATGGCAGTATTGGCAATCAAGGCGGCAGCTGGCGCAATAGTTTGGGTGGTCTGAATAACGGTTTGTTGAACCTCCTCTGGGAGTTGTTCAACTAGAGCTACAATTGGTGAGGGAATTCGTTCAGTCACCTCTTGGATAACCTCATGAATGACTTCTGTAGGTGGAATAACTGGAATAGAAATGATAGGGCTAGCAGCGGGTGAAGGAGTAATTGAGGATGAAGGAGTTACAGTCGGGGAGCCAGCCGCGTCAGACGCGGGGGGATAAACAATGACTTCTTTTTTGATCACAATTTGTACTCCTGACAGAACGCTCACGTTTCCTGCCTGATCAGTAATCACAAAATCAAGAGTGATGGTAATGTCTCTTGGTAAAATGCCGAGCTGGTGTTGCCAGGTGCCATTTGCGGCGATGGGGAAAGTGACATGTTGGGTGGGATCTCCAGGGATAGTAACGGTCAGAGAGACCGTACTATTAGCTTCACCCGTGCCACTCAATAATGGCTGATTTTCGGTCAGTTCAATCGGTTCAGAAGGCACTGTTGAGCTGTCTTGGGCGGAAATTGAAGTATTCTGGTCGCCTATGTGAGTAATGACAAAAGAAGGAGCGGCCGTATCAATGGTAAAAGTCCAAGTAGCGGAATCAGTATTCTGATCTAAAGTATCAAAGACTCGAATTTTCCAAGTATGAGTCCCTTCTGCGAGTCCAGCTTTGGGGGTCAAGGTGTAGCGATCGGTAGTTGCGTTGTAAACCAACAAATATTGAGAAGTTTCGGTGGAATAAGTTGGCAAATCACCAAAAAGTTGGCTTCCATCAAGAAAAAATTGATAATGACTGATTCCATTGGCATCACTGGAAGCTTCCCAGATAAAATCTGGTTTATTGACTGTCGCGTAAGAATTATTATCCGGTGCGATCAAAATCGGAGTAGTGGGCGGAGTATTGTCCAAAACGGTGGCAGTGACGGTGGTGGACCGGTCTTTAGGATTGGTTTCAAAAGTTTCTCCTGGTTCCACCCCAGAATCTTGAGCAAATATTGGGGAAAGTGAAACTAGGTGAACAACAAAAACACCAATGAGGATGAGGCAGCAGGTAAAGAGTTTTTTAAGCACATTTTCAGAATTTATTGCTTTTTGAGCTCATTTAATTCTCGTTCGAGATTCTCAATTTTTTGTTTATTATATTTTTGACGTCGAGAACTATATTTTCCAATCATAATTAGAATCAGTAGTAGGAGGATGGCAGCAGCTGTGACTGCAATTACCAATTTGAGAGGGAAGAGCCAAAACTGAGTTTTCGCCATCGCGATTTGACCATTACTGCCATAACTCATAGTTACTTCTGCCGTATATGGTCCCATTCCCCAGACTCGATTCCACTCACCTTTAAATTCTCGAGCCACAAAGGGAAAAACATTTTTAGAATCAACTGAAATCGTATCCACTTTTTTATTAAACATGTTATAGATATCGACTTTAATCTGAGGAGAAATGTGAATATCAGACATATTTTCTACCATCAAAGAAAAGGGAACAGGTCCTTTTTCTGTTAGCTGAGGAATGGAGAAGTCTCGAACCAAAGCATCTTCATTGATCGGACCTTCAACTAAAAAATAAACCAGGGTACCAACTCGTTGAGAGACACTGGATTGGGCACCATTTTCTTCGGGATTACCATTGACTGGTTCATGCAAAATCATTCCATAATGACCACCAGGAAGAGCATCGGCTGGGACATCAATAATGAGATTGACACTAGCCGTAGTGAGAGGTGGAATTACTTGATTTTCAGGGGAAACTACTGCCCAAGAGGCCAGACTCCACCGATTGGAGACTTGTTCGGTAATGGGAACGGGAGTTTCGCCATCTTCATCCAAGATAAAGTCTTCCATGTAACTACTAATGGTGATGGGTTCACTAGAAGCATTGCGAATTTTGACTGAGGTTTGGATTTTTTCACCAGGCTTCGCTTTCAACTGGAAATCATCACCCAACCGAGGCGGAATGGCAGTTAAGGTGATTTGACCATCATTGCCAATAGCATATTGAGCCTTGGCAACACTCGGAAGCAAGAAGGCAGTAATAACCAGGGAGAGAATAAAAAGGTACTTTTTCATAAAAAAGCTAATGGTTAATGTTTATTGGCTAATGATTAGTGATTAGAATTGTTGAATTTTTTGTATTGAGTTTAAACAATAAACACTAGACAATAATCAATAAACATTAGGTCTTAGAACGTTGCTGTGGCCGTATACCGGACATAGTTTTCATAATTTCCAGCAGCAGTAGTGGGAGCAGCAATAATTTTATAACACACAAATAGGTTCTGATTATCTGCGACACTGGTATTACTAAAGATTTGTTGAGCCGTTTCACCACCTGCTTCATCAGCAAAATGACGGAACCCGGTGGCATAACTAAAGGCTTCGGTGGTAGTAGTATTTAAATCATCTAAAGTATAGGCAAAACCTTTATTGGTAGTACTACTCCAGGCTTGAGTGGTAGTTGAGTTCATTCCAGCGACTTCAGCATCAGGGATACAGGTGTTGACACCCGTGCCATCAACGCCAGCACAGGCTGCCCCATTTCGCCCTAACTGATCATTTTCAATGGCGGTAACAGCATAGCCATTCGCCGCATTGGTGGAAACTGCTAAGCTTTGAGCTGCCACCGAGAAGGCATCAATTGAGATTTCTCCGAAAGGCACCGAAGCAGGAGTAGTGCCCACGGTAGTGGTAGTTCCACAGACAGATGTCCCTGAGTTAACTCCAATAATTCTAAAAGTGATCTGAGCTGGAACTGAAGCCGTAATTTTGACCGCTTCAATCACCCCTACGGCAGTGGAAGTAGTGTCAATGACGGTATCATTGTCATCCAATTGCTGGACCACGATATTGTAAGTATCAGCTTTCCCTTTAACATGATCGGCTTTAGGTGCAGGGTTGATTAAAGAAGCAATAGTCATAGTTAAGGTCGTGCCGGTAGTACCGGTTCCAGTGTAAGGACAGACAAAAGAGTGATAGTCTTGACCATTTAAAGTTACAGATGAAGCTGCTAATACGGGTGAATCAAAAGTGTAATTGGCTGCGTTGCTGGGACAAGTGACAGCAGGAGCAGAAGTGCCGTAATCCCATTTACCGGCATCAGGAATGCCATCTGCAGCCGCATTATTGTCAGTCTCAGCAGGCACTAAGACTCGGAATTTTCCGCCATTCACTGCTGAGGCTGAAGTGAAACGAACAGTCAGAGTTGCTGATTGAGTGGAAATAACATCATCACCGGCATCGGCATTGCCTGAGGCCAGAGCCCCGGTTAAGTTAATGACAGCGTTGGAGCTGGTACTGGCGACGGTATAGCTGCCCAAACTGCCGGCCTCACCAATTGCTAATCCATCTCCTTCTACTAATTGGGCAGAATCGGTGGAGGGAGCGGCTCCGACTGTTGTATTAATAGTAGCCAAAGTGGTTCCTACGGTGTTGCCAGCCGCCAATTTACCTCGAAAAGAGAGGCGAGCATTCGACAAAGTCACAGAAGTATTAGCCAGACTGGCTGAATAGGTTGGAGAGGCTGCCTGATTAAAGTAAACAGCGACTATTAAAAAAGCAAGTAAAGCAAGAAATCTTTGGGCACTTTTTTTCATAAATAACAAGTAAGAAGGCAGTAAAAAAACCTTCTTCTTTAAAGATAGAGCAATTAACTTAGTTTGCCAATAGGGAATTTGCTCTCTAACAGTGAAGCTTCATTTTCAACAAAACTTGAGAGAAATTTAGAACTCAGTTCGATTAATTTTTCTTCTTAAAAAGAAGTAGGCTATTGCTGAAGTGATGATTACGGTTGCCATCGAAAACGGCAATGCTATCACCCGACGCTTCATCGAGACAAAAGCTTCAACTCCAGCTTGAGGTTGATCTAGAGTTACTTCTACAGTATAGAAACCCATTAAGAAAGGTTTATCAAATATAAATTCTGTAGACGAATTTTGTTCATTTTCTGTTTCAGGTCGCACTAATCGATGACTCTTTCCCAAGACAACGTCTGGGGCCAAAGTGTAGTTCATCAGTTCTCGGTTCATCCAATCTGACACTGTAATTTTCCCTTGAATTGGAGCAGCTTTAGCATTGTCATTGAAAATTTGAGCTGAAAAGCGAAGAGGTTGAAAACTATCGATCACATAGGGAAGATTGAGTTGACTGACACTCATTTCGCCAGTGGCCAGTGACTCATCACCCACAAAAATGATCATGTTAGAGCCAATCACGGCATTGGTTTGAGAAGTAGTCCCTTTCAGCGTCGTGTCTGGATCAGCTTGAGTTTGAAATAATAGAGTCAAGGGGTATTCTCGGGTAATAGTATCGGCTGTAGGAGAAATCAATAAATCAATTTTTTTAGTAATGTGAGGAGTAAGAGTAAAAGGTTGATCCAACATGAGGTCTGGATTTTGAATGGAAACAAAGTTGACTGAGGCTTGATCACTCAGTTGAGGTTGACCAGTTTTACCGTCAGGAGTGAAGTCAACCAAATGAGGAGTTACTTGAAGAGGGGTAGTCCCATTGTGGGTGAGAGTGATGGTGTGGACTGCTTTTTGGTTTGGCAGGACTTGGATAAAATCAGTAGCGGGATCGACAGACAAGTCAAGTTGAGGAGCGGATTGAGCAGAGATAAACTGAGGATACAGCACGATTCCCAAAAACAGACTCAAGGTAAAAAATAGATTTTTTTTCATAATTATGCTCGTTTACCAATAACTCGTTACTTTATTCTTTATTCTAAAGAGTATTTAAACACCTCTATCAAGCTAGTGCTTGATGTCTCCTCTTTAGCAAGAGGAGATTTTTCTGGCTTTATACTTTTCTGGTTTTCCAGATCCCCCGAGTCAGACTTAGAGGATGACAGACGAGAGTTTGTACACTCTTAGACATTAAACATTAATCATTAACCATTTTAGTATCCTGGGACCGCTACATAGACCACTGCCGTCTGGTAATTTCCGGCAGCTTGGTTGGCATCAATCCCTACTTTATAAGTCACCGTAGCTTGACGGCCACTTCCAACATCGTCTGAATGCATCACGGCTTGCATCGTTTCGCTCTGACTGACATCAGCAAATTGTTTGAAGTAGGTGGTATCTGTAAATCCACTCACCACGTCTTGGCCAGTAATAGTAAATCCGAACCCCGGAATCTGACCATTAGTCCAGACCTGGGCCGTTGTCTCACTACATAAGCCATTATCACAAGTAGTGTCGGGAATAAAATCAGTTCCATTACTGTGACGCAAGGGGTGTTCCTCAAAAGCATACACCGTGTAGCCATAACCACCCTTACTATTCACAGTCAGCGTATTTGTTCCCGAACTATGGGTGCCAATAATCAGTTCCCCCAGATCAATGGCGACGTTAGAAATAGAGAAACCAAAGGTACCAATTTGGTAAATGTATTGAAAGCCTGAGCCTACAAAATAAGTGGTACTACCATAAGTTCCATATGGCCCGTCCGCGGTTTGACCTACGGTGTCAGTGACATTATAGTTAGCACTCGATTTTTCACCAGAGGTGACGTTGAAGTTTCCAAAATTAATTACATAAGAATCCGACTCAAGTCGTTCGGCTAAAACCGGCAGAGCAGTCAAAACGAGGCTAGTAGTGATCACCCCGAGTGATACCACTAACTTAGGAATCGAGGTCAGGCGTGGTAGCTTGCTCATCTTGGGTAAGGGTTACTTCTTGTTGGGTTAATATGTATCCGGCTAAGTGATCCTGAATTGAAGTCAGATCTTGGTGAAGTTCACGTACTTTTTCATTTTCTGGATCGTTACTGAGTAGGTGGCTCGAAAGTTGTTCGAGATGAATCATCTTGGGTTGGAGAAAGCGATGCACAAACCCAGCCAGTTCTTTCTTTTCCGAAACCACTGTTTCTTCTTTGGTTTCTAATTCTTGGTCTTTCTGCAGAGTTTGTTGATACTGGCTGCGAATAAAAATATAAAACAGTAACATGGTGGGGAGAGTTAGTAATTGAATGATCTCATGGGCAGTGAAATCCATCCCCAGTGCATAATGGAACAAAATTAAACTGCCAGTAATAAAAACCGATGTTCCTAAAGGAGAAGCCAGCACCAAAAAATACAGGTAAATATAGGAGAGAAAAAACACGTTGGAGGCTAAGTTTCCGGTGGAGCCGATCACAATCAAGAAAGCAAATAAAGCCAGTGCCATTTCTACCGACATGGTGGCAGGGATGATTTGCCACAAGGAAGATTTCTGCAGCTTTTTTAAAAGTAGGTAAAGCAGAATAGCACCACAAAATGCCTGAAGTGAAAACTGACTTAAAGCAGGAATTTCGATCCAGATAAAAGCCAACACCATACTTCCCATTAAGAGGGCGGTATAGGCTAGAGTCGAGAGACGAGCTGACATACTATCAGTATACAG
>CAZVBO010000002.1:9960-149095 GCA_964625685.1 uncultured Pseudomonadales bacterium
AATTTAATTCCCTTTCCCTTGTTCTTCCTGGTAAAATAGACAGATATGAAACCCTACGATCCATCATCAATTGAACCTAAGTGGCAGCAACAGTGGGAAGAAAGTGAACTGTTTCAAAATACGGCTGGTGATCTTGCTTCGGACAAAGAAAAATTGTATTTGTTGTTTGCTTTTGCCTATCCCTCCGGTTCTGGTTTACATGTTGGTCATGTTGAAAGTAAAACGGCTTTGGACATCTTAGCTCGTTTCTATCGAATGAATGGACGAAATGTTTTTTTCCCAGTCGGGTGGGATGCCTTTGGCTTACCCGCAGAAAATTATGCCATTAAAACCGGAGTGCCTCCAGCCAAAACCACCATTGATGCCATACATACCTTTCGGCGTCAATTGAAACGAATTGGAATTTCTTATGATTGGGCTGGAGAAATCGCTACTTGTCATCCGGAGTACTATCGGTGGACGCAATGGATCTTTTTAAAACTGTTTGAGAAGGGTTTAGCCTATCAAAAGATGGGCAAAGTGAATTGGTGTCCGTCATGTCAAACCGTGTTGGCGAATGAACAAGTGGTCAATGGGAAATGTGAACGCTGTGGGACAGAAGTAGTTCAAAAAGCAATGAAGCAATGGTACTTCAAAATTACCGAATATAGTGATGAGCTCATATCTGGGTTAGACACCGTAGATTGGCCCTCAGCCACCAAACTCCAACAGCTGAATTGGATTGGTAAAAAAGAAGGCATTGAAATTTCCTATGAAGTAGTAGGAACCACTGAAAAAGTGGTCTGTTTCACGACCCGACCTGATACCAACTTTGGAGCTACCTTTGTAGTGTTAGCCCCAGAGCATGAGTTGGTGCAGAAAATGATTCAAGGTAAAGTTAAAACTTCTGTAGAAATCAAACAGCAGCTTCATGATTATTACGAAGCCTCTCAGAAAAAGACGGAACTTGAGCGTCAGCAAGAAGGTCGAAAAAAGACGGGCGTATTTACTGGTTTGTATGCTTTAAATCAGCTCACAGGACGCAAGATGCCTGTTTGGGTATCTGATTTTGTGTTAAGTGGTTTTGGGACGGGAGCGGTGGTGGGTGTTCCGGCCCATGATAAACGTGACTTCGAATTTACTCAATTTGTGAATCAGGTATATCCAGATAATCAGATCGAAGTTATCCGAGTAGTGACTACGGATGGAGAGACTGGACCCATTACTTCTGTTGACCAAGTTCAAGAAGCAGAGGGTCAGATGATCAATTCTGACTTTTTAGATGGTCAAGATATTCATCAAGCTACTTCTCAGATTATGGATTATTTGGAAGAAAAAGGGTGGGGAAAACGTATCACCAGTTATAAATTACGTGACTGGCTAATTTCACGGCAACGATATTGGGGAGCACCTATTCCCATTGTTTACGATCCAGAAGGGAATCCTCATCCGGTTAAAGAAGAACATTTGCCTTGGAAATTGGCTGAAGATGTGGATTTTAAGCCCACTGGGGAATCACCTTTACATTCTTCGAAGGAGTTACAGACCCGAGTCGAGAAACTATATGGTAAGGGTTGGACACCAGAATATGACACTATGGATACTTTTGTTGATTCAAGTTGGTACTACTTGCGGTATACCGATCCCCGGAATGGAGAAGAATTTGCCAGCAAAGACAGATTAGATTATTGGTTACCAGTCGATTTTTACATGATTGGGCCAGAACACATTGTGCTGCACTTACTCTATTCACGCTTTTTCACTAAGTTCTTGCGAGATGAAGGCTATTTACAGTTTGATGAGCCTTTTTTGAAAATGCGGCATCAGGGGATGATTTTAGGACCTGATGGCCGAAAAATGAGTAAAAGTAAGGGAAATGTCATCAATCCTGATGAAGTTGTCGATAAATTTGGTGCCGACACGCTCAGAGTTTATGAAATGTTTATGGGTCCAATTGATGCCGACAAACCATGGGATGTGTCAGCGGTCGCAGGGGTATACCGATTCTTATCAAGGATTCACAAGTTAATCTTATCAACCGATTCCTTTCAAGAAACCTCTCAACCCGATTTACAGAAAAAGCTTCACCAAACTTTGAAAAAAGTAACTGAAGATCTGCCTAATTTGAAGTTTAATACCGCTATTGCTGAATTGATGAAGTTGGTGAATGCCTGGGAAGAGACAATCAAAACAGAGGATGGAGGTCTATCCATAACCGACAGGGAAATATTGGTCAAGATGATGGCTCCACTGGCTCCCTTTTTAGCCGAGGAATTATTTGTAGAGTTACAAACCCGAAAACCCGAAACTGAAAAACCCGAATCTAAAAATAATTATGATAGATCAATTCATTTAACAGAATGGCCTGAGTGGGATCCGACTTTAGCCAAAGAGGATCAAGTAGTCGTAGTGGTTCAAATAAACGGCAAAATGAGGGATCAGATCACCATTGAGAGTGAGTATCTCTCGGACCAGACTAGGGTGACAGCTCAAGCCAAAGCAACTCCCAAAGTGAAGAAATGGTTGGCAGGCAAAGAGATTAAGAAAGAAATTTACGTGCCGGGGAAGATTGTAAATTTGGTGACGAATTAATGGTTATTGATTATTGTTTATTGACTAGTGTAAGGGGTTTGTGTCTAGTGTTTGACGACTTATGGTTAAACTCCCCTTTTTCTAAAAGGGGCATTTAATACCCTTCTACTTTTATCTTGCTGCTTTTAACTTTCATTATGTCACCTTCCTGTAACTTTTGATTCTTATACTTGATTCATGCTCGAAGCTGACTTTCCGTGGCAAGCGTGGTTGAGAACCTTTAAACCATTAACCTGGTTGGCGGTTAGTGGAGTAGGAATAGGCATAGTGGCTATGCTGAGTGGTTTTTATTCACTCTGGTCTATCCAAAATCAGCCTAATGATTGTTTTATTTCTCCTGCAGCAGCCGAGATGATTCCCCCAGTATCGGTCATGGCAGTTGATATTGCTGGAGCTGTCCAAAAACCCGGTATGTACCAACTTCCACCCTCCAGTTTTATGAGTGATGCCATTGCTACGGCTGGTGGTTTTTTGAGTACAGCCGACGCTGACTATGTAGCCAAAACACTCAACTTAGCCAGTCAACTCACTGATGGACAAAAGATCTACATTCCATTTGAAGGTGAGTCTACTCAATCAACATCAGAATCGGGTACCACTTCGACTGGCATATCTCTTAATCAAGCCAGCCAATCAGAGTTGGAAGAACTGCCGGGGATTGGAGAGAAACGGGCCAGCGATATTATTGCTGGTCGTCCTTACAGTGATATTCAGGATTTGTTGAATCAGGACATAGTTACCTCCACCATTTTTGAAGATATTCAAAGTTTAATCACTCTCTAATATTAGAGGATCTTGTTATAGGATTTTATATTTTTAAGAAACATGCAATAAAGACAATATCAGGTTGGGGCTAATGTTGAAAAAGTGAATACATTATTATAAACATCTATTTCGGGTGAGCAGTTAATAATGATTTCTTGCATCTAAAAGTATGACTATAGTAGAAGAAAAAACTATTTATATTTTCTTAAATTATGCAAGTATATAATTTCTGGTATTTTTTGCAAAATGAAGGTGTCCTTATCCAGTGGCATCAACTACTCTCATTTTTTAGCCTGGAGAATGTGTTGTGCCAGATAAGAATGGTGGTTGTTGCTCAAAATGAGAGTATTCTTCCCCTAAGAAACGTTTTTATTAGCAGTCTAAAAATAGTCAATGACACACTTTTTATGCCATTTTTTTGGCTGATTAATTCGCCAAATCACCTTGTAGAACTATTTTTGACTTCGGTAAAAGGTCGATTCCTTAATTTGAAGCAGTTAGCTCTCAGTCAGCAAGATTCTCTACTCGATGGGCTCAACCACTTCATTCCGGAACCAGAGGCGGCTTTAGTGGGGAGTATGATCTTTGGTAATGCCGTTCCCGTTGATGAAATGGTAAGTCATTATTTTGAAGTTACAGGGATGCAACATGTAGTGGCAGCTTCAGGATCAAATGTAAGCTTGATACTGATGTTAGCTACTTTAATTTTCAGCCCGTTTTTGCAGAATAAGCTGGCTCTATCTCTGGTGAGCTTAGTCAGTCTGAGCTGGTACTCGTTAATGGCTGGTGCTCAACCACCTCTAGTACGAGCTGCTTTGATGATCTTTTTGTTCACTCTTTCTCAGCATTCACATCAGCAAACCCGGAGTTGGTACCGACTATTCGTAGGAGGAGTGCTGATGCTCGTCATTCAACCCTCACTCGTGGAAAGTCTTTCTTTTCAGTTATCCGTCTTAGCCACTCTCAGTGTGTGTCTCTTTGCTGAGCGGTTTACTCACACTCTGAGTTGGTTACAGCGTTTAGAGCTGGGTCAATTGGAATCAATGCGAGTGGTTTCTCCAGCTCATTGGTGGCGGCGACTTTTTAGCTCAGTTCTCAGACCCTTCCAAGAATCTTTGACCATGACCCTCTCCGCCCAAATTTTAGTTCTTCCACTGCTGTTAGTGCGCTTTGGACAATTGAGCGCGGTGTCATTGGTAGCCAATACATTGTTATTGTGGCTGGTACCACTGATTACTTTGAGTGGCGTGGGACTCATTTTGGGACTAAGTATCTCAAGTTGGAATGTTGGTTTGCACACTACAATTGGCGTTGGAGGTGGCTGGATAGTATACCAGCTGACACATCTTTTTCTCTCTGGTATGGCTTGGTTTGGGAGTGATGATACTTGGTTGGTAGAGATTCATTTTGCCAGAATTCAACTGGTGGGGTGGTACTTATTGGTCTGTTTTTGGTGGATATGGCCTTCTTTTATGAAACATATTCATCTTCAAAAACACCGACTTCAGGTGTGGAGAAATGTCTATGTTCCTCTCAAGTAAGTGGCTGAAAATATGGTTGGGGTTGATTTTATTTGCCACACTAAGTTTGGTTATTATCAAGTGGCAGTGGCCAGATGATGACATTCACTTGATTATGTGTGATGTCGGTCAAGGAGATGCGTTTTTGATTACACAGGGTTTTACCCAGATTTTAATTGATACTGGTCCAGATAAAAAAGTGCTGAAATGCCTGGGGAAATACTTGCCATTTTGGGATCGTTCTCTGGAGCTAGTAATTGCTACCCATCCAGATAATGATCATATCGGAGGATTTACAGAGATCTTAGAACGGTATTTTGTTCAGTCAACTGTGATGTTGCCAATTGGTAAAAATTCAGCCAGCTTTATGAAGCTTAGAGAGGCTCTTCTTGAGGAAAAAAGACAGGGAATGCAATTTATTTTTCCTCAGAATGGAGAGTCAGTACGATTGGGACAATCGTTAGAGGTTACCTACCTGATTCCAGAGGTAGAAGAAGTCGCAGAATCCGCTCTGTGGACGGAATTACCCGAAGCAGAATTATCGGCTCTACTTCAGCACCAAGAGACAGTAATAGAGGACTACAATGACCTATCAATAGGGAGTTTATTTACTTTAAATGGAATGAGTTTTTTAGCCACGGGTGATCAACCTATAGTAGTAGAGTTAGCACTGATTACTCAAGTACTGACACAGCCGGTTGATATCCTAAAAGTGAGCCATCATGGGTCAAAAACAGGAACTAACCTAGACTTAGCAGAGAAACTGCAACCCGAAATTTCTCTCATAAGTTGTGGTCAAAACAACTCCTATGGGCACCCAAATAGTCAAGTCGTTGATACTTTAGTTCAAATTGGGAGTCAAATCTATCGAACTGACGAACAAAGTACGGTTGAATTGACGTTTCACTCTCATACTTACTCAATCCAAACCAGCCAGTAGAGCTAGCTCGTATTTTCATCTCCATTTCTGTACTACTATCAGTCGTTTGAATATATCCATTTTTGCATTTTTTTCGGAAATGTCAAATGAGAACAACAGAATCTGTTTGCTCAGAAAGAAGTGGTCTAATCTTTGTAAGAGAGAGTGAAGATGATCAAATATGTCCAAATCGAGGGTAATTGAGGTGAAATGGTAGGGAGCACGAAGTTTACTATTTCTCAAGAAAATTATTGTTCAAAATTCATAAATTTCAAATCACCTCATTGTTAACGAGAAAAGTCTTAATAGAAAAAAGTGGGCGTAATGAAAGTCAAAATCATTCCAAAATTAGGGGAAATTTATGATTTTATGAAAATCCTATAAGAGTAATGATTCTTTAAGTATTATTAGGTTATCAAAATTGACCAATGAATGATAAACACAAATAAAATACAAAATAACAGATCTAAAATTAATTTTTGAATACAAAAATTTAGCCATATTTTTAATAAATATTTTCTTTAAAAAGGAAATCAATAAAAACAAAATGTACTCAATTTTATTCGGGAAAGATTCGGCTTACTTCTCAACTGTCATCTGGAACCCATCTGAAAATGGGCTATAATATCAGCATTCTTTATGCAAGCACCTCCATATCTTCAACAACTAGTGGAAAAGGCACTGAAAAACATTTCTGTCTCTCTTGAAACAGAGCTGCACTTTGAACATCCAGCTGAGGCTCAATTTGGGGATTACAGTAGCAATGTCGCGCTACATCTCTATCCTCAGTTACCAGAAGCATTAGGTAGCCAATATTCCACTCCGCGCCAATTGGCTCAAGCTGTAGTTGATCAGATGCATCAAATCTTGGAAAATGATTCTTCCTTAAAGCAAGTGGTAGCTCAGATTGAAGTGGCTGGCCCAGGGTTTATTAATTTTACTCTCAGTCCCGTGTTTCTCTTTCACCAAATGCAATTGCTGCAACATGGGATTAACCAACAACTGCAGACAGAGTTAGCGCAAGAGTTGCCCCAGTACTTTGATCGAAAAATTATAGTGGAGTATTCTTCACCCAATATCGCTAAGCCTTTTACTATTGGTCACTTACGATCCACGATTATTGGCGATGCCTTAGCCAATATTTTAGAAGCTATTGGGGCTGAAGTTTACCGAGATAATCATCTTGGTGATTGGGGGACCCAGTTTGGCAAACAAATCTATGCCATTAAACAGTGGGGAAATGAAGCCGAACTTGATCAAGCAGCACGTCCAGTGAAGCTGTTGGTAGAGCTGTATGTCAAGTTTCACCAAGCAGCAGAAACTCATCCAGAAATAGTGGATAAAGGCAGAGCTTGGTTTAAAAAACTAGAAGATGGTGATCCAGAAGCTCGTCGGCTGTGGCAGAAGTGCATTGACTGGTCTTGGAAAGAGTTTGATCAAATTTACCACCGGCTCAATATTCACTTTACCGAGAATGAAGGCCGAGGCTATGGAGAGTCTTATTTTGAAGATAAAATGCAGCCCATAATTGATGAACTCAAACAGAAGCAGCTTTTAACTGAAAGTGAGGGGGCACAACTCGTGTTTTTTCCCAATGAGAGTTTGCCCCCATTGATGATTACCAAAAAAGATGGAGCTACTCTGTATTCCACCCGTGACTTAGCGACTGACAAATTCCGATTGGATCACTATGGTGCCAATACCCTTATCATCAATGAAGTAGGGGCAGAGCAGAGTTTGTACTTCAAACAACTCTTTGAGACTGAGCGACTGTTAGGCTGGGTAGATTCTCACCAACGAATTCATATTGGTCATGGTTTATATCGGTTCAAAGATAAAAAAATGTCTACGCGAAAAGGAAACGTAATTTGGTTGGAAGATGTCCTCCTAGAAGCATTTGAAAGGGTGCAAAAACGGGCTAAAACTGATTTGCCGGACGAATTATTGTGGAAGATCGCCATTGGGGCTCTGAAGTGGCATGATTTGAAACGGGAAGCCACTAAAAATGTGATCTTTGACTTTGACGAGATGCTCAGTTTACAAGGAAATTCCGGCCCCTATCTTCAATACACCTATGTAAGATGTACCAGTATTTTGGAAAAAGCTCACACAAATAAAAGTAATATTACTGAATATTTTGATATATTACTTAATAATAAATCATATTTAATGGAAGAGTTAAATGTGGAAGAGAAAGATCTATTACGAAATATTTACAAGTATTACGAAACAGTAAAGCATAGTTCACAAGAATTGGCACCTCATTACCTCTGTACATACTTATATACGCTTGCACAACTCTTCAATAGTTTTTACAGCAAGCATTCAGTATTGGGAGACAATGTGACCCCAACTCAACAGCAGTTTCGATTGGCTCTGACTGCCAGTGTAGGTGAAATTATTCAACAAGGATTGGCTATGTTGGGCATCGAAACCGTTGACCAAATGTAGCTTTAGTAGAAAGGGAAAAGAATGTTTGAACATCAGATCCACGTTTTAGCTTCTGGCTTAACCGTTATTCAAGTCCCCATGCCATCCGTGTCTTCCGTCACTGTCTTGGCTTTAGCCAATACCGGTTCTCGATATGAGGTAGCCACCAAACAGGGCATTGCTCACTTTTTTGAGCATATCGTGTTTAAAGGTACCCAAAAATATCCTTCTACTCAACTCCTGGCTGAAGGGGTAGATAGTGTGGGCGCCAATTTCAATGCTTTTACCAGCAAAGAATATACCGGTTACTATGTTAAAGCTGCTTCCAAGCACCTCCGCTTAGCTCTAGATGTAGTGTCTGACATGTTAATGACACCGCTATTGCGACAGGAAGATATTGATAAGGAAAAAGGAGTCATTATTGAAGAACTTAATATGTACCGAGATATGCCAGCCAGTCATATTGCTGATTTGTTTGAAAATATGGTTTATACCGGCGGACTCCAACACGATATTATCGGAACAAAAGAGACGATTCGTTCCATCAATAGTCAAGATTTTCAGAAATTTTTAGATCAATGGTATGGCTACGGCAACTTAGTAGTAATTGTGGCTGGGGATAAAAAGGTGGTGAGAAAACCATCTTTATTGGAAACTGTAGAGAAAATGTTTGCGAAAGGTGAAGATCAGAATCGACGAACAGGGAAGCAGCGACTTGATGACTGGATTAAGAGTGAACACATTTCTCAAACAAAGTTGCATGTTGAATACAAGCAGACTGAGCAAGCTCACTTTGTGATGGGTTGGCCGGGTTTGGCTCGCGGTCACCAGGACCGATTTGCTTTATCCTTACTCAACACTGTTTTAGGGAGTAGCTTTAGTTCTCGGTTATTTAGTGAAGTTCGTGAGAAAAGAGGCTTGTGTTACTACATCCATTCAGACATGGAAATGTTACATGGTTTGGGCATGTTTGGAGCCTCAGCTGGAGTTGATCCGAGTAGAGTAGAGGAGGCGGTTAAAGTAGCCATTGAGCAATTTACGGCTATCGCTTCTGGAGAAAAACCAGTGACTGAAGTGGAGCTGCAGCGAGCCAAAGATTATACCTTGGGGAAAATGGTGCTGGGTTTGGAAGATTCCCAAAGTGTCGCTCAGTACTTTGGAATGAAGCAACTGTTAACCAATGAAATTGAAACTCCAGAAGAGTATTTAGAAAAACTCAAGGCAGTAGATTTGGATGCAGTCAATAGAGTTGCTGCTGATTTAATTAAACCAGGGGAGTTAAGATTTGCTATCATTGGACCGTATAAAGACAAAGAAGTGTTTGAGAAGTATGTGGAAAATGTTTAATGGTTATTGATTATTGTTTAGGAGATAAAAAAAATCAAATTCCCTGCCTACGCAGGCAGGCAAAATCCAAAAGTCAAACAAATTCCAATTTTCAAGCTCCAATTTCCAGAATTTATTACGAGCTTGAACTTTGAAATTTAAAAGTTTGTTTGATTTCTGAAGTTTGACAGTTGAACTTTTAGATACTTAAAAAATTAATAATAAATACTAGGTAAAAAAATAGGAGACACTATGAAAATGACTCGAACTGCCGTCTTAGTCAAACCAGATGGTTTGCAACGGGGCCTAATTGGTGAAATTATTTCTCGTTTTGAACGAAAAGGCTTGAAACTAGTGGGCTTGAAAATGGTCCAAATGACCGATGAACAGTTATCTGATTGGTATGCAGAACATAAAGACAAAAGCTTTTTTGGTGATCTGAAATCATTTATGGGTTCCATGCCGATTGTGGCGATGGCTTGGGAAGGAATTGATGCAGTGCCAGTAGTTCGGCGGTTAGTTGGTACCACTTTAGGTCGAGAGGCTGAGGGTGGTTCTATTCGAGGTGATTTTGGGATGAGTCAACAATTAAATTTAATTCACGCTTCAGCTAATAATGAAGATGCTAGACGGGAAATCCAAATTGTTTTTGCCGATGAGGAACTGTTTGGCTACCACAGTGTGTTGGATACCGTGATTTACGCTGATTACGAGATTAAAGAAGACTAGGAAAAGTTTAAAGATTAAAGAATAAAGCCAAAAATCTCCTCTTAATTAAAGAGGAGACATCTATCGAGAGCTAGATAGAGGTGTTTAAAAAGGGTGTTAAATACCCCATCAAGTTCGTTTCACTTACTTGATGCCCCTTTTAAGAAAAAGGGACTTTAAACAATAACCACTAAACACTAATCATTTTTCGAGTGCCTCCAGGGGGAATCGAACCCTCAACTAAGGTTCCGGAAACCTTTGTTATATCCGTTTAACTATAGAGGCTAGTTATTAGTTTACTCTGAGCGAAGTCGAAGAGTGTCCTCACCTGGACTCGAACCAGGATTTAGGGTTTAGGAAACCCTCGTTCTATCCCTTGAACTATGAGGACTATTTTACCTCAAGCGTTATTATAATCTACTACAGCAAATTTGAGGGGATGGGTTACAATACTCCAGGTATGAATCCTCCAGAACACGAACCACAAAGTCAAGTCAAGGCAAGAAAAAGATGGGTAGAGGATATTTGGCAGGAATATTGGTTGTCATATTTTGAGGGGTATTTAACGCTTAATGATTTGGAAAACACTCTTATTCGTCTTAATAAAGTAGTCATGTTAGATCTTGATTTTGACAAAAGAGACATTGGGTTACTGAGAAGAATAAGAATACTCAAGCTTGTAATTTCCCAAATAAAAGAAAACCAACAGGTGATTAAAGCTGTAGAAGCATTTTTAGATATTCAAGATTAAATAATTTCATATCAAACTCTTACATATCTTTTCTTCATTGATCTTTGATCCTACTGGCTCGTATACTCCTCCACAATAATAAGAAGGGAGGAGAGATGGTAGGACCGAATCCAGATAACCGGCGACAAGTTGACCAGGAACCCAATACTACTCAGTCAGTGTTAGTAGAATTGCGACAACTAAGTGAACGATCTACAAAAGTTAAGATTAAGGATATTAAAGTTTCTGATCATGAACTCAAAGGGATTATTCGAGCTATTTTAACGGGCGGTGAACTTCCACCCACTGTACAACTACTATCTTTTAGCCCAGGTAGTCGAAAACTGTTGTTTTTGTATAAGGGTAAGCAATATTCAATTATTGGTGGAGGTATTAATCAACCTTTGGAAAATATTTCAGACAAAAATAAACGTGAATTAGTTTATGCATTGCCAGACCATCTTAGGTTATTAGAATCATTCCGTACAGTTATCAAGGCAGAAAATGGTAGTTTGACATATTTCAAAGAAGTTATTGGAAGTGATCCTAAAGGGGGAATATCTCCAGAAACATCAAGAGTAATACTTGCTACTATGGAGGAAAGAAGACAGGAATTGCCAGATTTTCCCCATGCTGTCCCTACTATTGCTGGGATTTTCACAATAGAAGTGGAAGGCAAAAGAAGTCAAGTTTTAATATTTGAATCTGTGAAAAATCAAACTTTTGGGGATGCTTTATTTAATTTATCAATTCAGAGTGGAGAAGCCAGCAGAGAACAAATTAAACGCATTAAACTAAGTGCATACGACCTCTTTTCTATTTTGAGCCATTTACATCAGATTGGTCAAATTCATGGTGATTTGACTCGACGTAGCACAGGTCGGCCTGCTAATTGGGGAATAACCGACAGTGGTGAAGCAGTACTGACTGATTGGTGGCATACACAGGTGGAGCATCCCGAGCAACTGACAAGTGATCAAAGAATTGAGCTGTGTCAACAAGAAGTAGCTCTTGTTCTGTTCGGAATTATCAATGAGATCTTTCAGTCGAAAGCACTAGAAATATCTCAAAAATCATTGTTAATAACTGAAGTAATTTTGCATGCAGTCACTGGCTATATTGGTCGGGAATGTGAAAGTAGTCAGCAAGCTGAGATAAGATCACAGGTTGACAAGTTATTTACTTTACCATCTGATAAATTTTTCACTGCTAGTTGGATGGGAGGTGTTGTTTATGAAGATAATAATCTTGAAGAAAGAGGAAGAATGGCGGCACTCTTGAATGAACTCGCAGCTCAGAATGATTCAATCAAAACCTTAGTGGAAAAAGTGGTGAATCTTTTGGCTTTCAGTTAAAAAAAAATTGTATTTTGTCTCGGTAAGTATTATTTATTGAGGTATAATTTCGGTACTTAAACACGCCAGCTGCCTAGAAAGGTCTATATGACCACCCGTCAAGAACGTGGGCATGATAGTGACGACGAACTTTTTAGATTTCTGAGAAAAGCTTTAGTACTTGCTTTTGCTAACGATATTTTGAAGGAAAGTTGGTTGCAACTGGTTGCTCGGCTTGAAAGGGGTGAAAAGATTGTAGTTCAGCCAGCTCAAACGCATGTTGAGATTGATCCCAAAACTAATCTTCCGAAACTTGATTCGAAAGGTAAACCGATCGAACGTTGTGTTGTTATGGCACAAACCATCCAGCTCAAGGGTTCGATTCCTGGAACTGTTTTGCAGCGTTTACGCGATGTAGGTAATAGCAAAAGTAGTCTATAGCCTAACCCAAGTCTGACGCGGTGTCGGAGTGGGCGGACTCGAACCGCCGACCTCGCCGACCCGAACGGCGCACTCTAGCCATCTGAGCTACACTCCGATTTTTTAACTCTAACTATTCTAATATTGCACTCTAGCCACCCGCCTGCAACGCTGTGCGTAGCACTGCGGGCAGGTCTGAGCCCTGCCTGCGCAGGCAGGTACACTCCGATACATAAAATCCAAATTCCAAAAACCAAAATTCAAACAAGTTCCAAAATCCAGTCACCAGTGACTAGTCACGAGTAACTTTTTATCCCTCAGAGAGGGTCCAGCCTTGGGTTGGCTTTATTCTTTTGTCTTTGTTCTTTAAACTTTCCTGTTCTTTTTCCTCCCCCTAGATCCTGATTTGCATCAGGATGACATGTAGGAGAGCCTCACTTCAAATCAATTGCATATAAATTCAACGGTGAATTGGGACTAAAAGAAGTCAAAATAATTAACTTACTACCATCCGGCCACGGATAGACAAAGTTTTTAGCAAACGGTCCAGAATAGACGGTAGTGTCGTTGGTGCCGTCATACTCCATGATATGAATGGTGTCATCAGTGGTATAAATTAAATGTTTAGAATCGGGAAACCACTGAAAAGTATTGGCATAAAGTGAGGTGTGATACAGACCAAAATTCTTAGCTGTCTGAGCCGATGTACTAGCCTGTAACGACTGAAAAGCGCTAGGAGAGGACTCAATGGTCAGTGGCTCTTTATTCGCCAGGTCTGTGGCTAGTAAAAATTTAGCAGAGTCAGAAGCAATATCTTGATGACCAATTAAAAAGTTTTTATCTTCTTTGCGATCATAGACATAGATATTGCCAGGCTTAAGATCACGATCTTCAGGTTGATCATTGGTAGCAGGCACTGGCGGCACAATGTCAGTTGGAATCGAAACTTCTTGGGTGGCGGTATAGAATAAACGCTCTTTATCAGGAGACAGATATACATTTCGGGCAGATTGAGTAGCGATGGACACTACTTCTTCCGGAAATTTCTCTAAAAATTGTCTCTCACGGATATACATCTCTTCTTGCCATTTCGACAGAATAGATTTTTTTTGGAAGGTAACATCAGTCAGAGTATCCAGATTCACCTTATTATTAGCTTCAATTAAAACCTCATGATTTTTCCCAGAAAGCAAAAACTCAGAACTATCAGGTGACCAAATGATATCAGCTGAGGCTAAATCAATTGCACTACTATTATCAGTTAACTGGCGAGCGCCTTTTTGAAGAGACAGCAAATTGTTAGTCAGCTCTAAAAGATAAAGTCCATTTTTGGTCTCAGCTGAAGCCGAAGCCGTGTAATAAACAATTTTTTGACCGTCAGGAGAAGGAGAGGTGTTTTCTACTCCCGTAAAAGTGAGGGGACTCAAAGTTGGAACTTGAGGGAATAAGACGGCATTCGTTTGAGAAACCAACTCTGGTTGGACATGAAGGGTTTTTTCCCAAGGTGAATAGCCTTCTTTGACAATTTTAACTGTATATTCACCAGGTTCAAGGTAGATAGTATCATCGGTAGCAGAAACTAACTTACCATTGACATAAATTTCAGCACCAGGAGGAAAAGAATTGGCAGAAAGTAGACCGGATTCGGCAATATAACCATTTTTGGTCACCCGGAAATTACCCTTTGCATATTGAATCGCTACTAGGGTTCCAGTCAAGATTACTGCTGCTGAAAATAAAGTATAGAGTACACGGCGATTGATTTTTGGTAACATAGACCTATTATAACAGGAGAACATCTATAGAGCGATTTATAAATATATGGCTAAAAGTATTTTTCGATCTTTCACCAGTCGCATTGCCCTTGACCTGGGCACTACTCGAACCAGAATTTGGGTTGATGAAGGTGGTTTAGTGGTCGATGAACCTACTTGTTTAGCAATTGATGAACGGGTTAAAAAAGTAGTGGCCGTCGGGCAAGATGCTTATGATATGTCAGGCCGAGTGGCTGATCATATTCAGGTCTATTTTCCGATGGAAAATGGACTGGTTGATAATGCCCAACTATTAAGAACCTACCTCAAAGCATTGTTGCAAAAAGTCATTCCCCGATCGTACTTCTTTCGACCTGTGATTATGGCAAGTGTGGCGGCAGCCGCCACTCCAGTAGATCAACAAACCATTGTGGATTTGCTCTATTCAATTGGAGCTAAAGAGGTTTATCTGATGCCCCAACCATTAGCGGCCGCTATCGGTGCAGATGTTCCCATTGCGGATGCTTCCGGAAGCTTTGTGTTACATTTAGGTGGAGGAGTAGTAGAGGGCGGAGTCATTTCTTTTGGCAGTTTAGTGAGTTCACACTCAACTCAATATGCTGGTTCTTATCTTGACCAAAAAATTGCCCAGGTAGTAAAAGAAGAAAAACAAATGCAAATTAGTCTGAAAGAAGCAGAAACTCTCAAAAAAGAATTGGTGTCTTTAGCAGGCAAGGAAGCTTCTCAATTAAGTGTAGGGCAAGACCTAGTCGATGTTGCACCCAAAGAAATCATGCTAGAGTCAGCTCTATTTTCATCTACTATTGAAGATTTAGCGGATCGATATGTGACTCTGATGAAAAATTTGCTGGAAGTGATTCCCCCAGAATTGACTACTGATGTAATTGATAAAGGGATGTTACTGACAGGTGGATTGGCTCAGTTGGATGGCTTAGATGCCTACTTAGTAAATAAGTTGGGAGTGTTTACCTCAGTCGTAGAAAATCCAGAAGAGGCAGTAGTAAAAGGTTTGGCCACTGCTTTAGAAAATCTTGATCTCTTTAAAGAGAGTTTGGGTTATCTCAATTAATATATGCTAAAACTGGTTTCACTCAATATTGAAGGAGATAAACATTTTGATCGCTTTCTGCCCATGCTTGAAGAAGAACAGCCAGATGTAGTCTGTCTTCAAGAGGTTTTTGCTCAAGACCTTCCTTACTTGGAACAAAAACTTCATATGCAGAGTGTTTATGCTCCCAATGTGGTGTACCTAACGCCTAATCAATATGGTATTGCGCCCCGAGGAACTTGGGGAATTACTTTGTTGAGTAAACTTCCTTTAGTCCAACCTGTAATCCATTACTATCATGGCGGAAAGCAACGTATCCCGGTGTTCATTGACGGCCAACCCAATAGTGCCAATCGAGCTGTTATCTTAGCTCAGGTAACAAAAGATGAGCAGTTGTATCAAGTAGCAACCACTCATTTTACTTGGTCAGCTCAGGGAAAAATCAATGAAGCACAAGGAAGGGACTTTATCTCACTCTCTCAATTTTTAAGTCACTATTCGAGTCTCATTTTGACTGGTGATTTCAATGCGCCTCGGGGGAGAGAACTTTTTCAAAAATTTGCTGATCATTTCCAAGATCAGATCCCGCCTCAGATTCAGACAACCCTTGATCCTCAACTTCATTATGCTGGTCCACTTGACTTAGTGGTAGATGGACTGTTTACGACTCCAGACTATATTGTTTCAGACGTAAAGCTTGTGGCTGGAGTCAGTGATCATCAGGCGATTGTGGCAGAAATTGAGTAGATTTGGGACAGTTTAACTTTAAATTATAGGTCTTTTTTTTAATCTTATTTCGAAAATTTTGTATGTCTTTGATACGAAAATTGGAGCCGCCAAGTAATGAGATTATTGGCAAGAAAAAAAAGAAAAATAGATATAAGTTGAAATATGATTATTTTATAAATTTTATCAAGTAAAATAGTGTTCTTTTTTTCATAAAAGGAGTAGAATTGGGCTGACATCTGTCTCTGAAAGTGAGTTGGGAATTCACCCGAAGCAAAAATCGAAGTATGGGATCTATTCGCTTTTAGCAAAAATCGACAAAAATACCCGAAATTAAACCAAAAATTATCATAATTCAATTTGCTTAAGGCCATCCAATCATCGTACAATCGTAAGAAGTAAGTTAGAAAACGAAAAAAATTAAGAAAACACTCAATTCTTTTCAGTTATTTTTCGTTTTTGTTTTAGAGAAAATCATGGCAAAAAATCAAAAAAACATCGATTCAAAGGTACATCTTTTTGGGCTAGACTTTTTTAGCAACCCAAAAGAATCATTGCTAAATGAACTTACTGACCGACTTCAACTCTCGAGGAAAGTATCCTATATTGTTACTCCCAATCCCGAGCAAATTATTCAGTCGAGACGTAATCTGGAGTTTTTTCAAGCCTTACAAACAGCTGATTTTATTTTACCAGATGGTATTGGAATTGTTTGGGCGTCTCGAGTATTGTCTCCTCAGCCGCAACAAATTTTAGAGAGAGTACCAGGGAGAGAGGTTGTATTGTCTCTACTTAACCTGGCTGAGCAAGACTCCTTACCTATCTTGATTATTGGAGGTTATGGCTACTCATTACCTCAACTCAAAAATCAAGCTGCTGCAATGTGGAAACAGGTTACCTGGATAGAAGGATACCAAGACGCAAAGTACCCCACTCAAACTGAAGAAGAAATAGTTAAACACACTCTTCAGGAGTTGCGGCCTCGAATAGTATTTGTGGCTTTAGGAGCTCCTACCCAGGAGTTATGGATGAGAACGCATGCCGCTTTGCTCGAAAGCACTGGAGTTCGATTGTGTATGGCAGTAGGTGGGACGTTTGATATTTTGTTTGGTTTACTGAAACCTGCTCCCACCTGGATAGTTCGTCTTAACCTTGAATGGCTGTACCGACTGATTCAACAACCCTGGCGATGGAAAAGGCAACTGAGATTGCTGGAGTTTGTGGGATTGGTGCTTTGGGAGAGGTTTAAAGGAATAGAAGGATAAAGCTAAAAGCCAGAAAAAATCTCCTCTTATTAAAGAGGAGACATCTAGCGAGAGCTAGATAGAGGTGTTTAAAAAGGGGACTCTAACCATTAGCCCCTACCTATTCTTCGTCGCCTTGATTAATTCCCAACAGCCATAAGACTGCTTCTTTTTTATACCGACGATCCCCTCGGGAATTGATCCGGATAGCAGGTAGTTTCCCGCGCTTGCCCCAGCGTTTTATGGTAAGAGGAGAAACTCGGAGCAAATCCGCAACTTCTCGGACAGTTAATAAATCTGGCAAGTTAGCGATGTCTAGCTTTGAGGCGTCATCTGCCCGACCGGTCTTTTTGTCATCTGTCAGGGCAGGATTATTCATAGAAGTTTGGTCGGGCATAGCTATCCTTTCACAATTTGGTTGATCTTATAATGTTCTTGAGTGAAGTTCTTCTTTTTTCTCCCTCTTTTGCCATTAATTACCATTAAAAGGTTGCTTAAAAACGGAGTTAAAATTTCAAACTATCTAGCTCAAACAAACTAACTTCTATACTTACAGTAGCAGAGTAATATAAAAGGGGTCAAGAGGGAAAAACAGAGAAAAGTAAAAAAAAGAAAAAACTGCAGAAATGACCTTTTTATACTGATTTTTAATTAAGATTTGGTTATTTTGGGAAATGTGTGGGTGGTGAGCCAAAAATCAAAAAGTCACATCATACTTATCCACATATTTATCCTATAATTATTTTTAATAAATCCTATAATATAATGATGTGAATAAGTTTAGTTTCCACTTGACTAGGACAGAGTATAAAAAACCCCCGTGGTTAAGACGGGGGTTCCTTAAGATGCGGATGAAATTATTTTAATTCAACTACACAGCCAGCTTCTTCCAAGACTTTCTTAGCTTCTTCAGCTTTTTCCTTGGGGGCGGCTTCTAAAACGGTTTTAGGAGCGCCTTCTACAAAAGCTTTAGCCTCACCTAAACCAAGTTCTGGTTTCAAAGTTCGGACGGCTTTAATAGCTCCAATTTTGTTGGAACCACCATCTTTTAAGATGACGTCGAATTCTGTTTGCTCTTCAGCAGCAGCAGCTTCACCACCGGCTGCAGGCATAGCCCCACCAGCCATCATCATAGGAGCAGCAGCACTGACTCCGAATTCATCTTCTAAGGCTTTGACTAAGTCGGAAACTTCGACTAAGCTGAGTTCCTTGATGGAATCCACTACTTTTTGTAATTTGGCGGAGAGTTTTGTTTCTCCAGTTTGTGTGTCTTCAGACATAAGACTCCTTTGTTGCTATTACTTTCTTATTTTTCGGAAATAGCTTTTAATACTTGAACTAAATTGCGTTGACCAGCTTTCATTACGTTGACCAAACCAAACTCAGGGCCTTGTAATCGACTAATCAAGGTAGCAATCAGTTCATCTTTACTTGGTAATTTACTGAGTTGCTCAATTTCAGCAGGGGAGAGAACTTTATCCTCATACAAACCTTGTTTAATTTCGAGCTTCTCACTATCTTTATGAAAGGCAAATAGCTTTTTTAAAGCGGACACAGCATCTTCGTAAGACAAAATTAAGGCATTCATCCCGGTTAACGAATCAGTGAGTCGGCCTTTACCTGCAGCAATGTCAATTAGGGTGTTTTTGGTGACGACCATTTCACCACCCACCTCTCGAAGGTCCGACCGTAATTTCACTTGATCATTAACACTCGTTCCTTCATAACTGACTACGGCTACTGATTTAGCCCGAGAAAGCTTTTCTTTAATGACATCAACTTGATTTTGATTTTTTTGACTTGGCACGATAACTCCTGGTTTTAATGAATAACTTATCTTATTTTTTCTCAATCCAAAAAAGGGGAAAAGAGAGGCGCTTTGAATAAAAAGGCTCTCGTGATTATCCTCGGTGTGGTATTTAATCCCCTTCTTGGTCCAAGGAGGGGAACACACTTTCTTTGGACTAGAGAGTGAATTATAGCAGTTTTTAAGGGGGAAGCAAGGGGGTTGGAAGCTTCTTCCAAACACACATACATTACACCTTGTGACAGATGCTACACTATTTATAGTTATGAAAAGTGGTTGCCAACTCACTATCTTTTCCAAGATTCAACCCCAACAAAAGTGGGAAGTGAGTTTGGTTGATCCGTAAAAAGCAATTTAACAAAAAAAACAAACTCACCTCCTCAACACAAGGAGGTTTTTTGTTTTTTTAGGTTTAAAAAGGAAATCAAGCTCATTTTTAGTTGGTTCTGATTTTCTTAACTAAGATTTGCGAAAGGAGGTACTATGATGCCAATAATGGAAACCCATGTGCCCTATAGTGAGCACATGATCCAGGGAATGGCTAAGTCACTAGGAGTTAATGTGGCCCAACTATGGGTCAATCCGGTGACAGGAGCATTCTCGCTGCGAGATGGGGTCAACAATGCTTTACTGACAACTCAGGAGCAGGTTGATCCTGAAGAGGTTTCACAAGACGAAACCTAAAAAAAGTGTTACAATTCAGTTCGTGAGTATATTACAAATAACCACTACCACCACTTTAACGAACCGCTAACAGCGGGGTGTGGTGTGTGAATTGAAAAGTATCCCCCCGCACGTCGGGGTTTTTTTATACAAGGAAAGGTCCGAGTTTGACTCGGTGACACAATACTATGGCAGATTCCTCTCAGTCCTCACTTCAAGAAATACGACATAGTGCCGAACATGTTTTAACTCAAGCTATGCAACGACTTTATGGCGCCGAAACAGTGATCATGGCAATGGGTCCGGCGACAGAGGATGGTTTTTATTTTGACTTTGACAGTAAAGATGGATTTAAAGTGAGTGAAGACATGTTCTTTGAAATTGAGAGTGAAATGGTCAAAATAATCAAGGCAAATTTGCCGATTACTCGCCATGAAGTTAGCATTGCTGAAGCTAGGAAGATGTTTGCTGATAATCCTTATAAGCAAGAATGGCTGGATGAAATTGAAGCTCGGGGAGAACAAGCGACTGTCTATTGGACGGGGGAACCAGATCTCGCTAAATTAGCTTCTGGAGAATCTTTTGTTGATCTGTGTAAAGGCCCTCATGTGCAGTCAACCGGCCAAATTAAAGCCTTCAAGCTCTTATCAGTGGCAGGAGCTTACTGGCATGGTGATGAACACAACCAGATGTTAACTCGAATTTACGGAACAGCTTTTGGCAGTAAAGAAGAACTGAAAGCCTATTTATTCCAGATTGAAGAAGCCAAGAAACGAGATCATCGAAAATTGGGTAAAGAATTAGATTTATTTACTTTTTCTGACCTAGTCGGTGCTGGTTTACCACTCTGGACACCTAAGGGGACGTTACTCAGAAATTTACTCGATGAGTTTGTGTGGCAGTTACGTCAAGCCAAAGGCTATCAAAAAGTTTCTATTCCCCACATTACCAAAAAAGATTTATATCTGAAGAGTGGTCATTGGGCAAAATATGCAGATGACCTTTTCAAAATTCAGACTCGTGAGGGTCATGAGTTTGCCATGAAGCCGATGAATTGTCCTCACCATACTCAGATTTACGCCCACTTACCCCGGAGTTACCGGGACTTACCACAACGGTATGCTGAGACTACGATGGTGTATCGAGACGAGCAGACTGGAGAACTCAACGGTCTATCTAGAGTACGGTGCATTACGCAAGATGATGCTCATGTTTTTTGTCGCGAAATTCAGTTGCAGGAAGAATTTTACAAAATTTGGGATGTAATTGAAACTTTTTATAAGGCTTGTGGGTTTCCCCAACTTGAGGTTCGACTTTCCCTTCATGATTCAGCTCACATGGAAAACTATTTAGGTAGCAACGCAGACTGGGAACGCTGGGAAAATCAGTTAAGACAACTCATCCAGGAACGTGGCTCATCATTTGTTGAACAAGCCGGAGAAGCCGCCTTTTACGGCCCCAAAATTGATTTTATGGCCAAGGATAGCCTCGGTCGTGAGTGGCAAGTGGCAACTATTCAAGCGGATCGGAATATGCCAGCTAACTTTGATCTAAGTTGTACCAATGAAGATGGAGAAAAGGAACAAATTGTGATGATCCATGCGGCGATCATGGGCTCGATTGAGCGGTTTTTATCTATCTTGATTGAACATCATGCGGGCAAATTCCCGGTGTGGTTAAGTCCAGTTCAAGTCAAAATTTTACCAATTGCTGACCGACATCAAGCTTATGCTCACCAGATTGAGGCTAAGTTATTGGAAGCTGGTATTCGGGTTGAAGTAGATGTGAATGCAGAAAGTTTAAGCAAAAAGATCCGGAATGCTCAAAAAGAAAAAGTACCCTACATGGTAGTAGTGGGGGACAATGAAGCTGAACAACAGCAACTTTCAGTTCGAGATCGAGAAGGACGAACCAGTGATGGAATATCTGTTGGTGAGTTTGTGACTCGAGTGAACGAGCAGGTTAAAGCGAAAAGCTAAAAGCCACAATCCAAAAGTCAGAAGCCCGTAGTCAACTAAAAAGTTTAAAGAGAAAAGAAGAAAGAATAAAAAGGGTTAAAGACATACAGGGATAAAGCTAAAAACCTAAAATCAGATTTTGAATTTTGTTTGCAGTTTGGATTTTGGTATTTGGAATTTAGTTATCAACCTTAACCATTAATCATTAATCATCACTCTCACTGCGGGACTCATGGTAGCGGCAATACTCAGTTTAATGACTTTGCCTTTAAAGGCTTTCATCAGTTCTTGAATATTTTCCACTAAATCTTTGGTTGGATGAGAAACTTTTCCCACAGTGATATGAATTAGCGGGGCTTTTTTCTCGGTTCGAACAGTAATTTCTCCTGCTTCCAATTGTTTCTTTTTTTCCTCAGGATTACTGGTTAAAGTTCCGGTTTTGGGATTAGGCATTAAACCTTTGGGGCCCAAGACTCGAGCAAATTTGGTCAGCTTAGGCATAAAAGCGGGTGAGGCAACTAATACATCAAAGTCAAGTTGACCAGCTTCAACTTGTTTTAAAACTTCATCTGAAGCGATCGCAACATTGATAGATTTTCCGGTTGAATGAGGGAAAGTAATACTGGCACTCGCCCCTGTCTCTTTCAAGATGAGGTGAGCGGTAATGGTGCCATCAAACTTGGAGTAGGATAATTTTTTTATCAATTCAACTGCGGAAAAGGCATCATACTCTTTAGTTTTATCAATTTTAGAACGAACTGCTTGATATTTTTTACCTCGACCTTTGGTTTTAACTGCTTTTGGAGCGGTTTCTTCAACTGGAGTTTCTTCAGGTGTTGGTTCGACAGTTTTGACTACTTTGACCGTGTCACTGGTGGCTGTCATATCGACATTTTTTTTACTTCCCATATAGACCTCACTTGCTTTCTTATTTGCTTGATATCTTATTTAATGGCAATGCCCATACTTTTAGCTGTTCCCATGACCGTGTTAATGGCACCTTCGAGATTAGAGGTATTTAAGTCAGGGAGTTTTTCTTGAGCAATTTTAGTAACTTGGTCCATAGTTAAAGAACCAGCACTGCTTTTTCCCGGAGTAGAACTGCCTTTTTTCAATTTCAGTTCTTGGCGAATCATGGCACTTACCGGAGGAAGTTTTAAAACAAAAGAGAATGATCTATCTTGGTAAACTGTAATTTCTGCAGGAATAACTTGTCCTCTTTTATCTGCCGTTTTATCGTTATACTGTTTCAAGAAATCCATCATGTTAATTCCAGCTTGACCCAAGATAGGACCAACTGGAGGGGCTGGAGTCGCAGCTCCTGCCGCCAAATTGAGTTTTAAAACATTAATGACTTTTTTTGCCATAAAGACCTTTACGTCCACTAATTACTATCAAGTATCATTTTTCAAAAAGGCGAAGGGAAAACGAATTAAGAGGGTTTTGACTTCGCAAGTTTGAGTTGCTCCTTCAATTTTTGACTTCCCGAAGTGGGGGAAGAATTCATATTATACAATACTGAAGGCAAAATTCCAAAGTCCAAAAACCAAAGGCCAAAAAAAGTTTAAAGAACAAAGAGTAAAGTTACAAGTAAATAATGACTAGAACACCAAAGAGATTTAAAGGTACATAGAGATAAAGCTAAGAACTTAAAGCTAGAAGCTAGAAAGTAAAGGTAAAAAGTTACTAGTTACTGGTTACTAGAGCTCATTGATTTAGTACTTGAGATTTGAATTTTTGACTTTCACACTAATCACTCATCAATAGACACTAGGCATTAGTCATTAATCATTAACCAATAAACATTGCAATCTATCCCACTTTTTGGACTTGCAAGAAGTCCAACTCAACTGGAGTTTCTCGACCGAAAATGCTGACTAAGACTTCAACTTTCCCTCGAGCTTCGTCAATAGTGTTGACCGTACCGAGCATTTCGTTGAAAGGTCCATCCACAATCTTAACGGCTTCACCTTCCACAAACTCGGCCTTATATTGGGGTGCAGCTTGAGTCATGTATTTTTGAATGGCATCGACTTCATGTTTAGGAAGAGGAGTAGGTTTGGTACTAACACCCACGAAGCCAGTTACACCTTGGGTAGTTCGAACGGCCAACCAGGCATCATCCGACATTTCCAATTTTACCAACATATAGCCAGGAAAGATTTTTTCGTTAACGGTTTTGCGTTGACCTCGTTTAATTTGAATTTTTTCCTGAAGCGGAATTAAAACCTCTAAAATTTTATCGGTTAAACCGAGAGTCTCGGTACGTTGACGCAGAGCCTCAGCTACTTTATTTTCGTGACCAGAGTAAGTGTGAATCACGTACCAACGAGCGTTTTTATTGACGGCTTCGGAAATCACCACATGGTTGGGATTAGACTTGGTCTTGGTAGTCTCAGTATCAGTATTAGTAGTAACAGGATCTTGAGTCATACAAATATAAAGTATTATTTAATTAATAGTCCCATCAATTGGGTAAAGAGATAGTCTAGTCCTCCCAAGTAAAGTGCCACTAAGGTGCTTACTGTTATGACCAGAATCGTCATTTGAATGGTGGCTTCTTTTGAAGGCCAACTTACTTTTTGCAGTTCAGTAGTCACTTCTGAAAAGTAACGCACAATCGACAATTGCTTGGAATTACCTGTAGACATCAGATGAGTATTGTATCACAGATTTAGGAAGTATGGTTATTATCTTGGGACTCTTTTTTATCAAACAACACCTGATTTTGGGTGGTAGGAGTTTGAACTCCTTTTTGCTTGAGTCGCTCGACCATGTTACTGGGGTGAGTGGGAGTACTACTCGCATCTGGCCCAGGAGTTACGGTTGAAGTCACTGCCGGTGTTGACAGAGGAGCTGTGTCTGGTTGAGTTGTGACTGAAGGAGATGCTGCTGAAGGTTGGTTCAGCGTAGTACTGGTGGGAGTGGGTTGGATGGGAGAAGTACCCAATCCTGGTGCTGGCGTTAATGGTCGCTGAGCAGGGAAAGGAGGAGTATAAGTGGGTGGTTTTTCCTGCAATGACTTAATTTGCTTCTCTAGATTGGAAAGATGTTTCTGATCGTCAGCAGATGGTTTATATGCTTTGGCAATTGGACTCTGACGATTGGAACGTCGCATTAACCACAGTCCGCCAACTAACAACATAATGAGGAGACCACTGCCAATCATTGCAATAGGCAGTAATAAACCACGTTGGCGAATATTATCTGTTAGAGCCTCGAAAGCAGTTTGATCTTCTAACATTTGCGTGTCTTGAGGGTTGGTGGAAGCAGCTGGCATGGGTTTAACACTTCCCATTGGGGAGGGAGTGGGGATGGGACTGGTGAAGACAATCGCGGCAGTAGTAGAAGTTTTAGTAGTATCAAGCCCAGTAGATAAATCAGCCCCTTTAGTATTACTGGCAGTACTGCCTACCTGGTAGTTATTACTGCGATAGGTAGTAATGGGAGCAGAGCTACAACTAGTACTACTAGGATTCGACGCTAACCGACATTGTGAGTTGTAGCAACGCATGTTGGCCCCACATTGGCTATTAGTCTGACAAGTCTTATTACAATTTTGAGCAATCATCGCTGTGATGCTACTAGAAGGTAGAGTACAAGAAGTACTATCAGGATTCTCAGGAACTCGGCAGCGATTATAGAAACAGAAGTACCCACTGCCACATTCATTGGTATCGGCACAATATTCGTTACAACTTCGATTCAAACCATTATCGGGGGTACCTTGGCAAGATGAGTTGGAAGGATTGGTGGCAAGTCGGCAAGTCTTGGTAGAACTATAGCAAACATAGTTCGCTTGACAGTCAGCATTACTACTACAAGATTCATTACACGATTTCAAAGAAGCATTGGAAGTATTATTCGAACAAGTTTGAGTCAAAATTGGATTGGGTGTAGTACAGTTACTCGGAGTTTTGGAAGTCACTGTACGAGTTTGTTGCCCATTGGTACAACTTCCCCAATTAGAATAAGTGTAGACACATTCTCCGGGTGTAGAAGTACAAGCCTGGGTCAAAACGGGACTAGGAGTAGTACAGTTACTCGGGGTTTTGGAAGTGACGGTTCGGGTTTGTTGGTTGTTTGTGCAGGTACTCCAGTCAGAATAGGTGTAGGTACAGTCATCCACGGAAGTTGTGCCAGCCGTATAAGCAAGGCTAGAAACAGTTTTTAACTCATCAGTTGGAGGATTGGAAGAGTGAACAGTAGAAATAGATTGCCCTTGATCAAAATTAAGCTGAATGGGCCCATCTTGAGTAGGGGTAAAAGAGAGCCTTAAAAAGGAAGTGGCTGAATTTGTCGAAAAAGCACTCCCAATATTTTGAGGAATAGCAATAATGGCTACTTTAAAACCATTACTGGTTGGTTGAACATTCTCGTACCCAGATTGCAATCCCACTCCACTCAGAATTTCGACATTGAGGCTATCAAAACTATCGGTGACCACATCAAAAACCAGTTGAACCCCATCAGTTTGGACACCGTGAGTGTTAACCGCTAGATCAATATGTCCTGTCGTATTGACTGGAAAGGTAGTGCTAACACTGGTGCCAGCTTCAACAGTGACTTGTCCATCTCCGGTAGAGGCACTCCGACGCAAATCTTGTCTTTCTTGAATTGGCTGGCGAATAATTACCAGAGTTAATACTCCAGTTATAACTAATAAACCTGAAAAAACAGTTGCCAAAATTGAGATGAGCTTCTCGGGTGAATTCTTCATTTTGATAACACGTTTTTGGGCACTTTTGTTCATGTCAGTATAACTATAAAGGTTTTTGACTCATTTGCCTATGCGAAATTTGAGTTTTTGTAAGGCTTGCTTTCATTAGTGTAACCAATTATTCTTCTATTTGAAATCAGCTCTTTTGATATCATCACTTTGACAATGATAGAATGAGAGCGTTCAGTATTGGTACTAAGTAGTGAAAGTTACAATCATGCCAGAAGAACAGAAAATCACCAAGGCGATTATTACCGCTGCTGGGTTTGGATCTCGATTTCTCCCTATTACCAAAACCTTTCCTAAAGAAATGTTGCCCATTATTGATAAACCTATTATTCAATATTTAGTAGAAGAATGTGCGGAAGCGGGGATCGAAGAGGTGATTATTGTGACATCTCCAGCAGAAGTTACCAAGTTTGAAGATTACTTCTACGGAAGTGCCACTAATATTAGAACCCTCATGATCCGTCAAGGAAAGCTCGATCGATGGGACAAAGTGGAACAGGTTTTCCGCTTACCTAAAATTACGATTATGCCTCAAGATGACCGATTACCCTATGGTAATGGTCGACCGGTATTAACAGCCAAAGATTTGGTGCAACATGACGAAGCTTTTGTGGTGATGTGGGGAGATGATCTAGTTTTAAGTGAAGTCAGTGCAGTCAAACAAATTGTCGACTACTATCATCAGAATCCGTGTGATGGGATTTTAGCAGTTCAAGAAGTACCCGATAGTGAAGTGGATCGCTATGGGATTGTCAAACTTAAAGAGGGTAGTGATATTCAAGTAGAAACGGTAATCGAGAAGCCTGCTTTAGAAAATGCTCCCTCCAATCTAGCTTCCTACGGTCGATATATCTTAACACCCAGAATCTTTGAATACTTGGTGGCTGATGCCACTGGCCTTGATGATGAACTGTGGTTACAAGATGCCAATGATAAAGTAGCTAAACATGGCGACGTTCGGGTTAAGGTTGTGGAAGGAGAGTGGTTAACCACAGGAGACCCATTGCGCTACATGAAAGCTCACATTAAATTTATGAAAGCACATAGTAAGTATGGACCTGAAATGTCTAGCTGGTTAAAGGAGATTGAGCTATAATCAGAAAACAAGTGAACACTCTTGTGTGAGGGGTATGCTGTATTTCCTCAACAGATATTCCTCGGGTTGATGGTATGTCTGCGAGTTATCATGATTCGTGGCTTCCTACCCACTTAATTAACCAGGGGATTTTGCTACCCCTCACACTGGACTGTTGAGTGATTCCATTTTTTTGATATACTTCAGGTCTTGGAATAATCTCCAAAGATCAAATTCCCTGCCTGTCGGCAGGCAGGCATAATCTAAACTGGTCTACACCGTGAATCTCAGTTTTTCAATTTTAGTTTCTTAAATTTAGAAGTGAGATTCATTTTTTATTTAAACTTGATGTAATTCAAGGTATAATAAAATAGTTACAGCCAATTTTAAATTTGGTTTTTGAAATTTGGAATTTAAGTTGGTGCCTTCGTAGCTCAGTTGGCAGAGCGCAGTCTTGGTAAGACTGAGGTCTCGGGTCCGATTCCCGACGAAGGCTCCCAAAAAATGGCTAATGTTTAATGATTATGGTTTATTTCTTTATGAGTCAATAGACATTAAACAATAAACACTAGTCATTAAGTCGCCAGGATACTCAAGCGTCTGCCCGAGGCAGATCCGCCTTGGGCGGAGTCAACGATATAGTATATGTACTATGCATATATTCTTTTATGCAAAGATGGAACCTTTTATAAAGGATATTCTGATAATCTTAAACGAAGATTATTAGAACACAAAAAAGGATACGTTAAATCTACTAGACTGAGATTACCTGTTAAATTAGTGTATTATGAATCATTTGTAAACGAGAGTGATGCCAGAAGAGAAGAATTATATTTAAAATCTGGTAAGGGAAGGGAGCAACTTAAAGAGAAATTAAAGTATTTGTTACAAAGCCAGGATACTCAAGTGGTCAACGAGGGCAGTCTGTAAAACTGCTGGCAATCGCCTACATAGGTTCGAATCCTATTCCTGGCACCCCGGCTTTTGCCGGGGCAAGCTTCTTCTACAAATTTTTTAAATCAGTATCTATAATTTACTTGGTTTAAAAACTTAAATATAAAATCAGAGTACTAAAATTCTTCAATCGTATTTCGTAAATTATTTGCCTAATTTGTTCCTTTTTTACTTTGATAAAAAAAGTGTTCAACGGTTTTTCTCCATTTTTTTGATATAATCACTCAGCATTTGCCTTCTTAGCTCAGCCTGCAGAGCAATATGAAGGAAAAAGGAAATTAGCGCCAATGTAGCTCAGTTGGTAGAGCAACGGTTTTGTAAACCGTAGGTCGTGGGTTCGAGTCCCACCGTTGGCTCAGCATTTGCTGGCAGGTAAACCGTAGGTCCAGCCTGCCTGCCGGCGGGCAGGGGTTCGAGTCCCTGAGAAGGCTCATTCCTGATTTCACAATAGAAAATCTGAGAAGACTTGGTATAATACTTTCCTTGACTTTAAGTATTTTTGAAGTAACAAGACATGAAGTGAGGTAAAAATGGCAAAAAAGAAAAAAGGTCCACGACAATTAGCTGGTTTGCAGTGTACAGTTTGCAAGCATCATAACTATACGACTGAATATAATCGAAATAATGATATTCTGAAGAAACAGGCTGGCGAAAAAACAGCTTTTCCTCTTGAGAAATACTGTAAGTACTGTCAAAAAAGAACCGAACATAAATTGATGAAGAAATTGAAGTAAATTATTTCTTGGTCTGATATTCCTCAATAATATTCTTAGCTCCAGATAAAAAGAGTTTATCGATGCTCAAGGCCTGATTCATGGCGTGTTCAATCCACGACTCAGATTTTCCTTGGGTACTCATCAGCACCTGAAGTTGATCGACAATGTGATCAGCCTCTGCTTCTCGAGCAATTCCTTTTTGTTCAAAAATCTTTTCAATATTATGTTCCCAGATGCCCCATTCCTGGAGGGTGAGTAAAAAGCATCCTGCCGCGACGGCATCATAAGCCATATCTCCGGAAGGTTTAGAAATAAAGCCGTCAGCCCAGGGGAAACCATACTTGATGAGCAGTTCATTGGCATCAACGATTTGAGGATGATACATGAGTGTGAGTTTCCCCAATCTTGTGGTATCAACCTGCTGGTCTTGGTCAATAATGATGGTTGGTTTTAGGGAAGCTTCAAGGGCCAATTCTCGTATCATTTCGAAGATATCTTGCTGCGTGCCAGCATAAACCATCAGTTCAAAGGCGGAGTTTTTCTTGTTGAGCTCGGGTAAAAGTTGGCGAACGATCTGTCGCATCTCATACTTATTGGTGCCCAACCCACCGGTAGTTAAACAGAGTCTGACGGGACCACTCCTCCAGGCATGTTTGCCTTTCCGGGCGGCAATCACTCTAGGGTCAACCGGTGGCCCGGTGACGACCACTTTTTTAGGATCTATTTTTTTATCTAAATAGGCGGCTTTTTCTAAAAATTCAAGTTTAGTGGCCTCATCAAAGACGCAATAGGAAATGTTTGCTCGTTCAGCTTCATTCAGATAATCTTCTCGAACGTGAGGGTCGGTAATTACCTGAACCACTGTTTTACCGTGTTGGGCTAAAATATTACCGGCAGCAATATGAAAAGACAGAATTGGTTTGTTAAAGCCTCGAGTAATGTGAAGTAGTGGAGGAGTAATACTATCTAAAATAGGCAGTTTATTGCGGCCAAATTTATCAACAAAATCTTTGAGCATTTTCAATAAAGGTTGCCGAGCCAAAGTTTTACCCACAAATTCAGTCAGGCGAATACTCTTCCAGTCTTTATGAGATACATAATTGGTTGGATCAAAAATCCAGGCTTTATGGTAGTCAATTTTTTTTCCCCAAGCTTGGGTAGCCACACCCAGGGCCATGGAGTAATGAGCTCGGGACATGACCACATCAGGTAGCCACTCTTCATCTGGTAAGCCGTGCAAACGTTTTAAATCTTCTTTAAAAGAAGCCGAGACAGTGATAATTGGTAACTCAGTTGCTTCTAGATATTTTTTATCTTCCGCAAAAGTTTTTTCAAGTGAAGGATCGAGAAGTGTTGACATTTATTTAGTATAGACGAGTTTGACAAAAAAAGCCCAGGTAAAATTCTTGACCTGAATACTGACAAAATTCACTTCTCAAGGTAAAATCAGTGGAAAGACTTTAGGCTCGTAGTTCAATGGTAGAATAGAGGTCTCCAAAACCTTTGATGGGGGTTCGATTCCCTCCGGGCCTGCAAAATGGGGATCTCCAATCCCGCCTCGGCAGGATAAGTCCTAGTAGACCTGCAAGATTTGAGGGACTTCAAATTAGATTGTCCCTACCTCTCCAGATAGCCTTCCAAAATTCCGCCGACCAAGAAAGCCACGGCGGTGGCCAGTCCACCAATCAGTAAATTTTCGAGAGTAGTTTTAATCATGTTTTGTTTGGAAACAATTCCTCGAAAGACCCCAATAACCGATAAGGACAGAAATACCAAAATTCCTGAGAGTAAAAAGGGTTGGGGGAGAGAAAAGATAAAGGGAATTAAAGGAAAGAGTCCGGCAATGGAAAAAGCTGCAAAAGAGATTAGGCCAGCCTTGAGTGGTAAAGTCCCATAGTTATCAGGGTTTTTGGAAAGTTCCTCAGACTTAGAGCCTAGATAGGTGCCGGTAGACATCGATAGACCGTCGGCAAAAAGATTGGCAAACCCTAAGATAATCACCGTGGTCGTAGAAAAAGATGCCCCCATTGATCCGGCGACAATGGCAAAGGTGGTAATCAGCCCATCATTGCCTGCGAGCACGATGTCTTTGATAAAGAGGTTGTTTACGGTTTTTTTTGTCATTAAGACCATTTTACAGGGAATACTTTGACTTGTAGAGCTAATCTTTTTCTGTCATCATTACCGTATGGAAGAAAATAATCCCCAACCAAATCAAGTTACTTCACCAATCTATGAAGAGCAATCTACTGTGAACTCTTCACTTCCCAAATCAAATAAATTACCAATCTTCCTCTTTTTATTCATCGGAGTAGTAGTTGCCGGTATCACGGGAGGAGCCGGGTATTGGTTGGGAACGCAACAAGCTCAATCTGATGATTCACAGACGCCAATTGTTGAAGCAAGTCCTTCCTCTTCAACTGAACCAGTGTTTTGTACCATGGAGGCGAAAATTTGTCCTGATGGGAGCTCCGTAGGACGAACCGGACCAAATTGTGAATTTGCGGAATGCCCCGAAAGCAGTGCAGAGTGGAGCACATTTACTAATGGAAATTATTCTGTTTCTTATCCTAAAGATCAGTTGATAGCCTGTGATTCAGGAGGTCCGGGAGATTTATTACTATGGAAAGCACCTTTTCAATGTCGTGACGGACATGATGATGCCTACTTAATTGATGTGAGGCTAGTATCAATTTCTCCCTTATCTGTTTCTTATACTCCAATAAGCTCTGAACAGATAATAATCAATGGAAGGCAAGCTACAAAGAATATATATGAATTTTCTGAAACTGATGGAAAGTTATACTCTGTCGGAAGAGCCACAGAAGTAATTATACCTTTAGACAAAGACCAAACGGGAGATGAAGTAATTGATATTACCCTTATGGGGAATGCTCCTGAAGATGTTGAATTGTTTCAAGATGTTTTGAGCACTTTTAAGTTCACTAACTAGTGAATGAATATTAATCTGCAAATTTTTACTCCACTTCTCGATGTTGCTCTGTGTACCAAGCTGGGGCACACGGCATAAAGAGAGTGGTGGTGCACAGCTCGTTCACTACTCGACCCGTATCAGGATATCTCCCTGAAAGTTCAATCACTGCCCCATGAAGAGCTTTATCTAAAACTGGATATTCCCAAGCAGTCATTGTGGGAGAAATAGTTATTTTCTTGGTTTGAGAGTGGGTGGAGATATTCACACTTTACAGTGTAGCAAATAGCATATGTATTGACAATTAATGTACAAGTGATACAATTGCGGTATGACTTTCAGGATTCATTTTAACGAAGAAAAAAATCAACTGCTGAAAGTCACTCGAGGAGTTTGTTTTGAAGATGCAATTAAAGCTCTTGAAAATGACAAAGTTTTGGCCGATATCATTCATCCTAGTAAAAAATATAAACATCACCGTATCTATATTTTAAACATCAATAACTATGCCTATGCTGTGCCATATGTTATTAATACCAGAAAGAAGGAAATTTACTTGAAGACGATGTTTGCGAGTAGGGTTTTTACCAGTAGATATTTAAAAAGGAGAAAATAATGAAATCCACACACACCCAGAACCCACTAGCCGATCAAATATTAAATGATGAAGAGCAAATGTTGGAACAAGCTTTTGAAAGAGGTGAGTTCGAGGAGGTTTCAACCTCTGAATTAGAAGAAACCAAAAAAATGCTCAAAGAGTCCGCTCAGCAGTATCGAGAGTTGCATAACTCTAAACCAGTTACGATTCGAGTCAATCAACTCGATCTTATTCGAATCAAAGCCAAAGCTCAGCGGAAACAAATTCCTTATCAAACTTTGTTAGGATTACTCATTCATGATTATGTAGAAGAAGATCGGGAAATCAGTATCTAATTTTCCCATTCTCATTTCGCAAAAATATCCTACAATCAAAACACCCACCATGCCGGGAAAACCACTTTCAACCCAACCCCTTAAAAATAAACGTATCTTAGTCATTAATACCGGATCCCTCAAAAAACGATTTATCCTGCAACGTCTCAAAAAGCTCGGTTTACACACGATCGTGGTTAACAAAGAAGTCAACTGGGCCAAACCCTATGTTGACGAGTGGATTTTGGCGAATACTGCCAGTCATGATGAGACTCTCCGCCAAGTCAAAAAATACTTGAAGCATAATTCTGTCGATGGCGTTGTCACCTTTTGGGAAGATGATGTCTTACTGACGGCCAAAATTGCAGAAAAATTTGGTTTGATTGGGATTCCTTATGAGGTAGCCAAAAAGGTTCGTGACAAATACGCTTTTCGTGAATTTTGCCAAGAAAATAAACTTCCTGCTCCTCGGCACTGTTTAATTCAATCAGAAAATGATTTTAAAACACTGTCTCAACAGGTAACCTTCCCGGTGGTGATTAAACCGACACATGGATCGAGTAGTTCCTACGTGATCAAAGCAGAAGATATGACAGAGCTCAAAGAGGTCTATTCCTATCTTAAGGAAAATGTGTCAACCACAGTAGAATCAGCCTTACAAGATAGTTTGAGTCTGATGGTAGAAGAGTACATTGATGGAGATGAAGTTGACATTGATATTCTCGTTCAGAATGGCAAAATCAAGTTTTATTCCATTACCGATAATTGGCAAACTCAAGAACCCTTCTTTGTGGATAATGGGGAAGCTATTCCTTCCACTCTGCATCCTGATTCACAACAAGAACTTATCTCAATGGCAGAAATTACCCTCGAAAAATTAGGCATTATGAATGGTTGCATTCATTTTGAGGCCAAATATAGTAATCAAGGTCCGGTTCCCATCGAAGTTAACCTACGGATGGGAGGTGACTGTATCAACTTGTTTGTCAAAGATGCTTGGCATGTCGATTTGATTGAGGGGGCTGTTGATATTGCGATTGGTAATTACATTGAGAAAATTGATAAACCGAGTAAACCTTATCGTTATTTAGCTACCCAGGAATTGTTGGCTGACAAGTCAGGAGTTATTTCCAGTTTAGATGTTCCTGAATCATTTTCTAAAAAATATCATGTTGAGGAGTTTAACTTTTTCAAAGAAGTGGGTGACTCAGTTTTTGTGCCTCCCGAAGATTATGAATTTTTAGGTTGGATTACCGCCAGTGGTGATAACCACAATGATGCTCGTGATAATTTAGAAGCAGCTGTTAAAAAAATTGACTATGAAATTGTGCCTTTTTCAGGAGAATCTGCGATTGGAAAAACGAAGCGCACTTCTCAATTTAAAGCAGCCTCGTTCAAATCTGATCTTTTTAAATCCCGAGCCAAAATTGAAAAAATTCGTCATACGAGCCTTCAAAATCAACGTAAACTGGTAATTGGAATTGCTTGTAATACCTTTGATCGGCAACAGGGTGGAGTAGAAGCAGAACTGAGTGCGGTGGGTGACAACATTCAGCAGACCCTTAATGAACGAGGCTATAAAACGGTTTTCATTGACTTTAACAAACTCAATAAAGCAGTCAGTCTTCTCCAAAGTGGCACGATTGATTTAGTTTTTAATGTGGGTGAAAGACTGAATGGATCTAGCTTGCTAGAACCTCACATCGCTTCACTCTTTGATGCTTTTCAAATTCCCTATACCGGTTCAAACCCTTTTACTTTAGGGTTATGCATCGACAAAATTAAAGTCAAGAAATTGCTGACGTATCATAATATTCCGACGGCTAAATGGGATTATGTCTATGATGTAAATGAAGAAATCCGTACTGACTTAAAATTTCCTTTAATTGTGAAGCCAGCGAATACGGACAATTCAATTGGCATCACTAACGATTCCGTAGTGACTGACAAGAAACAACTTAAACGACAAGTTGAGTATGTGGTTCAACAACTCCAGCGACCTGCCTTAATTGAAGAATATTTAGATGGGGATGAGTATGATGTGTCTATTATGGGCAGTGAGGAAGAGGACTTAACAGTTCTCCCTCTTTCCCGGACCATTTTTGCCCACTTACCGGAAGGTCAGTGGCATATTTACCCTTTTGACGTCAAATTTGGTGAGAATAGTAAGTTTAAAAAACAAATTATTGAACAAAGGCCACCTAAAAATGTCAGTCAAAAATTGTTGTCTCTGATATCTGAAATAGCTCTTGATACGTATAACATTCTGGATTGTCATGATTATGGACGAGTTGAAATTAAACTCGATGCCAATAATAATCCACATGTGCTTGAACTTAATCCCAATCCATCTATTAATACACCCGATTGTCTCCCTTCAGTGGCTAAGCTAGTGGGCATGGATTACGGAGACTTTTTGGAGAAGATAATTTCGCTGGCGATTAAGCGTTACCAAAATAAAACTCCATACTTTCATCTACAGTCAACCATGTTTTAATCTAATTCTTACTTGTTTCTGATTTGACTCTAATAGAGGAATTCGATAATTACTTTTAATATTGAATAAACAGAGAGGAGCAGATATGGGATTTATTATATCGCTTATTATTAATGCCATTGCCGTTTTATTATCAGCTTATATTGTACCAGGAGTGATGGTAGATTCGTTTTTAACATCAGTTTTAGTAGCGGTAGTGTTGGGATTACTCAATGCAGTTGTAAAACCAGTATTAGTGCTGTTAACTCTCCCAGTCAACATTTTGACTCTGGGCTTATTCTCGCTAGTGATTAACGTCATTATTTTATACTTAGCAGCTGCAGTGATCCCCGGTTTCAGAATTGATGGCTTCTGGGCCGCTTTACTGTTTAGTATTATTTTGTCTATAGTTGTTGGTATTTTTGGAATTTTAGCCTAACATTTGGCTACTATCTTTATCTAAACCTGGTGTATACAATATAGCCAGGTTTAGTCATTTAGTAGAGGTCACCAATTATTAAGAGAAACTTCGCCCAATATTTTAATCCTTTACCCATTTCTGTCTTCTTAATTAACAAAGAAGGGGAAGTGACTTCTGTGAATGATATGGCTCGCAAAGATTTTAATCTTCAAGGGAAAAAATCACTCAAGCTAAGTGTTTTTCTCAAGACAGTCACTACCATTAATGGAGAATCCTTTAAAAAAGACAGGTTTGCCTTCTATCGCGTTCTCAAGAACCAAAAAATTGTAGAAAATCAAGAAATTGTAGTCAGAACCAGAAATTCTAAACGAATTTATTTAGTCAGTGCTGGGCCAATTATGGAAGATGGGAAATTGACTGATGTGATTATGACTTTTAAAAATGTAACTTCAGAGTTGAATCAACAATACTTGCAAAAGATGTTTATTAAAATGGTCAGTCATGAGCTGAAGCAACCCCTTGGCCTAATTAAAGCCTATACCTATTACCTCAATAAATACTTTAAAAAGAATGTCTCTTCAGTAGGGGACAATATTGGCAAGATTAACACTCAGATCAAAATGATTGCTCAAATGCTGAATGATGTTTCTGATGCCACTCGGTATTCTTTAAAGTCATTTGCGATCAATAAAAAACTGACTGATATTAAACGATTAACGGCAGCAGTAGCCAATGAACTCAAAACCAGTTTTCCCAATCGTCAGCTCGTTTATCAGGATAAGGTCAAAGACAAAAAATTATTATTATCGGTTGATTCTATCAGAATTCGGCAAGCTATTACTAATTTAATTACGAATGCTTTCAAATATTCTGATGAAACAGACCCAGTCATGTTAACGCTTTCAAAAAAGAAAAACATGGTCTTCATTGAAGTTCAAGATTTTGGAGTAGGTATTAAAAAGGTTGATTTAGATAAAATTTTTGAACCTTATTACCGAGTTTCTTCCCCGAATATTCGTCGAGTTTCAGGATTGGGTTTGGGACTGGCTTTAGTCAAAACTATTATGGAACGCCATAATGGAGATATTAAGGTTAAAAGTGCATTGATGAAAGGTTCGACCTTTACTTTAGAGTTACCTCTTACTGATTTGAAATAAATTTCATAATTTTTCTTCATGTTTGGTTTCTAAAATAAACTTCGAAATGAAGAAACCAACTATTGTAGTGATTGATGATGATGAAGAGTTGGCAGGAGAACTGAAGCATATTTTTCTAGACGAAGGATACCAGGTTATCACCTACAATTCGACTCGATTTGTCAATGCTCTTGCTGAAACTCACCCTGACGCTTTTTTATTGGATGTGTGGTTTGCCGATAAGCAAGATGGTCTGTCCCAATTAAACGCGATTCGCAATTATCCACAACTTCAAAAAACACCAGTTTTTTTAATGTCTTCTGATCCCACGGTTGTGGATCAAGTTAATTTTGAAAATCTTGCCGGCTATTTTCCTAAGCCATTAGACTTTGACGAAGTAGTAGAAGCAGTGAGTGAGAATGTACAGCTGTGAATGAAGGATCAAACGTTTTTCAAGGTATAGCCAAACCCGCGAACGGTCTTAATTAATTTGGGCTTTTTGAAGTCAATTTTCGATCTTAGATAGCCAATATAAACATCTACGACACGAGTTTCTATATCAGGATTACCTTGCCAAATACGACTTAAGATCATTTCCCGACTCAGCACCATATTTTTATTGACCATCAGATAATTTAGAAGTCGATATTCTTGTGGAGTTAAATTGATGACTTTTCCGCCGCGACGCACTTCATGCGTTTCTTGATCTAAGGTTAAATCACCGCACTCTAAGGTTTTCTTTTGGAGATTGGTGTTTCTGAGTCTGGCTTTAATCCTGGCCATTAAAACAGTAGTATCAATTGGTTTGGCTAAATAATCATCAGCTCCGTATTCTAAGCCTTTCGCCACGTCATCACTCGAATCTTGACCAGTGATCATAATCACTTTGATATTCGGGAAATCTTGTTTAATTTTTTTACAAATACTGCGACCATCAATATCGGGGAGCATTAAATCAAGTAGGACCAACTCGGGTTGAACCTTTCGAATTAAATTCATCCCTTCAGCACCAGAATTACTGGTAAAACCTAAAAATCCATGATCCTGGATGACATCTTTGATGTATTCTGCCATTTCAGGTTCATCTTCAATGATGACGACATTTGATTGCATAGGGAAGATCCTTTATTAAAAGTAGTTACTCTTTATCTGTTGACGATGAGTTTACCATACTGTCCAATTTAGCTTGGACCATTTGAGTCGCATTTTCAAATTCCGTTTTCATTTCATCACTAGCGGCTTCACCTTGCTCTTTTAGCTCATTGAGCCGAGATCTTAATTGTGCTATTTGCTCATTAATTTCAGCCTCTATCTTTTGTTGATCGGCTTGCATTTGAACATCAGCCATTTTCCCTTTGGCTTGTGCCATAAATTGATTGGCTTTGGCTGTTAATTCTTCAAAGGCAGCTTCTGCTTTCAGTGCATAAGGGTTGTTTCCAGAATCGTTCATTCTATCCTCCTTTTGTCTCTCTACTATCAAGCCCTACTATGGCGGAAGAGCATCAATTTAGTTTAAGTAAATTGTAAGAAAGAAGTAAGGAGAAACTACTTTTCTCAAGTAGCTTTCGTAAGAAATGAGGGGAAGAATCTCACAAACTTACAAAGTTTCGTAACTGAGTGTCACGGTATAGGTATAAGTATTAGAACCTGGTTCTACGCTGGTAGCGGTTCGTCCGGCAGCCGAATCAAGCTTCAGTTGGTTAGCGGCATACATTGGGACAGGTGTTTGTATATTGGGGGATTCCATTACATCCACGATCTTACCCAGTTTTAAACCCGACAGTCGCGCCAAATCTGCTGCTTTTTGTTTAGCATCAGCAATGGCTTCTTCTCGAGCTTGATTATTGAGTTCTTCTTGTTTTTCGGCAGTCAGACCAAATGAAATTCCACCCACCTGATTAGCACCAAGAGCGGTAGCTTGATCAATGACTTCATTAAGTTTGTCAAAATCAGTTACACTGACGACTAATGAAGTACTGGCAGTGTAACCCGTAATTCGTTGGGTTTCACCACTATAGTCATAGGTCGGAGAGATGTTGTAATTTTGGGTTTTAATATCTTTGGTCTCAATCCCTGATTGTTTCAGTTGTTGAGAAATACTATTAATTTTTGAGTTGAGGTCATCCTGAACTTGAGCTACCGTTGAACCTTGGACAGTCACTCCAAGAGAAACCTGGGCTTTATTGGGAATAGCAGTGACTTCGGTTTCACCAGTTACATTAAAGGTTGATTGTTTTTGAGTAGTAGTTTGACTAACTGACAAAGGAATTCCTCCCAAGTAGCGGATCCCCCAAATTGACAACCCAACAATCACCACTACTAATAAGGCTGCTTTGAGGAGCGTAAAAAGTAGTTGGGCAAAAGGAGAGGTTTGGTCCATACTGTTGATTATAAGGAAAGAGAAAAAGAGAGTAAAGATGAATCACTCACAAAAAAGTGACCGATGTAGTATGACGTGTTTATGTGCGGTATAGAAGCCGACGAAAGTAAACAACCATCTGATGGCGAACCAATATTCTCACCGATTGGTGCAGTAATACTTGGGCAACCCTTTGAACCATTCCCGACTGTCGTAAGTCTTGTAGATAAGAGACAATTTTCTTTACCTGAAGTGAATTGTCCGGAGCCTGATTTAGGTTTATATGAAGATACGGGTGATATCTTTTTGCTTTTAAAATATTTAGCAGATCCTGAGGTTATTCAAAAAATATATGAAGCAGATCCTATTATAGTCATGACTGAGCAGAATATTCGAGAGTGTATAGATAGTTGTTTGCAGATATTAGCAGAAACAATTAATCAAATTCGTCTTTCAAAGAACATTCCGACAGATAGTGCATTGAGACATTTTTTGTTAGTTTTAAAAAAAGAAAAACTACTTCGAAAGGGAAAGGACACAGAAGAAACAATTATTGATAAGGCACTGGATCAAGTTTTCTGGATGGAAAGACTGCTTAGTGAAGTGCAATCTTTTCCAATTGATTGTGTCGCTCGAGACTTATTAGATCACTTTCACTTAACAGCAGATCAAGTCGAATTTCAGAACGAACCTCTTGAATGAATCAAAAAAACTAGTGTTTTTTGAGAAGATGCCTTATGATAAAAGTATGGCAGAAAAAGTTGACCAGGTTGAGCCTCAAAGTGGCGAGGGAGTGAGTAGTACTGCTGGTGAGAATATGTCAGCCGTGGCACCCATCCGAGTGGCAGAAGTGGGAGTCGCCAGTATTCCTCGCTCGGAAATAATTAGTTATCGTTTAAAAACATGTTTAGACGAGCCGAATGGAGAAGAGCTAATAATCCAGTTTGGTCAGAGACTGAAGAGAATGTTGAGGCTCCTGAGAATGTGGCTCAACTGGTGAGACAGATAGCCCAAAACGGTGAACTTATTGATATCATCAATATGATATCAGATGCTCAAGCTACTTTAAAAGAGTATGGTGAAAATGACCAATCAATTCGAGAAATTATTCAAGAAGCAATCCGGAGCTTAATTCATCAGATTGAGAGTTCTCGGACTCAAATTCCTGATGAAAATAGTGCCATTGGCAGATTTTTAAAGAAGGTAAATTTTAATCCAAAAGAGAATAAAAAATGGGCAAAGGACGCTCTGATTTATTTGGACCAAATGCTAAGCTTGGTTCAAAATTCTCAAAATGAACCATTAGATACTCTGGTGAATAAATTAGGAAATTATAATTAAATTGAGTAAGTAGAAAGAAAAGGAGCCCTAAATGACGAATCCAGATTCAAACCCACAAGAAGATCGAGGATTAACTGATAAATCCAAATATGAGTACTGGTTGCAAGTTTTCCAGAAGTTAAAGCTCAATCCTGGACATCAAGTTTTAAGTGAATCAGGAGAACCTCATAGGGCTATCATTGAACAATTAAGGAACTTATTGTCAGCTTTTATAATGAGAGTTGAATCAGGTTTGACTAAAATTAGTACCGAAGAGCTAGAAAGTATTATTGAAACTATCGAGAATAAAATTACCGAAAGTGAAATTACAGAAGAAGAAAAAATAGAATATGGTTGGAACCAAGTATGGGATGAATCTAAGAAGCGGTTAAGACAAGCTGTGAGTTGATTTCTTCTTTGATCTCTGTCCTCTCTCCATGGCCAGGATAGACCACCAACCCCGGTGGTAATTCCAATAGCCGTTTGAGTGAATGTTGTAAATCTTTGTAACTTGAGTAACTAAAATCATAACGACCAATACTATCTTTAAATAAAGTATCACCTGTAAAAATGAGATCATCAGAGAGCAAAGAAATACTTCCTGGAGTATGGCCTGGAGTATGCAGCACAGTGAATTGAGTATTCCCCAAAGTAAAAGTATTTCCCTCTACCAAATATTTATCTACAGGCGGAGCAGGGGGAACTGATTGGTGGATCCAATGAGAGGCTCGTTGGGGCAGAGAATCCAATAAAAATTGATCGGCCTGGTGCATCAAAATAGGAACCCCAAAATTTAACTTGACTTCTAACAACCCCAAACAGTGATCGAAGTGGCCGTGAGTTAAGACTATGTATTTAAGTTGAAGTTGAGATTGCAAAATCTGATCAGTAATAACAGTGCCATCATCAGCCGGGTCAATCACCATAGTTTCACCCAACGTATGGTCTGTTACCAGATAACAATTTGTATCTAGCTGTCCTAAAACAAGAGTCTGGATATCAAGTTGACTCATAAACTTACCACAATAGAAGGTTCATTACCACATTAATGACTGGTGAAATCAGTCGAGATACAGGTGAAGCTCCTCCGGTTAAAGGAAAAATCAGGAGTAATAAAACCAAAATGCCATATCGCTGCATAAACGATTCATACTCGTAGGCTGTTTTTTTAGGTAGTAGCGTTAAAATAATTTTCCCACCATCTAGTGGGTGGACGGGAACTAAGTTGAATAAAGCTAGCATCACATTAATGATCATAATTTGAATAATGCCGTAAACAACCATTTCGGGCAAAGTCACTACATGAATCAGAATTGATAATAATGAAGCTAAAATTAAATTAGACATTGGTCCAGCCAAAGCAATCAGGGCTGTATCACGGACAGGCTCTTTTAAATTATAAGGATCATATTGGACTGGTTTTCCCCAACCAAATCGAGTCAGTAAAATCGCAATGGTTCCTAAAGGATCTAAGTGGGCTAAAGGATTGAGAGTAACCCGTCCTTGATAACGAGGAGTGGGGTCGCCTAATTTATCAGCAATAAAAGCATGGGCAAATTCGTGAATAGTAATGGCCAAGACCAAACCGAGAGCAATAATTACAAAGAGGATAGGGCTGCTAAAAAGAACATCAATCATAGTTTATCTCCTTCGTGATTCCGTGAGCGGTTCGCCAATTGTTCGTTCCTTATTGTATACCACTCTATTAACTTTGCTCTAGTAGCGACTTAATGATACAATACACGTCTATGCCAAAGTTTACCATTAAATATCCAAAAGTTAGTCACATGGGAAATCGAGTTTCTCATGCAAAAAATCGCACTAAACATGCTTTTAAACGTAATCTTCACACCGTCACCGTTATGGCTGAGGGCAAAAAAGTGAAGATGAAAGTGCCTACCAAAGTGTTACGACAGCTGAAAAGTGCTGGGGTAACGACCCATTACACTAAAGCTGAATAGAATTCACTCTTCCAAAACAATATTCTTCACCTGATTCCACTGAGCTGGTTGCTGGCCTTCCAGTTGAACTTGTTGTAGCAGTAGTTTCCCACTCTGAATGATACATTCAAGAATTTTTAATCTTCTTTCTCCTTTATGGGTCGGGACGATGGTCCAGAGACCTGGAGAAATGGCAAAAGCTCGACAGGCATGTTCAAGAGTTGGTGGCCAAGAATGGTGATGTTGGTGGGCTTGTCCAAGAAGAGTTGATTGTGGTTGAATTGAAATTTGGGAGTTGCCCCGCATAGCAGCCTGGCAGATATCCCACTCGATAAAAGTATCGTTTTTGTCGATTTTAACTGCTGCTGGAGTAGGCGACTCCAGAGGCTGTTCAGTTACTTGAGTGGGCTGGGTGGTAAATTCATGTATCAGTTGCGGGAGCTGAGCCGTCATCAGCTCAAAACTGTGGTCATAGTATTGTTGTTGTGTCCAAGTAGGCTGAACTGAAAAGGGAAGCTGAGTAATAATTGGCCCTTGGTCCAAGTGGCGGTTCATTTTCATTAAAGTAACTGCTGATTCTGAGTCTCCATATAATAGTACAAATTGCCCTGGTGAACTGCCACGCCAGCGAGGTAGAGCAGAAGGGTGAATATTTAGCGGGGCTATTTTCGGAAATTCTAGTAACCAAGTAGGGACATAGTAGCCAAAGTCGACTACTAATAAAATGTCTGGCTGAACAGCTGAGACGAGTAAGTCTTTGGTAATTTTTTGCTGAATCAAATATGTTTGGAGTTGCTGCTGTTGAGCCAATTGGTGCAGGGGGTTTTGAGTCAAAGTTTGTTTGCGACCGATGGGTTTGGGTTCAGGAGTCAGGATCCAAGAAATAACAAAATTAGGGTCATCTTGCAAAGCTTGGACACATTGAGCGGTGCGAGCAGTAGAGCCCGCCACTGCCACTGAAATTGTCATGATAAAGTTTCTTTCTAAAACACTTTAATAATTTGTCGATCTAACATTTCCTCAAGCTTGCCTTCTTCATTCTCTTGATAGAGTGGGAGATCATATTCGAGTGAGTAGTCAGTAAATAAAACCCCATCGAGATGATCGAGCTCATGCTGAAAAACACGAGCAATGTACCAGTCAAAACGAGCTTTTTGACGTTGAAGCTCCCCTTCCACAATTTCATCAAATTCAACCTCAACCCATTCCCACCGAGGAACTGGTCCATAGAGTTTGGGAATAGAGAGACAACCTTCTAAAGTAGGTGCTTTGGGATCCTCACCGAGAGATTTGTTGAAACTATGTTTTGTAATTACCGGGTTGAGGAAAACTTTAATATCTTGCTCATGTTCTTTCCCTGACTGGTCAATGGCGAAAGCTCGAATAAGATTGTCCACTTGAGGGGCAGCTAAGCCCACTCCCCGTGGATTCCGTTTATTTTTTAAAGTTTTCGCTAAATCAGATATCAAGGAAACCGTTTTTTTATCAACTTTCATGATAGGCGCTGCCGACTGTCGTAAAGTGGGATGGGGAACGGTAATAATTTTCATGATTCAACTTGATGACGGAGAGCTTCAATCTGTTTTAGACTCGCTTCATCTTCAGGGTTAATATAATCTAGAATATATTGATACTGTTGGATACTTTCTTCTATTTTACCTTGCTTGGCAAGTAACTCGGCTAATTTAATTCGAGCTGCTCCATAATTTGGCTTCATTTTTAAAGTAGTTTCTAAAAGTTGTTGCCCAATTTCTGTTTGACCTAATTCAAGCGAAATGAGTGCTCGATTATACGTAATTTTGGGGTCAGTTGGGGCCAGTTGTTGAGCTTGATCAAGCGTTTCCAAAGCTGGGTGTAAATAGTTGGGATTTATTTGAGCCAACAAGATATAAATACGAGCCCGATCTTTGTAGAGATTGAGATGAACGGAATTAAGTTTCATGGCTTGGTCACTGGTTTCAACTGCTTTTTGAGTGAACTGAGCTGCTAAAGTTGCATCATTGGTTTCAGCTAGGGCCACGGCGATTTGGGCATAAGCACTCGCCAGCTGATCTTGATAAATGGCCTCATGTGGAGATTTAAGAACAGCTTGTTCTAATTCTTGTGCCCCTTGGATCAAGTCTGTTGATTTAGCTAAATTGGTGCCACTGGCATACAAGACATCAGCTTTCCAAGTATTTGAAATGATTATTAAAATATATGCACCAATCAGGAAGACCATTCCCAGGCTAAAATATTGAAAAGTTGAAATCGATTTAGTAGCACGGTTGATTTGTTTCTGGGGAATGAGCAAGACAGCAAAAATAGCCCAAAATAGGTACATTAACAGATTGACTGTAACCGTAGAAAATCCAAAAAAGTTGGACACGCTTAAGGCAGTAATTCCACCACTGAGCCCAGCGGCGACTATTTTTTCCTGGTTTGAGAGTGGAGTGGAAGCTTGCTTATGTGGCCAAAGCTGAAGTAATACCGAAACTCCAAACCAACCTAGTAGTAGCAGATAAGTTGTTAATCCCACTATGCCGGTAGTTGCTAGGAAATTGAGAAATTCATTGTGAGCTTTGTTGTATAGAAAATCCCACTCTGAAACTAAATTGTGTTCCATTGGTCTATCTTTGTAGTAACTATAGGCAAAAGTTTCAACGCCCGATCCGAGCAGAGGATATCGTTTCCAAACATCAATTGCCCCTTTCCAAACAATCTTTCTAATCTCTCCCGAATCGGTGCCACCCACTTCCAATCTATCAACGGGATTCTGGGTTTGATCAGTGATCGGTGGCTCTTCGGTTGCTACTTCTTGATGAATAAGCTGAGACACACTGGGAGTATAGGGACTACCAAAGATGAGAATGGGAGTGGCTAAGCCAAGGAATAAAAGACTGATTGATTTCCAAGGTAACATCGACCATTCAAAATGAAGTTTCTTTTTTCTAGAAAGAGCTGACAAGATTACGCCACCGAGGAACACTCCCAAACCTATTGCTAAGCCCAGAAAACCAGACCGGGATTTGGTAAAGAGAAGGGTTGTGGTCAGAAGAACAGTAATAGCAGCGAAACTTATTTTTTTTATTTTTGAAGGTGAAATGGCACTCAAGGCAATCCCGAGTGGAATCAATACTATAGTATAAGCAGCTAACCAGTTGGGTTGCCCAAAAGTACCAAAAATTCGGTTTTGAACATCCTGAACCCAGCATGAGACTCCAAAGTTTTTGCCACCACTAATGAGCCAACAACTGGGAGAATGTCCAAAATGCTCAGGCAAAGTGTAGACAGTCACACCGAAAGCACTCGCAAATAAGGTCAACAATAATCCCTTCACTTGGTTGCGACTTAGATTATTAGCTACTACATAATAAAAAGTAGTATAGGTAATAGTGGAAAGCAGTCCACCATTAAAGCGACCGTAGTAGCCTAGCAGAGAGGTACGTGGATGAATCGAAAAAATGGTTGACAAAATTTGAGATCCTAAAAATAGGAGAATGGGGATATCGAAAGGGGTACGTTTGATTAAAATTTTTTCCTGAATTACCATTCGAGCCAACCAAAAACAAAGGAGGATAGCTACTAATCCGTAAGTAACCATCATTTTATTAAACTCGAAAAGCTCATCATTTATCCAGGTAAACGTAAAAGGCAAGATAAAAATCAAAAAATGAGTCAAAACCAGAATGGTTTTCTGAAAAAATCTATCAAGCTGAGACGACGACATACTATGCAGTATAAGTGATTTAGGAGTAATCAGCTAGCGGTTAATATGGTACTATTAACAGTAATCCCTTACTAAGTAGAGGAGAGATTGTAAAAGGAGATTTACTCGTATGGATACCAACCTGCCCCAAGATTCCAACATGGCCCCAACTCAACCGAATACACAGTCAACGAATTCCTATGTGGATTCTTATCAGCCACCTCAGTCATCGGTTGCAACTCCGGCTCCCGCCAGTGAGGCTCCGGTTACTGAACATTACCAAACAGATTTTGCTTCACCCAGTCCAGCAGATGTTACCCCGGCTGCTCCTAGTGCTTCAATGCCAGCTGCCACTCCCACTGAAACTCCAGCAGTGACCCCAGAACCAGTCTCAGCTACTTCTTCAACCCCAGCTTCGGCAACTCCAGTGAGTCCAAGCACTGAATCTGGTTCTTCTGAAACTCTGGAAGACCAAAATATTTTCTTCTTATTAGGAGTAGAAGATGGAACGGAAGAAGAAAAAGAGTCATTTTTGGATGAATTGCAACAAGTTATTTGGGAAGATTTCTTAGAGAGTGATGTTGAGCTGTTAATTACCCAAGAAGAATTGACAGAGCTCAAAAAATTAATGGATAAGACGGATGTTTCAGAAGATCAAAAGCAAGAAGAAATTATTACCTATTTAGAAAAACTCATTCCTGATTTAGAAGAAATCATGTTGGAAAAGGCCTTACAATTGAAAGAAGACATGGTGCGGGAACGAATTGTTGGAATGAAAGAGTACTTTGAAGGACAATCCGAAAAATTGTCAGCCATTGACGAAGCCGAAAGTCTGATCCAGAATGACAAATGGAGACAGGCTGCGGAAAAACTCAACCACTTATTGCCGCCTGCTGAATAATTTTGTATGAGCCGATTTAGTTACTTGGTTTCAAAATTGGTGTCTTTGACCCCGTTGAAAGTAGTTCATTTGGGTGTGGATTTGGGTTCTTTTAAGACACGAGTCATGGTAGGACGCAAGTTAGTATTTGATGAGCCTACCTGTATTGCTGTTCATGATTCGACTAAAGAAGTGGTGGCAGTTGGTAGTAAAGCTTTTTCATTATTGGGTCGAACGGCACCCTCAATTCAAGTAGTTTTTCCCCTGGAAAGAGATGCAATTCATAATCGTACTTTACTGAAACTGTTTTTACAGGAGGTTTTGAAAAAAATAGAACCAGCCCCAGTTGTACGATTCCAAGCTAAAGTAGCTATTCCTTTAAGTTTGAGTTCGTCTCATCAAACTGTTTTAGGGGGAATTTTTAAAGATTTAGGAGGCGATCAAGTTGAGTTTATTCACCGTGGCCAAGCTGTTTATCAGTCACTGTTACATCAAAAGAAGATTGGGGCTACCGGGTGTATCTTGATTATGGGGAATGGTTCCACTGACATCATGTTGCTGGCACAGGGAGAAGAATTGGCACAAAAATCTATTTTAGTAGGGGGACTTGATTACACTCAAGCGATCATCAAAACTATTCGTCAACAATATCATGTGGAGATTGGTTTACAACCCGCTTATTCAATTCGAGATGAAATAGGGAGTATTAGTCAACGAAATCTCAAAAAACATACTACTGTGGTTAGAGGAAAGGACCTAGTCAGTTGTTTGCCGGTTACTTTGACTGTTACGGCTAGCGATTTTGAGGCAGAGTTTCAAAAGCTCACTCAAGAAATTACTCATCAAATTTTAGGACTCTTTAGTACTTTATCATCAGAATTGGTAAATGAAATTGTAGAAAGCGGTATTATTTTAACTGGTGGATCAAGTCAAATATTGGGGCTTGAAAATGTACTAACTGACGCACTTCATTGTAAAGTCAGTAAGATGCCTCAGTCAGAGTATGATGTAGTAAGGGGATTAGCCTATGCGTTGGGATAATCATGACCGGTTAGTGTTTCCTAGATCCTATTTGAGTGTTTTGCTCGTTATTTTTATTGCTGGAGTGTTACAGTTTGTAAATCTGGATCAACCTCTACGACAAGGTGGAGAAAAATTACTCTTACCATTACAAACCCAAACCGCTCGATTAGCCCGTTGGTTACTCGAACCCTATCAACTTTTTCAAAATGCATATCAAGCTAGTAATAAAATTGAAGATCTAGAGCTTCGATACTCTGAGGCCTTAGCCCAACTGGGAGAAATGAATGCTCTCAAAGAGGAAAATGAGGCTTTACGAGCTTTAGTGGAGAACACTGATCGGAAACTAACGCAGAATCTCATCTCCACGCCCATTATTGCTTATGGTCAGCCTTCTATTGGCAGTGGGAGCCAAGAGGGAGTGATGGAAGGAGATTTAGTTTTATCTGCTCAGACGCTGGTGGGTCGAATTGGTAAAATATCAGATCATCAAGCTTTAGTAATTTTACTTTCTAGTGAAGAGACCCAACCAATTTTAGTGAAAACTGAACAGAATATAGAAGGAATTATCATTGGTGATGGCAAACATATTGTCTTAACTGAGATTCCAAGCGATGTTGAACTACAGCTTCAAGAACGAGTGGTGACTGCTGGTCAAGAAGGGATTCAAAAAGATATTTTTGTAGGCAAAATTAGCTATATCAAAAAAGATCCTGCTTCCTCGACCCAGCAAGCCTATATTGAGCAGTTAGTTTCATTCTATGACTCTCGAATAGTGGAGGTAGTGAAATGAACGTCTGGTTGAAGAAAATATTGGAATTTAGTGGATTATTAGTTCTTTTGTCTTTAGAACATGCTTTTGGTTTACCTATTGCTTTTTTGATGGGACTATTTTTAGTAACAGCAGATATGTCCTCAGAGTTACGACTCTGGAGCAGTTTGGGATGGGGAATACCACTAGGTTTAATCTATGTACTTCCCTTTTGGCAGGCAATGGTGATTCTAGTAGGTGGCATCTTTTTATATGAATGGCTATCTAAATTTATGTCAGGAGAAATTCGTCGATTAATGGTAGTAGCAGGAATCCAAACCATCAGCTTGTGGGTGTTGACTTCATTCTCCGTCAATTGGGTGACAGTCAGTTATCATGGAGCAATTTTAGTGGGGACGACACTGCTTATTTTTTTGAGTCGTTTATGGAAGTATCGAAGTGGCAGCATTGGTTTCTCTCAAAGGTATAGGTTAAAATAGGGTAATGTTAAAAAAAATTTTTCCTCAGCAATGGGCGTTTCGACTCTACGTTTTTGGGTTAGCCCTGTTGGTCAGCTTTTTAGCGGTTCGGTTGGTGGATGTACAATTAGTCCGAGGAGAGACTTTTCTTAATCGAGCAGATAATAATCGATTTTTTGTGATGCCAGTGCTCGCATCTCGAGGTATTTTTTTGGACAGATATAATCAGCCATTAGTCCTCAATAAAAAGCAGTATTATCAACTTGAATCTCCCACCGCTTTATATTCGCAAATGACTCCTCTAGATTCTACTCAGGCGTTGAATGCTATAGCGAGTGATTCAAGTCGTGTCACTTCTCAGGAACAACGTAATTATCTCCATCCGACGGTACTATCTCCAGTATTAGGTTATGTGGGGAGCGTAACTGCTGAAGACTTAGAACAAAACTCAAATTTATTACCCACCTCACTCATTGGAAAATCTGGATTAGAATTGAAGTTTAATGATCGCTTAATGGGCAAGAACGGGAGTACCTATTTTGAAATCAATGCAAATGGGGAACGGCAACGAGTTATTCGAAAAGTTGAACCAATTGCTGGGGAGAATATCCAAACTACTTTGGATCCTTATTTATCAGAAATTGCCTATCAAGCTTTAGGAGACCAGCGAGGAAGTGTCATTATTGCCGATGCCAGTAATGGTCAAATTTTAACTTTACTCAGCAAACCCACTTTTGATGACAATATCATGAGTACTCCTTATGCCGACCCAGAACAGGAAAAAGCACGAAAGAATGTAGTTAACGCGTGGTTCAATGATCCTTTAAAACCGTTTTTTAATCGAGCCATTGGGGGGGCTTATCCACCAGGGTCAGTTTTTAAAATTGTGACCGCTCTAGCTGGCTTGGAAAATGAGAAGTTGACCGCTGATACTACCGTGACTGACGAAGGGAGTCTAGAAGTAGGCGATTATGAATACCGATCATGGTACTACTGGGGTTATGGCCGAGTAGAGGGGGAAATTAATGTGGTCGAAGCCTTAGCTCGAAGTAATGACATTTTCTTTTATAAAACAGCGGAATGGGTTGGGCCTGATTTATTAGCAGCCATGGCTCGTTCCTTTGGTTTCGGGCGGAAAGTTGGGATTGATTTAGCAGGTGAAGCAGCTGGGTTGGTGCCTGATCCGGCCTGGAAAGAACAGGCCACCGGAGAACAATGGTATCTAGGCAATACGTATCATTTTGGAATTGGGCAAGGGGACCTGACGGTTACTCCGTTGCAGGTGAACCAGATGATTCAAACAGTGGGGAATAACGGTACGATGTGTACGCCCACACTGACCATTCAAGAAGGGAATAACTGTCATGAGATTGGAATTCAAGAACAGAATTTAAATTTGGTATTAGAAGGATTACTTGATGTGTGTTCGCCAGGGGGGACTGCTTTTCCTTTTTTCTCCTATAACGAAGCGGTAACTACTCCAGAGGCAGATGTGAAGGAGAGTTTGGCCAATGGAGCGGTAGCTTGTAAAACTGGAACTGCTGAGTGGGGTGAGGTAGATGAGAAAGGTTATCGAAAAACTCATGGTTGGTGGGTGGGAATTGTACCCGTTTCTCACGATAGAGTGATGAATACACTTCCCGAGAGTTGTCAGAATGAGGTTGAAGCTTCTAGTAATGATCTGCCGACTCCTTGTTCACTCCGTTCTGCTTGGTTGGATCAAGTGAAACAGCATGATTTTCCTTCTAGAGTGGTGATTACAGTCTTGGTAGAAAGCGATGAGACTGACCCTTATAAGGAAGGATCTGAGGATGCTGCTCCAGTTGGCAAACAAATTGTGGATTGGATGATGGGTCAAATCTAGATTTCACTTAAAAGACACTTTTCTATCGTATATTTCCATGTTATGGAATGGTGGAAAAAAGTGACCTATGACGACAAAAGAGTCTTAACTGCTCTATTATCTTGTGATGGGATTGGTCCCAAAACCATTGAGCATTTGCTGAATTTTCTGTGGCAAAGTCATTTCGCATTGATGGAATTTTGGGATGAACCCAAACTATGTTCGGATAATTTTCGTTTGTCAGAACGACAACTGATAGGGATTGAGAATTTTAAAAAAAAATACTCAATACATAATTATTTAAATGAATTATCAGATAAAAATATTAAAGTAATTTTTCCTGATGAACTATTGTACCCGCCACTTTTACAGCAAATTCCCGATTACCCTGTGATGCTATTTGTGAAAGGTAATTTGGATTTTATTCATGATTTCCCCATAGCGGTAGTAGGGAGTCGAAGTATGACTGAATATGGTCAAATGGCGACCGATCTGATTGTGAGCCAACTGGTTAGTGTGGGAGCTCAGATTATTTCAGGAGGTATGTATGGGATTGACACTCAAGCACATCAGTCCTGTCTAAAATATGGTGGACCAACAGTCTGCGTTTTAGGATACGGTTTTGATTATGCTTATCCAGAAACCCACCAATTATTTTTTGAGGAATTGCTTCAACAGGGAGGCACCATTCTGACTGAATTTGCACCAACTGTGTCACCTAAACCAGGGAATTTTCCTCGAAGGAACCGAATTGTAGCCGGGATGAGTTTAGGTACGGTGGTCATTGAAGCAGCTAAAAAAAGTGGTAGTCAAATTACAGCCAGATTGGCTGCAGAATATGGACGAGAGGTTTTTGCTGTACCTGGAAGTATTACTAATCCTTACACAGAAGGCACCAAAATTCTGATCAATGAAGGGGCAAAACTCGTCAGTTCCGCCACCGACATTCTAGAAGAACTGCACCAGCACTACACTTCTTTACCTGTTTTTGATTCTCATAAAAATGTACTCAGTTTGCCAACAAAAAATGATCAAATAGAACAAAAAAATTTACCGGAATTTAGTTCTGATCACCACAAACAGCTCTTTGTGATACTCAAATCCCAATCGCACACTACGGATGAATTGTGTCAGATGTTACAATTACCCTTTGTCCAATTGAGCCCGTTATTAACCGAGTTGGAGCTTGAAGGCTTAATCGAAAACAGGGGCGAAGTGTGGCAGTGTAAATAGTGTACAATGAAACATTGTGACGAGGAAAAGGAAAGTTATGAAGTTAGTTATTGTAGAATCACCAACTAAAGCCAAAAAATTAAAAGAATACTTGGGAAGAGATTTTCATATTGAGGCTTCGGTAGGACATGTGCGTGATTTGCCCAAGAAAAATTTGGGCATTGATATTGAACATAATTTTGAACCCACGTATGAAGTCAGTGCTGATAAGAAAAAAGTGGTTTCTCAATTAAAAAAACTTTCTAAAACTGCTGATACGGTTTATCTGGCAATGGACCCTGATCGCGAGGGGGAAGCCATTGCTTGGCATATTGAGCAACTACTGGGCAAGAAAAAGTTTTTGAGAGCTACCTTTCATGAAATCACCAAATCAGCTGTTCAGGAAGCTATCAGTCATCCTGGTGAACTAAACATGAGTCTAGTTGATGCGCAACAGGCTCGTCGAGTTTTAGATCGATTAGTGGGGTATCAAATTTCACCGGTACTCTGGAAAAAAATCCGTCGTGGCTTATCAGCTGGTCGGGTTCAGTCAGTTGCCTTGAGATTAATTGTCGAGCGAGAGCGAGAAATTGCCGCTTTTGTCCCAGAAGAATATTGGGAAGTCGATGTATTATTGGCAGTGACAGAACAAGCTTTTTCTAGACAAAAAAAGAAACCAACTGAAAAACCGGGCTGGTTGGAAACCACACCGGCTGAAATGTTGGTGGGGAGAGTGATTGAAGTCAATCAAAAAAAGTACGAACCAAAAAAAGAAGAACAGGTAACAGATTTATTACAAGCTTTGGAAAAAGCAAGTTATCAAGTGCAATCAGTCGAGCGAAAAGAGAGAAAACGCTCACCTTTTGCTCCTTTTACCACTTCAACTCTTCAACAAGGAGCTGCCAATAAATTAGGTTTTACGAGTAAACAGACCATGACTTTGGCTCAACAACTCTATGAAGAAGGACTTATTACTTATCATCGAACAGATTCGGTGAACCTTTCAACTCAGGCTATTGGTACTGCTCGGGGGTTGATTCAACAGCAGTATGGTGAAAAATACCTGCCAGGGAAACCCAACTACTATAGTGCCAAATCAAAAAATGCCCAAGAAGCTCATGAAGCAATCCGTGTAACTGATCTTTCGATTGTTAAGGATGCCATTTTAGCCAAAAGTAGTAAGTACACGCCCAATCATGTAAAGTTATATGATTTGATCTGGCGGCGATTTGTTGCCAGCCAGATGACCGATGCCATCTATGATGGGACAACAATTACGACGCAGGCCAAATTTACTGATTCTAACCTGAAGTCAGCAACCTTGAGAACCACAGGCTCAGTTTTAAAATTTGACGGTTGGATGAAACTCTTTCCTGGTGGAGAGGATAATTTATTGCCTGAGGTTTCAGTAGATCAATCACTTCACTTCGAAGATCTTCATGGAGCTCAAAAATTTACGCAACCTCCAGCACGTTACAATGATGCCTCTTTGGTCAAAGAATTGGAAAAACGAGGCATTGGGCGACCCAGTACCTATGCCTCTATTATTTCTGTCTTGGAAGCTCGTGGCTATGTAACCCGCGATAAAAAACGTTTTATCGCTTCTCCAGTAGGAATGACCGTCACCGATTTTTTGAATGACCACTTTGCGGAAATTATGGATTATGATTTTACTGCTGAAATGGAGGAAGACTTAGATCGGGTTTCTCGTGGTGAAAAGGACTGGCGCAAAATTGTTAAAGAATTTTATGGTCCCTTTGAAAAACAAATTGACACGGTAATTGATAAAGCAGATCGAGTTCAAATTCCAGTAGAGAAGACAGGTGAAAAATGTCCTGACTGTTTGGAGAGACTAAAGAAAGGCGAAATCAATGAATCGGAAGTAGGTGAAGTAGTTATCCGATCTGGCCGGTTTGGCAAATTCAAGAGTTGTAGCCGATTTCCAGAATGTAAATATACGGAAAATATTGTCGAAACAGTGCCTGGCGTCAAGTGTCCACTCTGTGGAAAAGGCGATGTGATTGCTCGTAACACTCGCTGGGGAAGACAGTTCTATGGATGTAGTGAATATCCCAAATGTGATTGGGCCAGTTGGACTCCACCTAAACCCGGTGACAAAATTACACCAGCAGAGTGGAAGAAACAACAAGCGGCTCGAGCTGAGCGCAATGCTAAACGTAAAGCCACGATGGAAGCAAGGTATGGGAAATCAAAAGCTGGAAAACCAAAAGTAAAAAGCAAAAAAAAGAGTTGAAAGAATAAAGTTACTAGTTACTGGTAATTGGAACTTGTTTGGATTTTGATATTTTTTATTAATCGAGTTTAACTATGTCAAAAATTGCGCTTTTCGGTGGAGCGTTTGATCCGCCACATTTAGGTCACCAGGCTGTAACAGCAGCTTTACTGGAAAAACAACTGGTAGATGAGGTCTGGTATGTACCAGTATTTCAGCATCCTTGGGCAGATAAATTGGGTAAACACCACATTTCAGATTATCAGCAACGGGTCGAAATGCTGGAACTGATCACACAAAAAGGCAGCAGAGTTGCTCATTTTAAAGATGTCAGCTTTACCTATCCGACACTGCTTTATTTTTCCCAAAAATACCCCGAATATAAATTTTGGTGGGTGATGGGTTCCGAATATTTGTCAAAGTTTAATCTCTTTTTGGAAGGTCACCCCAAACTAGTAGACTTTCCATTTTTTATTTATCCTCGAGCAGGGTTTCCGATGAAACCTCTCTATGAAAATATGATCCCGGTTGAAGGAGTACAAGAAGTAACGATTGCTTCCACTCAAATTCGAGAAGCAGTCAAACAAGGGAATTCCATTTATGGTTTAGTAGACCCTCAGGTCAAAGCCTATCTTGACTCACATCAACTCTACTTATAGAGTGAGCTATATTAGTAAACTTAAAGACAGTTATGGATCAATTCATTATTTCTGCAATTTTGTCATTAACGGTGGTAGCGGGGATTGCTTCACTTTGGACTCCTATTTCCAGTTTGGGAAGGTTGCTTTTTAAGTATCTCCAGAAACTTATTTCAGGACCAATTAACATGGATGAACAGCATGAAAAGAAACGGTCATAAAATAATTTTTCACTCTCAAGATATTCCCGATCTTTTAGCGAAGATTGGTCGAGACAATAAAAAAATTGTTTTGACTCAAGGTTCTTTTGACATGATTCATATTGGACATGCTCGCTATCTGGCCGAAGCCAAAAAATATGGTGACATTTTGATTGTAGGTACCGACAGTGACAGTAAAATTCGTAAGCGAAAAGGTTTGGGTAGACCAATTGTGCCTCAAGAAGAACGATTAGAGATGCTGACCTACTTAAAAAGTGTAGATTATGTAGTTTTAAAACACATTGAAGATCCCAAATGGGGATTAATTAAAACTGTTAAACCAGATATTCTGATTATTATTCAAGAAAACTATACCGGTGAGCAAATTCAAGAGTTAGAAAAATATTGTGGTGAAGTCATTATTTTACCCAGAATGGCGACCACTTCCACCAGTGCTAAATTGAGAGCAGTTCAGATTGATGCTACCAATAAAATTCAAAAAACTCTTTCCGAGAAATTACTCCATGCTTTGGAAGAGACTATTAAAGAAATAAATGGAGAGTAACTCAAGATATGAAAGTCATTGTTGCCTATATTCCAGTTTTACATCAAGGGTATATTGAGTTTTTAGAAAAATATAAAGCCGATCGAGTATACGTATTAGGGAAAAGTATTACTCACCAATTTCGACCACTCCAAAAGGATATTAGGGCACTGTCACCGGAAATGATTGTTACTTCTTTGAGAGCCTTAAAGTTAGCCAAGGAAGTTCAAGTTATAGAAGAGGAGGGATTACAGTCTCTAACCGCTAATGAAATCATTATGCCTGATGAGGAAATTTGCCGACATTTGGCTGAAAAATATTTGGCGGATAAAAAAATAGTCTTTGATTCTATTTTTCTTCGCTGGGATTCCCAAAAGTCGCTCAGCCCACAGGAGGTGATGGCTGATAGTAAAGTGACTACTGATGATCTGACTGATAGATTTTTAATAGCAGCCACAGCTGAGGCTCAAAAAAGTGCAGATTGGTGGAGGCAAATAGGGGCAGTCATTGTCAAAGATGGTCAGATTCTTTTTTCTGGTCATAATCGTCACTTGCCCAGTGAGCAACAACCGTATATTGATGGAGATCCTCGAGCTGATTTCCATAAAGGAGAGCATATTGATAAATCAACCGCTCTCCATGCTGAAGCAGGACTAATTGTAGAAGCTGCCAAACAAGGAGTTTCGCTTACTGGCGCTAGTTTATATGTGACTACCTTTCCTTGTCCTAATTGTGCCAAATTAGTGGCTCATAGTGGTATTAAAGAAGTCTACTTTAGAGAGGGTTATGCCATGGTTGACGGGGAACGAGTCATGCGGGATCAAGGTGTGAAGATTATTAAGGTAGAATAACTTACTTTTTATTCTTCCCAATTTTAACGCGAGTGGGTTCAAAATCAGGGGCATCAATATCAGGCACGATAAACTGAGCGTGGAGATGGGCCACCGTCCCTGCAGAATAGTCAGTATCACCAAACCGCATTGCAAATCCACCACCGGGTACATGAAAATGTTTTTCCGCCCAAGCCAAAAATTCGATTAGTTCTTTTCCTGCTTCAGGATTCAGCTCTGTCAGTTTAGTGGCGTGTTCTTTGTAAATAGCTAATAAATGAAGTTTAGTATGATCATACGGCCACTGATTGTAAGTTAGAATCCAATACTGGCCATCTTTGAGAATCTCTTGCTTATGATATTTCCAGAGATTCTCTAGACAAAAAGGACAGTGTTCTGCCTGAGCAATATTTTTCATGACCTGTTTTTGATCACCTTTACGGGAATTATCAACATCGATAAATTGATTTTTATTCATAGGGTTTAGACTGCGACCGGAATATCCCACATACCAGGGTGAGGATTGTAGTCATAGACCTCAAAATCATCTGGTCGGTAAGAGAATAGATCTTTCTTCTTATTAACAATTTTCATTTTTGGCAGTGGCCGAGTTTCCCGACTCAGTAATTCTTTGACTTTATCCAACTGATCCACATAAATATGAGCATCAGAAAAGCTGTGGATATATTCACCGACTTCATAACCCGTAACTTCTGCTAATGCCAAAGTTAGAGCGGAGTATTGAGCCAAGTTGGCCGGCAATCCGATAGGAATATCACAGGATCGCTGAAACATGTGTAAATAGAGTTTATTATTCAAAATTCGGATATTAATCCAACCATGACAAGGACAAACCACTACTTTTTGGGTTCTCCCTTTAATTCTCACATTATATTGAGGGATCCATGGTGAAATAAAGTGAGTTTTCAAAAAAGGGCGCTCTTTAATTTGTTGCACAATAGCCTCAAATTGGTTAAAAGTTTCACCTTCGGCGGTAGGAAAGTCGTGGAAGGCTGCTCCATAAGAACCAGGTCCTAAATCTCCTGTCTCCAAGCCACGTTTTTTACATTTTTTTTCAGTAACCCATGATTTCCACCAAGTGCAGCCAAAAGTTTCGAGTTCAGCTTGAGTTCGAGCTCCATTGATAAAGCCAAACAGTTCTCCGATGGCTCCTTTCCACATTTTTTCACTAATTTTTCGCTCAGTAATCACTGGGACTTCTTTTGACAGATCAAAACGTAAAGTCATGGGGGAGAGTAAAGTGATGGTATCTACTTCCATTTGAGATTCACTGCGGATGCCTTGTTCCATGACTAATTTGAGAAGTTGTTGGTATTGGGAGAGTGGTTGTGACATACAGTTTCCACTATAGAGGATTTTATTTTTTTATCAATTATTGGCTGCCTTCCATGCCCGCCATTTATTGCCGATAAGCGCTCTTAGATACCACCAACCTTGACGAGGATGTTCCAGACAATAGGTGACTTGATCTTTACAGTTGGGTGCAAAATAAATTTTCAATTCTTGGTGAAAGGCATCTTGAGTTACTTTCGCTGTCGTAGCCAGTGGTTCCTGATTGTAGAAATCTAAGAAGACCATCCCATTTCGACCGTGTTGTTTTTGACTCGACATACTCTCGACTTCGGGATTGGTTTCCAGTTGGGGATAACTAGAAATTTGAACCGGGTATTGATATTTATCTCGAGGGTAGTAAACGAGCCGAACTGGATTTTGCCCCGCAATGGCATATCGATTATTAATATAGATGGAACTCTGATCAGCATCGACTGGAGTGTTTTTCAATTCAGGGAAAAGGAGTGGGTACTTTTGAGTACGTTCAGTTGCAAGATCAATCTGGTCATGAATTTTGAGCTGATAGCCAGTCAATGATTCTTTTTTATCAGTTTCTACCAGTTCCCAAGCAGTTTGACCGTCTGCTGATTTCCAAGAAAATTGTTGAATAGTAGATGCTAAAATGGAATTGGTGAGTTCTGGCTTTTCTACATCCATAAAAATTTGATTTGGTTGAAAAATAATGACTGGTTGGTTATCTGAGGTTAGCCAGACTTCTGATCCATGTTGACTCATTTCCATGTTGCCCGTTTGATGTGAGTTGAGTAACCACCGGGTGGGGGAGAGATCATCAGGTTTACGATCCAACAGTGTATCGTTAGCCAAGGTATCAAAATTGAAAGAATCATCGTGATAAAAATAGCGAGAGCCGTCAACTAAAAAAGGAGCGACCCACCAACCAAAAGAAGTAGCTTTGGTATCTTGGTATGGGTCGCTAAAGGTTGCGTCATACAAGCGAAAGTCAGAAATATACAACTGATCTTTACTGAGTCTGACTCTGGCTCGATACTTAGGAGTAGTAATCCACCACGCTTTTTCAATACCTTCTTCGCCAAATTGACCCGCATAAACTTGAATAGGAGGCTGAGTTTGTTGGGTCAACCACTGATGGAACTGGTTTGCAGTGATTACTTGGTTTTGAAAGGAATCTTTGGTCCAGTCTTTAACAATATCCAACTGGTTAAAAAATTCAGTTTGGACTTCAGCTGGCATAGAATTTTCCAAACCAATTAAAGCAAAAGTATAATTGTTAGTGGGTTGATTGTGGGCTTGTTTGAGGAGTTTGGTAAAGTAATCGATGGTCACTTTTCGTTGACCATAATCATTGGGTTGAGAAGTATAGGAATTAGTCGGATCACCATAATTCATCACTGGATCAGTAATGGTCTGTCTAATAATAAGAGGTAGATTATTTTTTTCAGCACTAGGAATGAGTGGCCAGTTGGGGCTTGGCCAATAAGGATAATGGGGTGGTCCGCCATACAGAGAATAGGAATCTGTACCCATTTGTTCGCGGGTAAGCTGATGAACTTTTACTCCATATTTTTCGGCGAGATATTGTAAAGACCAACTATCAATCATCCAAGCAGTAGTAGTGGTTGGGTATTGACCAAAATCACTCTTGAATTGAGCCATATAGGTGTCCAGCAGTTTTTGTCGATCAGTTTGATCATAGCCTATCAAGAATGCATGTTGAGCTTCGTACCAATTAGTTTCATTCCCATCATAAGCAACTTGACTTTCTTGGGCTAAAGAGGGCGTAATTTCCAAAAATCCACCCACTTCAAATTGGATAGAATCTAGTTCTTTTAATTGATTTACAAAGTCTGGATTTTTGAGGGCGTCGTACCGAATGGTAAAGGTTGCTGCAAATTCAAGGGCTTTGAGTTTTTCAATTTGCTGGTACAGTGATTCAGCGCTGCCCACATCACAGCACTCGGTACCGCGAACTTGGTTAACGATAAGGGTATAGTGAGGGGGCTCTGTTTGAGCATCAGCACGGATAGAGCTATTAGAAAATAAACTTCCTATAAAGATAATGAAAGCTAGAAAAACAATAAATTTTTTTAACATGAACTTGATCAGCAGAATAACAAATCAGAAGAGATTTGGCTAGCTTGGAATAAGAGCATATATGCTACACTAGCCAGAGTTATGAAAGTTCTGATTAAGCGTTTTGACAAATCATTACCATTGCCTGAATACAAATCTGCTGGTGCCGCTGCTATCGATCTATATGCTCGGGAAAATACGGTCATTAAACCCGGTTTGGTGGGGTATGTGCCGTTGAATATCGCCCTACAAATTCCGGAAGGGCACTGGGTATTATTATCAGCTCGGAGCTCATTACATAAACGTGGGGTAATTCCCGCCAATGGCATTGGCGTAGGTGATTATGATTACCGAGGTAATAATGATGAATATAAAGCAGCTTTGCTTAATTTTAGTCAAGAGAATGTTACAATTGAACGTGGCGAGAGAATTGTGCAGATGATGGTTCTACCTCGAGAAAAAGTTGAATTTACGGAAGCTGTTCAATTTGAAGAAGCAGATCGAGGTGGGTTTGGTAGTACGGGGAGAAAAATATGAAAGTTTTACTTATTGCAGTTACTTCGATTGATGGCTTCATTGCTCAAGATCCTAACGTGGCTTCTACCAGTTGGACGAGCCCTGAAGATACTCAATGGTTTAATGAGCGAACTAAGCAAGCCCGTTTAGTAGTGATGGGTCGAAAGAGTTTCGCTACCGTACCAGAAAAATATCGACCTTTGTCTCATCGGGTAAATATTATTTATTCTTCCAATAAAACAGAGGTAGAGCAGATGGTGAGAGAACCAGTACTTGAACTGACTGAAGATATGGCTCCTCAGCAATTTAAACAACTAATTGACCAAAGTGAAAATAATAAACCAGTCTTTGTAACCAGTTTAGAACCCCAACAACTGGTAAAGTTAGCAGCCGCTGCCGGCTTCGCTGAATTAGCACTGTGTGGGGGATCAAGTCTTTATAGTTTATTTATGAATGCGGGAGTAGTAGATACCCTCTTGGTGACGATTGAACCACACGTTTTTGGCAACGGAGTCAAATTATTTAGTGAAATGATTCAGCCCCTCAATGACAACTGGCAGCTCAAAAAAGTTCATCATTTGTCTGATCAGACAATTTTGTTGGAGTACACGAGAATGATTAATGATTAATGTCTACTGTTTAGGAAAAAAATTCAGGTCTCAAATTTCACCTGCCCGCAATGCTTTCAGCACCTGCCAGCAAATGCTGAGCATTAGACTCTGCAGGCTGGTAGCTGAAGCAGGCGGGAATTACAAATAAATTCCAAGTTCCAAAATCCAGCCACTTGTAACTAGTCACGAGTAACTTTTTTCTTTACTTTCTGGTCTTTCAACTTTACTTTTATCTTTCCTCACCCTGGATCCTGAGTCTAACTCAGGATGACAATAAAGAAGTTTTTGGCTTCAAGCTTTTGGCTTTTCACTTCTCTTAAAACCACATCACGCTTTGATCCCGTTTCGGGCCCGTAGTCGCCATTAAAATTTTGACATTCAAACATTGTTGTAAGAATGCCAGATATTGTTGGGCTTCTTTTGGTAAATCTTTGGGTTTTGTAATGCCGGTAAGACTGGCACCATCCCAACTTGGTAATTCTAACCAAATGGGTTTCACATTATTTAAGAAGAGTTGATCAGGTTGATAACCCACTTCTTTACCATTTTTTTGATACCCAATACAGATTTTAATCGGTACATCAGGATAACTAATATCAAGATGGGTGACAACTAAATACTCAATTCGACCAATTTTCATTAAATATGACAACATGGGGATATCGACATGAATGATATCGCGAGGTCGCCCGGTGGTGGTGCCGTATTCATGAGCATCATCTCGAATACGTTGTGCTAATTTACCCTTCATCTCACTGGGCAGCTTACGTGCTCCCACACTAGAATTATAAGTAGCTTTAGTGACAGCAGCTTTGAGGGAAATTAACTCAGGATCAATTATTCCTTGTGTTGAGGAAAAAATACCAGCCAACGTACAGTCGGAAGCAGTCACATCAGGATAGACCCCCCAGCGAATATCCAATCCCATCGCTTGAGCCTTTTCAAACACAATCGGTGTATCTTTTTCCCAAGTTTTGTGAAGAAGTTCAGAGACAGGCTGAATAAATGGTTTCAAAACTTGACGAGCTTTTTCTAAACGATTAAGAAAGGTTTGTGGGGTGCCTACTTTGACCACACTGCCATCAATCCGAGCCACTTCAATTGTTTTGAGGTCTCCGCCCAAACCCTTAATCAAATCTCGATAGAGCAGATAGTGTTGGGTAAAAACTTCTTTCCAATTTGATTTTACAAAATCTCTCATTCGGAGAGGATGACGGTAGGTAACATCGGCATAGGCCGGAGCGATCCCGCGTCCGGTGGAACCTTTAGAACCACTGGCCCGGGTTTTGAGGGCATTTTCATATGCTCGGTGAGTATCTAGTGATAGTACCGCTAGTTCATCAATGATCAATTCAGCCGGAATTTTACCTTGGCAAGCTTGCTTGACGGACTCTAATTCGGTTACAAAATCTTCCGGATGTAGCACCATTTCTTTTCCAGAAATAACGGTACAACCCTTTTGAAGAATGCCAGCCCCAATTTGGTGAAGAGCGATTTTGGTGTCACCGACGGCTACAGTGTGTCCTGCATTCGCTCCACCATTATCCCGATAATGAATCACTTTTTTTGATTTTGCTAAAAAAAGTGAAGTCAGTTCATCGGTAATACGGCCTTTGCCTTCATCTCCCAAAAATCCACCGACGACCGCAGCCGAATTCGGTCTCATTCCGGGTACTCGTAGGGGATTGGGTTTCAATTTTTGGGTAATGTTATCCAGCTCGCCTTTTTTATAGACTTGCTGGTAAATTTTTTTGACTTGGCTACTGGTCATGATGCCTTTCGTTGAAGGTACTTGCTAAGTTGACGATGTGCTTTTTGGGCAATTTGGACACTCAGCCCAAGATATTTTTGAGGAGTAAGTTCACTTAGGTAAGTTCCCAGTTTTTGGGTGGTTTTTTGCCAATCAGCTTGACTAAATTCTTTACCCTTCAGCAGTGACATGGCGGTCTCATAGGCATGGGTATTTCCACTCGTTCGACCACTTACGTTTAACGCTTCAGCCAAAATATTCCAGTTAGCATTGAGATCAGCCGTCATTTGAGTGGTATTGACGGTAATCTGCTGAATACCACTGATGAGATTCTGATAGGCCAACAGAGAATGACCAAAAGCCACACCGATATTTCGGAGAACGGTACTATCAGATAAATCCCTTTGGAGTCGACTGATCGGAAGTTTCCGACTAAAACCTTCAAATAAGCTATTGGCTACTCCCAGGTTACCTTCACTATTTTCAAACTGAATGGGATTAATTTTTTGAGGCATAGTTGAAGAACCAACTTGACCCTTGGCATGATGTTGGACCAACCAGCCATCACTAATATAACGCCACATATCCTGATTAAAATCAATCAAAATGGAGTTGAGTAAGTGATACTGTTGAAAGAGTTCGATCAAATCGTCAGCTGGATTAATTTGAGTAGTAAAGTTGTTAGGAGTTAAACCCAGTGATTTGACAAATTTTCCTGAAAGAGTGAGCCAGTTAAGGTCAGGTTGAACAAAATAAAAAGAATTAAAACTCCCTATTGCACCACTCAGTTTTCCGGTTAGTTGGCAAGATTCCAGTTGTTGAATCTGATGTAAAAGACGCATCGCAAACACAGCCATTTCTTTGCCAAAAGTAGTGGGCACTGCACCCTGGCCGTGGGTTCGAGCCAGCATGGGTTGTTTTTGATATTTTTCAATCAAAGCAGCCAGCTCGATGAGTATTTTCTTGAGTTGGGGAAGTAATACTTGAGATTGGGAATCAATAATTTGTAATCTCCAGGCTAAATTGTTGATGTCTTCAGAAGTCAAACAATAGTGAAGATAAGGGATCAGGTCTTTGAGTGAAGTTGTCTCAAATTGCTCTTTTAAAAAATATTCAATGGCCTTAATGTCATGATGAGTGGTTTGCTCGATGGTTTTAATGCGTTGAATTTGGTCCGGCTTAAGGGGAATGAGGTGGCGACATAATTTTTTTTCGGCAGGAGTGAGAGAACGGATAATTTTTTGTTCGCTTAGGAAAATAAAATACCGGATTTCAATTTCACATCTTTTGTTAATGATGGCAGCTTCGCTAAAAAAAGAAGATAAACTTTGAGTTGCCGTATGATAACGACCATCAAGGGGAGAGAGTGCAGTTAGACTCATATCATCCATCAATCTATTTATAGCATAAAATAGAGGAACACAAGGAGCCAATTTGTTAGCTTCGTATTTTATTCGTATTGATTGTAAGAGTTTTCAGGCATAAAGTAATCAAGTTTTACTTATGACTGAATTAGATACTCGTACCATCTTTAGTCTTCCGTATATTTATCGGGTTTATGGAGACTTTTTACAAAAAAGGCCATTATTGTTGTGGAATAATACACAGCCAAGCCGTGTTACCAGAATGATGCTCAATGAAGTAGGAGAATTGAATGGTGGAGAGAATACTGGCTTTTTTAGTCATCCTGAGAATAGAGAAGACTATCGTCAACAAGAAGTTTCGGATATTTTTATTTTAGCCTTTTCCATTTTTTTAGCTATGCGAGTGGAAGAGGATGAGTTGCCGGTAACTCGGATTATGGCTCAAGTCGCTTTTTTTGCAAAAGAATATCGGGTTAGTTTGGTCGATGTAGAACAATCTTTTACTGTGCCAGCTCCTTTTAATGATAATCAAGATGAAGTATTTCACCGACTCCAAAAACATATTAATGAGCTGGCATCGCCGTTAATAGAGTCAGGTAATCTCAAATCAGAGTTTACTCTTAAGAATCTTGAGCAGGATGTCCTATTCTCTCATCTAGAAAAGATTATGGCATTATGTGTGGTGCTTCATGCCTCTATGGGGTTGCACTTTTCTCGAGCTATTTATGAAAAAATTATCCGGAATATTTTGAAGTATGATCCGAGAGATTTAGAACTTCCAGTTGATTTTGAACAAATGAGTCCGGAAAGACAGGAAGAAATATTCCAACAAACAATGACAAAGATTAGGCAAAAATGGACCGAAGATGACAATGAACAATTTTATCGGCAATATCAAGTAACTTAGTTCACATTTACAATTGTTCAAAAAATCAATATGATGGATAGCGATACGTAGAAAGGGAATATGAAACAAGGTATCTTAATTTCATTTGAAGGTATGGAAGGCGCTGGCAAATCTACTCAATGTGCGCTTCTGTCTGAAAAAATGAAGGCTCAAGGGTATGAAACTGTTCTGATTCGTGAACCCGGTGGTGTTCCTATTTCCGAAGATATTCGCAATGTGGTATTGAGTGCTAAAAATAAAGAAATGGCAGTTACGACTGAGGTACTGTTATTTCAAGCAGCTCGGGCACAATTGTATGCTCAAGTGGTACTGCCGAGCCTAAAGGCGGGTAAAGTAGTGATTATGGATCGGACCCGTGATAGTAGTGTGATTTACCAAGGAATGGTACGAGGGGTAGGTATAGAGTTGATAGATTCTCTTAACGATTATTCCACTCAACAAACTTTGCCAGTACTGACTTTTTTGTTGGATGTTCCAGCAGAGGTGGGGATGGAACGTATCACTAAATCTCGAGAACTTGATCGAATTGAAAGTGAAGGGGTGGAATTGCAAAAACAGGTTTGCCAGGCCTATTTAGACTATGCCCATCAGGATAAATCAGGTAGATGGATAATGGTGGATGGTGAACAATCAATTGAAGAAATTTCTCAAGAAGTGTGGCAACAGGTTCAGACGAAACTCTTACCATCATCATAATTTTTCTCAAAAAAGAATAAGCGGAATATTGATTCAGTTGCCTGCATTAGCAAGTCTGAAACAGGGGGCATGGTATACTGACCTCAATAATTCTATTTACTCAAGGAGCCGCATGAATTTTTCAACTAAGACTCTCACCATTGCCTCTGTTATCGGTATTTCTGGATTGGTACTCAGTGGATGCAGTTTTCCTGGTCAGTCGGCCAACCAAAATGGAACTGCCACTCAACAACAAAATCAGCAAGAGGCCCAACAAATGGCTGCCGCCATCCAGAATGGTCAACCTGCTTATTGTCTAATGACTAAACCAGGGACGAATGAAAAAATTGAATATTGGGTAAAAAATAAAAAAATGAGAATGATGGGTACTGGCATTTCTAACTCAGATGATTCGGCAGAGATGATGGGTAATATGATTAGTGATGGAGAGTATATTTACGTTTGGGGGGAGGGTCAAAGTACGGGGGTGAAAATGAAGATCCCTACTGAAGAAGAGCAAAGGCAATCGCAAGAACGATATCAAGAATATATGGACAAAATTCCATCTGAAGAAGGAAATTACGAACAACACTTAGAATCGGAATACCAAGATCAGGGCTATACCGTCAATTGTCAGTCGGAAACTATTGGGGATGATCAGTTTATGCCACCCACTAGTATCACCTTTACTGATATGGCAGTCATGATGAAGGCTATGCCCTCTGCTCCTGTCATGAATGAAGACGATCAAGCCGCTTTTGAAGAGATGATGAAACAGTATCAAGTTCAAGGTCAATAATTTTGGTTCTTGCATATCTCTTACTCAGGTTTTATCATGGGAATCCTAGTGCCAGTCACTAGGATTTTTTTTACCAGTCACTCAAATCATAAGTGCATTCAAGCACTTAGAATGTAATTATTCCCGCGTCAGACGCGGGATTTTTTTTAGCAATTAAAGAAGGGTTCCAGCTTTTGCCGGAATGATAAATCATGTCCACCTACCAAAAAGTTTCATCATATGAGGGTCGAAAAGGAGAAATCAAAAAAGTGGTGTTGCTGTATTCAGGGGGACTTGATACTTCGGTGATGTTGAAGTGGATTCAAGATGAGTATGAGGCAGAGGTGATTGCCTTGACGATTGATATCGGCCAACAAGCAGACGATTTAGAAAAGATCCGTCAAAAAGCTTTAAAATTAGGGGCTATTAAAGCCTTAGTGATTGATGCTAAAAAAGAATTTGCGTATCACTATCTAGCCAAAGGCATTAAAGCCAATGCCAGTTATCAAGGGAAATATCATTTGAGTACGCCGATGGGTCGGCCACTGCTTTCGAAAATTGCGGTAGATGTAGCCCGTGAATATGGGGCAGATACGATTGCACATGGGTGTACAGGCAAGGGGAACGATCAGGTTAGAATTGAGGGTTCAATTTTGACTTTAGCTCCAGAAATGAAAATCATCGCTCCAGTACGAGAGTGGAGTATGGGTCGAGATGAAGAGTTGGCTTATGCGAAGAAAAACCATATTCCTGTAAAGCAAACCAAAGCTTCTCCCTATTCTTATGACGATAATATGTGGGGGGTGACCGGAGAAAGTGGTGAAATTGAAAATCCAGCTTTAATTCCGCCACTGAATAAAATTTTGCAAGTCTGCCGTTTAGTCGAAGATACTCCTGATAAACCACAATATATCAAACTCCGGTTTGTGAAAGGTTTACCAGTTGAAGTTGATGGCAAACCAATGGATTTAGTGGATGTTATTTTGCATTTAAATAAAGTAGGAGCTAAACATGGAGTGGGGGTGACGCATCATATTGAAGATCGATTGGTGGGTTTGAAAGTTCGAGGGATGTATGAGGCCCCAGCGGCAGAGATTATCATTAATGCTCATTTTAACTTAGAAAAATATGTCTCCACTCGGGAAGAAAATGAGTTCAAATCTTTGGTAGATACTAAGTGGGCCTATGTTTGTTATGGGGCACTTTGGTATGAGCCGTTGATGGATGACCTGAATGCTTATATTGAGCAGGTCAATAAAAAAGTTTCAGGCTTGGTCACAGTTAAACTCTTTAAAGGTCAAGCCGAGGTAGTCGCAGTTGATACTGCCAATACTATCTTTGATGAAAAACTGGCTACATTTATGAAGAATGATGCTTTCAACCAAAATGCTTCTCCTGGTTTTATTGAAATTTATACTCTTCAAATGCGTTTAGCCCAAAATACGGAGCGGTATGCCTTACTCACAATTGGTGAAGAAAGAAATAAGAAAAAGTTTCTACCGTTAGTCAAAGATTTACAGGAATTGGGTTTTAAATTTTACGCTACAGAGAATACTCACAAATTCTTGAAAAAGCATAGAATTCCGTCAATTCAAGTTCATAAAATGTATAAAAAGGTCTATCCTTCATTAGAAGATGTATTGAAACAAAATTTGTTCGATTTAATAATTCATGTTCCATATGACAAACAATTTGAAGAGTCTAAAGAAGATATAGAAGTCATTCATCGTTGGGCAGTGAGAAATAATATTAAGATTGTGGATCAATTTGATATCGCTAAAAAGCTCGTCGATGAATTAAAAAAACGCTTAGTTATGAGAAAGAATGGGAATGGGAAAAAGTAAAATGCAAGGTTGGAATTTTAAACCACTTATTTTAGAGGCGATTTCACAGCACGGAGGATGGGTGAATGCTCATGCTCATGTAGATCGAGCTTTTACCATCAATCCAAATAGTCTTGAACTCTATAAGAAGCACTCACTTCAGGAAAAGTGGGATTTAGTTGATGAAGTAAAGCAAAATGCTACTGAAGAAGATTACTATCGAAGATTTTCTCAAGCAATTGAAGTCATGATCTCTCAGGGAGTAACCGTGTTGGGTTCTTTTGTGGACATTGATCCTGTATGTGAAGATCGAGCAATTAAGGCAGGCATTCGAGCACGGGAACACTATCAAAAAGATATTCAAGTAAAGTTTGGAATTCAGACTTTAAAAGGAGTTATTGAACCATCAGCCCGGTATTGGTTTGATAGAGGCAGTGAATTAGTAGATATCATCGGTGGCTTACCCAAACGTGATGAGAGAGATTATGGAAAGGGTAAAGAACATATGGAACTCTTACTAAGAAGAGGAAAAGAGATGGGGAAATTAGTTCATGTTCATGTTGATCAATTTAATACTCCTGATGATAAAGAAACAGAATTATTATGTGATTTAACCGCTGAATATGGTATGCAAAATCGAGTAGTAGCCATTCATGGAATTTCTTTGGGAGCACATTCAAAAACGTACCGTCAAAAAGTCTACCGAAAAATGAAGAAAAATGGAGTGATGATTATTGCTTGTCCGGTTGCATGGATAGATTCAGCTCGAACTGAAAAAAAGTTGCCTACTCATAATTCTTTAACTCCTATTGATGAGCTCATCCCAGCAGGAGTGACAGTAGCACTAGGAACTGATAATATCTGTGATTATATGGTGCCTTTTTGTGATGGAGATATGTGGCAAGAACTGATGTTATTGGCCACGGGAAATCGATATGTTGAAATTGATCAACTCGTATCAATTGCGACCACCAATGGTCGAAAGGTTTTGGGTTTAGCGCCATGAAAGTGCCATTTTATGATCCCACTCTTTCTTATGAAGATAATTTAGAGCAAGGACCTTTTGGTGAGTTTGCTGAAGTTGGGATGATTGAGAGACATGACTACAATCCTACTTATTCATTTTTGGGTTCAAAAGTATATACCCCTTTCGGAATTCCAGCTGGACCATTAATTAATGCTAATTTTGTAAGTGCGGCTTTTAAAAAGGGCTTTGACATCTGTGTCTATAAAACTGTTCGTAGTCGGGCCTTACCATGTCATCCTCAGCCGAATGTATTAGCAGTTCAGGTTGAGGGTGATTTAACTTTAGAAAAAGCACAAGGGGAATTGATTGCCACTTCAGATTACACAGAACCGCTGTCTATTACGAACTCTTTTGGAGTTCCATCTTTGGAACCAGAACAATGGCAACCAGATATGAAAAAAGCGGTTGAAGCAGCTGGTGAAGGGCAAGTCATGGTAGGAAGTTTTCAAGGTACTAAATCTGAATCAGGGAATCCAGAAGATTTAGTCACTGATTATGTTTTGGCAGCCCAACTGGTCAAAGAAACCGGAGCGAAAATTCTTGAAGCTAATTTAAGTTGCCCTAATGAAGGGACAGCCGACTTGTTGTGTTTTGATGTAGACAGAGTAGAGGTCATTGCTCGTAAAATTAAAGAAGAAATTGGGAATACGCCTTTGCTGATGAAGTTTGCCTATTTTGAGTCAAATGAGCAGTTAGAAAAGTTGGTGAAGCATCTTGGGCCAATTATCGATGGATTTTCGGCCATTAACACCATTCCGGCTGCTATTGTCAATAGAGAAGGAGATCAAGCACTTCCAGGTGAAGGCAGACTCCGAAGTGGAGTGTGCGGATCCAGTATCCAATGGGCTGGTTTAGATATGGTAAAACGACTCAATCGATTGAGGAGTCACCACGAAATGAAGTTTACTATTGTCGGTGTGGGTGGAGTGATGTCAGTCGATGCTTACAAAGCATATCGGCAGGCAGGAGCCGACGCCGTGATGAGTGCTACGGGAGCGATGTGGCACCCAGATTTAGGAAGGAAAATCTTTGAAGATGAACACCGGCGATAACCAAGTCCATGTAATTGACCATCCTTTTGTTCAGGATTCATTAACACATTTGCGCAATAAAGACACAAAGTTGCAAAAATTTCGGCATCACTCCGATAAAATTTGTCAACTATTATTTGCTGAAGCCATTCGAGGTTCAGAGTTTAGTGAAATTGAGATTGAGACTCCCTTAACGACCATGAAATCTCCCAAGTTGGCTGATGAAATTATTGTGGTTCCGGTACTGCGTGCAGGTTTAGCCATGCTCTTTGGAGCCATACACTTGTTGCCGAAGTCCAAAGTAGGGTTCATTGGCTTACAGCGAGATGAAAATACGGCCATAGCGAGTGAATACTACTGTAAATTTCCCCCCATCCAAGAAAACAGTGTAGTGATTGTGACTGATCCGATGTTGGCCACTGGGGGATCATCTATTCATTTATTACGTAAAGTCAGTCAACAGCACCCCAAAGAAATGCGGTTAGTTTGTGTTTTGGCCGCTCCTGAAGGAATTGAAGCCGTTCACCAAGAATTTCCTGATGTTCAAATTTTTACCGCTGCCATTGATCAAAAGTTGAATGCCCAAAAATATATAGTCCCAGGACTTGGCGACTATGGTGATCGCTACTTTGGAACAGAATAAATTATTTTTTTAAAGGAAACTGATGAAAAATTACCAACAGTCAGTAGCTAAGGCGTTACTTGATATTCAAGCAGTCCGATTTACTCCTCAAGAACCTGTTCGATTTAAATCAGGTTTGTTGTCACCAATTTATTTAGATAATCGCATTTTCCCTTTTTATCCAGTGGCATGGAGAAGAGTTTTAGCTGGATTCAAACAGATGATTGAATCAGAAAAAATCCAATTTGATTTGATTGCTGGAGTGGAGTCAGCTGGTATTCCTCACAGCGCTGCACTAGGCTTTTCTTTAAAAAAACCTTCTGTTTTTGTTCGTAAAGCTCTGAAGGAACATGGAACTAAAAAAAGGGTTGAAGGAGGAAATGTTAAAGGAAAACAAGTTGTTTTGATTGAAGATCATATTACTACTGGCAGTAGTAGTCTAGCCGGTGTAGATGCTTTACGTACGGAAGGTGCAAAAGTTAAACATTGTTTAGCCATTACCAGTTACGAATTTGAAGTTGCGGATACTTTGTTTTCTAAATCAAAAGTGAAGCTTCATACCCTTACTAATTTTTCAATTATTTTAAATGAAGCTTTAAAACGAAAACTCTTTTCACTAGAAGAAAAGAGGATGATTGAAGATTGGTTTAAAGATAGTAACAAATGGGAAAAAAAGTATTTTGGATAAATCCTTATGACTACTTTTCAACAAAAACTTGATCAAATTCAAACACAGTCAAATTCTTTGGTCTGTGTTGGCCTCGACAGTGACATCGCTAAATTACCATCGCGATTTCTAAAAGCAGAACATCCTCAATTTGAGTTTAATAAATGGATTATTGATCAAACTCATGACTTAGTCTGTGCTTATAAACCGAATTCAGCTTTTTATGAAGCCCGAGGAGCAGCCGGATTGATCGAGTTGGAGATGACGCTTGAGTATTTGCACCACAACTATTCCGAAGTTATTACGATTGATGATGCTAAGCGGGCAGATATTGGGAATACCAACAATGGGTATGTTCAGGCTATTTTTGACCAACTGGGTTTTGATGCCGTTACGCTACATCCCTACTTAGGTCAGGAAGCGCTGCAACCATTTTTAGATCGAGCGGATAAAGGGTGTATTATCTTGTGTCGAACCAGCAATCCTGGAGCAGGGGAGTTCCAGGATTTAGCAGTGGGAAAAACCAAAAAACCACTCTGGCAGACTATAGCCGAACAGGTGAACCAGACGTGGAATCAGCACCAAAACTGTTTGCTCGTTGTTGGCGCTACTTATCCACAAGAAATGAAGGTAATTCGTCAACTGGTGGGAGAAATGACATTTTTAGTCCCAGGAATTGGAGCTCAGGGAGGCGATATTGAGGCTGTGCTGGCTGTTGGCTTAAATTCGCAAAAGAGGGGGCTGATTATTAATTCCGCTCGGGCCATTATCTTTGCGGATGATCCCCGTCAAGAAACGCAAAAACTTCGCGATGAGATTAATAACTTCCGGAAAGTGTAACTTTTTTCTTACTGTATCCATACTTTTCTGTTAAATACATACTAAATACATCAAAATATATCCTATATTTTTGGGGGTTGTCATATTTTTATTGATATAGTTTAATACCTATTAATCAAAAGTGAAGATTTTGAGGCGATGACATCCAGATGTTTTCGCTCCCAAGCAACTGAATCTTGTACTGATCCTAGTACAGGAGAAAAACCAAGCGAGCTGAAACAGAGTGGATGTTTTTTTTTATAAAATTATGAAAAAGTGTAAGCAAAGTATCAATAATAAGAAAAAGGTTTAACTAAACCCCCGTTCGCTGCGGGGGTTTTTGATAGAGGGAGAAAAATGGTTACTCAGGAATACGAAATATTTTTATTAAGAGTACTCAAAGATTCATTGCATTTCACGGAATTACAACGGCTTTTAGAGTTACATCAGAATAACTTGGAGCATGTTATTCTTGATTTAACCCCACAGCAACTCTGGCTTGTGGTAGAGAGGTGTGATGACCCTAGCCTTTTAAAGTTATTAACTCAAATTCGATTTGCAGGATCAGCTGAGTTGATGAATGACAACCCTGAAGAGCCTTTCATTCTTTGGGAACCGATGAATCGAGCTCCCGAGCCTTGGGTAGCTTTTGCCTTAGCCAAAGCAATAAAACTAGAAATACAAACTCCTAACGATACCCATATCATAACTATCCCTTCTTCTGGTAGTTGGCTGAAACCTGGAATGAAGGAAATATTTCCTGAAAACCCATATATAGACATCCTCCGAAAGGAAGATTTGGAACCGGATCAACCCTTTTTCTATGAGTTTGATGTCCCATCACATTCCCGTAATAGGGTTCCTCGCCTTATGGCTTTGCTGACAAACCCACTTGATTTAAAAGGTAAAAAGGTATTGGTAGTAGATGATGTTCTAGCTAGAGGTGATGCTGTGAAACATGTCAGTGAGATGCTCACTTTCTTTGGAGTGGAAGTAGTCCAATTTGGGGTAGTGATGAGTAAGATAATGCAGGGTGGTTCAAATCTGTTAGGTCAATTTGGGATTGAAAGGTCTACTACTTTAATTCCAGTTCAAGCAGTATTGAAGCGAGATGACCAATCTATTGATTATACTTTTAGTGAGTAATATTTATGCCATTTACACCTGATAATCCTTGTTTTGGTTGCCGACAAACTCAATTGGATGGAGAAAGAGTTGCGCCTTGCTGTTGGGATAATCAAATAATTATGGGTGTTATCAAGGCTATTCAATCTTTTCAGGGAAGACCTGGAGTAACTATTTATTCAACCTCCGATGAGATGGAAGTAAAAGTAGTTAATAATGGACCTTGTCCTCAACTCAACTTACAAACTGGAGCTTGTTTAATTCAAGGTCACAAGCCAGCTAGTTGTGAGAGTGTGGAACCTTACAATCATCGAATTTGTATTAAGACTGATAAAAAGGAGTAAAAAATGATCGTCGTTATCGACTTTGGTTCTCAAACAGCCCATTTAATTGGCCGAAGACTCAGACAGTTAGGTATTGCAGTTGAGTATCTTGATCCTGCAAATGCTTTGAAACAAATAAAAAGACTTAAACCCTCTGGAATTATTTTTTCAGGTGGACCAAATAGTGTTTATGATCAAGGTGCACCTACCACTGATTCTCAAATTTTAGAATTAAACATACCAATCTTTGGAATTTGTTATGGGTGGCAATTGATGGCTCAGATTATGGGCGGAAAAGTAGAAAATACAGCCAAAGAATATGGACCAGAAACTTTAACGTATCAGAAGAACATATTTAATTTACCTGAAGAGAGTCCCCAAGTCTTTATGTCGCACGGAGATACGGTAACTCAATGTCCCCAGGGTTTTGTTGTAGTTGCTTCAACGAAGAGTGTCGAAAATGCGGCAGTTATCAATAATAAAAAACAGATGATAGGAGTTCAATTTCATCCCGAAGTGGATCACACTGAATATGGTCTAGAAGTCTTGAGGCATTTTGCAGAAAAAATGTGTGGGGAAATCACTTCTGAGATGAAGCTTGATCCCCAAAGTATTATTGAAGAAATTAAAGCAAAAGTTGGAACCAAAAAAGTTATTTGTGCTGTATCGGGTGGAGTTGATTCCACAGTGGCTGCTTCTTTGATTGGTAAAGCGATAGGAAAGAATCTAATTCCGGTCTATGTTGAGAGTGGGTTGATGCGCCCTGAGACCAAAGAACATGTCATTAAAATCTTTACAGAGCAAATTCATGCCAGTTTGGTAGTGGTTGAAGCCAAAGATCGGTTTATGACGGCTTTAGCTGGTAAAGCTGATCCCGAAGAAAAACGAAAAATTATTGGCAAACTCTACGTGGATATTTTTCAAGAAGAATCAGAAAAACATGCAGGGGTAGCCTTTTTAGGTCAGGGTACAATTTACTCTGATGTAATTGAATCAAAGGGCTCGAAAGAAGCTTCTAAAATTAAATCTCACCACAATGTGGGGGGATTGCCTGATGAGGTAAAGTTTGAGCTTCTGGAGCCTGTGAGAAATTTCTACAAAGATGAAGTTAGAGAATTGGGACGATTAATAGGTTTACCTGAAGAGCTTGTCATGCAACAACCATTTCCCGGTCCTGGATATGCGATTCGAATCCGAGGTAAAGTTACTGAAGAAAGATTGCAGAAAGAAATTATCGCTGATGGAATTGTAGTTGATGAAATTAAAAAAGCAGGTTTATACGAGCAAGTTTTCCAATGCTTTGCTATTATGACTGGTGCCTATAGTACTGCGGTCAAGGGAGATGCACGGGCTTTTGCCGAAGTAGTGGCTGTACGAGCCTACGAATCAAAAGACGTGATGACTTCTCAGTGGGCAAATATTCCTTATGAAGTTTTACAAAAGATTTCAAGTCGAATAGTCAATGAAGTCCCTGATGTATCAAGAGTAGTTTACGATATTACGACTAAACCACCGGCCACCATGGAGTGGGAGTAAAAAGTAAATAATTTGTAGCGGAAACATCTCGTTTTCGCTCCCAAGCAACTGAACCCTGTACTTTAGTACAGGCGAAAAACCAAGCGAGCTAAAACAGAGTGGATGTTTTTTTTATAAAATTATGAAAAAGTGTAAGCAAAGTATCAATAATAGAAAAAGGTTTAACTAAACCCCCGTTCGCTGCGGGGGTTTTTAGTAAAGAAAAAATGACAATTGAAATTAGACAAATTTTTGATGCCCAAGAACCTACAGAAATAGAATTAGCTTCTTTTGTCAGAGCCATTTGTGAGAACTTACAAAGATGTCCAGAGGAATTTGCACACATTGTTCGTCCCGTAAATACTCAGGATGAAGCAGAAGTGAAAGCTATCGTGGCTTTAGTTCAGAGAAACTTCGGGGAACATCCCCACTATCAGATATCAGAGACAGAGGGAAATCATCCTCTTAATCAACGAGTAATCGCAAAATACAAAGAAGCAAATTCACTTAAGAACTTATGTGATTCTATGAATCAACCAAATGCCTTTCCCTTTCTGCTTGAACAAGATGGAGAAGTATTAGGGTTTATATTATGTAAAGTAGCAAATGATCAAACGTTAAGAGTTCATCGCTTACACACTTCACTTTCTGCTCCTGATAGGGGAGTGTTAGGAGCTGGCAAAGCTCTACTCAATATGGCAGCAATGACGGCACGTAGACTAAATATTTCTACTTTAACTTCAACCGCTTCATATCCGGCAAAAGGATACTTTGAGCACTTAGGTTGGAGAGGTGAACTAGAACAGAATGAATTTCCTTTTGATGATGGGGAAACAGTAACTTTGACTCAATTTAGATGTTTTTTTGAAATACCAATAGACTTTGAAGGATTTTGATATGTCACTCTATACTAAATCAGCCCAACTACCACCTCAGAAAAAAGATGGTATTAGAATATGCATTATGAGAAGACCAGGTGATGAGATTCAATGGGATATTTGGATTCCTCATTTAGCACCTTCTCATCAATTACTAACTGATTATCATCAAGGAAAAGTAGATTGGGATGGGTTTTGTGTTCAATTTCAAAAGGAAGTAATTAAAGATAAAAAAGAGTATCTTCAAGTTGTTATAGATTTAGCAAAACTTCACGATATTACACTTATTTGTTGGGAAGAGACCCCGGAACGATGTCATCGGAGACTCATTGCTGAAGAGTGTAAAAAAATAAATACTTCTTTAGAGGTTGTTATCAAGTAATGAGGAAGATAGAATCTTTCCCAGATCGTTTGATTATTGCTACAGGAAACCATCAAAAAGCTCGAGCTTATGAGCAATATCCATTTCCTTATATTGATACTTTAGATCCTGAAACAGACTGTGGTGTTGAAGAGTCACTCTCTTCTGATCCCAAAGAGGTAGCTTGGCAGAAGTCAAATATAGTAGTAGCTACGTTATTAGATTTATGGCCTAGTCAAAATAATTTTGTTGTTACAGGGAATGATGTAGCGGCTTTTTTTTCTACAACTTTTGAAGGTTTATTTAACTCTTTTCAACGAAAAGAATTAAAAAAGCTTATGCGGTACATAAGTAAACTTACCACAGATCGGGAACGGCAAAATTTTTTAGCGAGAAAACAAGAAGAAACACTCGTTATGTATTGCAATGGACAATTCCATTTTCGATGGATAGTGGGCTTTTCAATTCAAGTTCCCAAAACAGATTTAAATATTACAGGTGAAGTTGATATTGTTGGTGTTTTTAATCCTTTAGCAGAATCTTTAGTTATCCAGAGTTTTCAGGATAATAGTGCACTTCATATGAGTCCAAGAGTGCCTTTAGCTTTGGTGCTTGATCTATATGCTCATAAACTTTTTCGAAGAGAAGAGGATGGTTTACAACCAATTGATAATGCTACTGTCTATTCATTAGTGGTGAATGGAGTGTTACCATACAGTTCTTTTGAAGATTTGGTACTAAACAGGGAAATTTTGGGTAAAACAAAAAATTATATAATAAAACCAATTCATTTAAGCACTGGGGAAAAACATGACATTGCATGATTTAGAAATTGCTCCTTACTCGTTAAGAGTCGATCAAGAAAAAAAGAGGAAAAGTGGCTGTGGTGTCTGATATATCACAGCTAGATCCAGATCATCAGGTTATTTGTTCGGATTGATCTTAGCCAGTATCGAGACGAAACGGAAATTTAGACTATGATTTGTGCGGGATTTCGCTCAGTAGAACCCGGATGTGAATCATCTCCCACAATGATACATCTTATCCAGACTCTATCTGCGATGGTGGTATATCCTCAATCTGAGGAATCTGGTAATGGTTAATTCTGAACAAACATATCCTAATATAGTTATTATGGGAAACGTTGCCTCAGGGAAAAGTACATTGCTCGAGGAGATAAATAATGATCCCCAAATTAAAACTATTGCCGCTGATGAATTATATCAGGACAATCCTTTCTTTAAGGGAGATAAGTTTCAAGATCCCAAACGATGGTCATTTACTAGTAACACTTGGTTTTTACTTGAAAAGTTAAAAATATTGTCTGATATTGCAAAACTGACCAAATTTTCACCCGTACTTGTTGATAGCGGCTTTGAAATGTCATATGTATATGGATACTTTTGTTTACTGATGAATTATTATTCTCAAGAAGAATTTGATCTATTTGAAAAACTTTTTTTTGAACTTAGTTCATCTATAATGAAACCAACGTATATAGTCCGATTAATGACTCCAATTCCCTTACTCTTAGAGAGAATACGTAGGAGAGGAAGACAATATGAAATTGAAGCATACTCACTTACATATTTGATGAATTTAGAAGCAGCATTGGATTATACTGAAGGAGTATTTCCACAACATACCCCGGTTATTCAACTAGATTCCACTGAGGATAACCATGTTCTTATAAAGTCGTTACTCGGTATATAGATTTTGTTCAACTTTTTATCTCTTTTGCTAGTGCTACAATCGTGTAGCTATGGCGTCACCTGAGTTAAGACTTACACTTTCTGAAAAAAGACATCTGATTGAATGTTTAGGACCAGTAGGGGATAAGTTATGGCTAAAACTTCGTTTTGATGAAACTGGGGAGGTATTAGAAGTCACAAGTTTAAATCATACCTTAAAACAAATTTGGCAGTTACTCAAGAATACAACTGAATTTGATGGTCTTACTTTTAATCAGCTAGTTTTACCCTATATTCAACAGATTTTACAAAATCCAAGAAGTTTTACAGCTCGATTAGATAGTCCCAAAATCAAAACTTCTTCCGCTCACCAAGGGGAAACGGTGTTAGAGCATTTGGTTAAAGTATTAGAACATTTGCCGACTGATTTCTTGCGCAAATTTCCCCAAAGTGAAATGGAAGTCCCTCTCAATCGACAGATTGCTTTATTGAGATTCTTAGCCATAGTACACGATCTGGGAAAGATTATTTTCATTTGTGGTAATGGTCATAATGGAATTGGTGTTGCTCACGCTCAAGTTTCAGTTTTACTCCTAAAAGGAGTAACAGACAAACTCTCTTTGTCTGAAGTAGAAAAAGATTTTTTATATCGAGCGGTGTGGAAACACCATTTTTTTGAAAAGTTAAACTATGGTTTGGTTAGCATTGATGAAGTGTTGGCAGAATTTCCTCATGATCTTCGTCAGTTTCTCCTCTTAGCTTTTGCTGATCCTTTAAGTATTGCTGGTTATGCCCATTTGAGCATAGGGGTGATTGATCGTATGGCAGAACATGGGTTACTTTCTCCAGATGAAGTGAGTTTCTTTTTAGCTCGATTTTATGAAGTTCAAGATAAACGAGCTGGTTTCTAATTTCCCCCTAGCTTTTTTAACCAGATGTTGCTAGTTTGAGTGGGTAATAAATAGTACTTCATTATGAGTGTTAATACGGAATTTGATATTCGATCGGTAGAACTTCTCTCGAAAAAGCAACTCCCACCTGGGTTTGAAGTCTTGTACACCTGGGAATTTATTCAGCAAAAAATTAATGAATTGGTAGAAACCTTTTTGCGAGAATATAGCGAAGCTCTTATTCTTGAAGAGTTAAATGACGGTACCAAAAAATATAAAAAAATAGTTTTAATTCAAATTTTAGAGAGTGCTAGACTATTTGCAGCTGACCTGGAGGATAGATTAGTTGCAAAAGGTTTTGAAGTTGAGGTTAAAGGAGTCAAGATTCAAAGTTATCATGAACAAGAGCAAGGTGAACTCGAATTTGTTGATGGCGAAGAAAATATTACTAATATGGACCCACAGGTATTATATTTAATTGTAGATGACATGCTAGACAGCGGTAAAACCATGTTAGGTATTTTAGAGAAAATTAAAGAGTTAAATAAGGAAGTTTTAAGCCTAATTGCGGTAACCCTATTAAAGAAACCAGGAGCTAAAAATAGTATTGAATATCCTTACTTATCGGCTTTTGAAATGGAGGAAAATCGTTGGATAGGTGGGTATTGGATAAATATTGCCATGCCATTGCTTTTTGGGATTATGGATGCACGTAACTATCGCGACATTATTGCCAAAATTAAAAATTTTGAATCGTCAGAGAATATTCCCGTTGCCGAAATAGATGCTGCGTGATACAACAATCACAGTGAATTTAAAAAAGAGTACCCATGATTAAATCCTATTTTTCTTTCCAATCTGCCTTTTCTACTCTCTGATTTTCCTGATACATTGAAGTAATAAAAATGTAATTTTTAAGGAAAATCATGTCACCAACCATCCAACAACTTATTCAACAAGAACAGCAACGTCAAACCGAAAAAATCGGACTCATTCCTTCAGAAAATGCAACCTCTCCAGAGGTGTCTGAGGTTTTGTCCTCGTGTCTATCAAACAAATATGCCGAAGGATACCCGAATAAGAGGTATTATGAAGGTAATCAGATTATTGACCAAATTGAACTTGAAGCCCAGGACAGAGTAAAAAAACTGTTCAAGGTTCCCTACGTCAATGTCCAACCGTATTCTGGAAGTCCTGCTAACTGGGCGATCTATTTTGCCCTAATGAAACCTGGAGATACCCTATTGGGTCTTAAATTGGCTGAGGGAGGACACTTAACTCACGGTCATCCAGATGTAACGGCTTCAGGACGGTTTTATCATTCAGTGCAATATGGCTTAAATACAGACTCTCGGATTGATTTTGACCAAGTCCGCCAGTTGGCTCATCAACATAAACCCAAAGTGATTGTGGCCGGAAATACAGCTTATCCATTTAAACTTGATTTTGAGCAGTTTCGCCAAATTGCCGATGAAGTAGGAGCTTGGTTGGTGGCGGATATTTCCCACGTCACGGGTCTAGTTATTGGTGGAGAACACCCTTCACCCGTTCCCTATGCAGATGTGGTGATGACCACCACCCACAAAACTTTTCGAGGCCCACGAGGAGCTATGATTTTAGTAACAGATGTGGGGATGCAAAAAGACCCAAAACTGGGAGCCAAGATGGATTCAGCTATTATTCCGGGTACGCAGGGAGGACCACACAATGCTACCACTGCTGCGATTGCGATTGCTGCTCAAGAGGCTCTGAAACCAGAATTTACAGAGTATGCCCAACAAATTCGGCGAAATGCTGATGCCTTGGCAGAGAGTTTACAAACTGAGGGATTAACCTTAGTCGGCGGTGGCACCGAAACCCATTTGATGCTAATTGATTTGTCTCAAAAAGGGTTTGGTTTGGGGAAACAGGTAGCTTTTGCGATGGATATGGCTGGTATCTATGCCAATGCTAATACGGTACCTCACGAACCCAGTAGTCCTTTTTTCCCATCAGGCGTTAGAGTCGGCACACCTATGGTGACAACTCGCGGCATGAAAGAGGCGGAAATGAGACAAATTGGGCGATGGATTGCTCAAGTGGTAAATCAGGTGGCTGAATTTAGCTTACCCGAAGATAAAAAAGCTCAAAAGAAATTTTTAACCGATTTTCAGACGCAAATGAAACAAGATCAATTTTTGTTAAACATAGCGGCAGAGGTCAAACAATTGGCCACTCAATTTCCACTGTTTCAGTGGTAGTTAGACGTGATGAGCCTCGATTAAGAACAAACCTTTGGCTTGTTGAAAGTGAATTTGTTTGCCTTTTTTCCAAAAGGTGAGTTGAAACTGATGATCTTCTAAAAATTTTTGGAGTTGAGCCAATTTCTGACTGGGATGAGTGTGAAACTCAATCATCATAGACTGAATCTGGCTGACTTGGTCATGGAGGGACATCAACACTTTTTGCTCCATGCCTTCAATATCCAGTTTGAGAAAAATGAAGGGATTTTTGGTTTCTGCTTTAATTTTATTCAGGAAGAAAGACAAAGTTTGAGTAGTGACTGTTATATTTTCAGTTTGCTGTTCGCCGCTCCAAGCGTGAGGATGCAAACTAGCCGTGCTAAACCAATCAAATTCAGTATCAGCATGAAACTCAGCCTGGCCAGCGGTCTGAGCTAAAGCCACTTGATAGGTTTCGACATTGTTCAGATTATTCTCCCAAATATTCTGTTCTAAAAGTTGATAGTTCACTGGGTGAGGTTCAATGGCAATGATCTTGGCCTGGGGAAACATTTTTTTAAAATAAACAGTAGATAAGCCTATATGTGCCCCAGCATCAATGACCCATAAATTTTCTGATTCAATATTAAGGTCATAGATTCGCTGAATAAAGATTTCATTTTTGAGTTCATGAAATTCTTCTTGATTATGGTAGTGAATGGTGAAATTCTGAAGCTTAGTTGTTGGCATTGAGTAGGGTAATTATCTCACATGGGAAAAAACTTCTTAATCGTCATCGCGGATCGCGCCAAACGCGAGTCCAAGATCTTTAAAATTGGTTGACTTTGTTAAAGATTCCACCTGCCTGCGCAGGCAGGAACTCGAGCCAGACTCGATCTGGAATGACGTAGGACTGAGGATTTTTGGTCCGCCAATTGGCGGATTGGAATTTAGCCTCTATCGTGAGACACTCTATAGTAAAGAAGTAGAAGAGAGTACAGTATGAGAAAAATTGGTGGACATGTCTCAGCAAGTGGTGGTTTAGACAAAGCAGTTGATCGGGCCGCTGATATCGGGGCGAATTGTTTACAGCTTTTTTCGGGTAGTCCACGGGTGTGGGCTCGTAAGTCCTTATCAGAAATCAATACAGAAAAATTGTTCTCAAAACAACAAAATTTAAGCGTCTCACCAATCATTACTCATTCTCTTTATTTGATTAATTTAGCTTCCGATAATGAGGCTTTGGTCGAAAAATCAATCAACGCCTTAATTTATGATATGAAGTTTGATGCACAAATTCAGGGAGCAGGGATTGTGGTACACGTGGGCAGTCATACGGGTCGAGGTTGGGAAGAAGTGAACCAAAAGGTCGTGGAACGAATTGGCCAAATCATTGACCAAAGTCCTCAGGAGGCAACCTTTTTAATCGAAAACTCGGCAGGACAAGGTGGAAAGTTGCATAGTGATCTGGAAGATATTCGGTGGACATTTGACCAATTACCTGAAATGGTTGAACAAGGAAGACTTGGTTGGTGTTTTGACACTTGTCATGGTTTTGCTAATGGCTATCAACTGGGAGACTCTACACCCTCTATTTCAGACAAATCAAAACACGAATCAAAAGGTTTGGCCAGTGATAAAATTTCCGAATTGAATTTATGGTCAACTCTCAAGTGTATTCATGTCAATGACAGTAAGGATCCATTTGGTTCGGGTAGAGACCGGCATGAAAATATCGGCGATGGTCAAATTCCTCTCGAGGATTTACAATACTTCCTCAATTTAGATCAGGTGACCGCAATTCCCCTCATTACCGAAGTTCCCGGTATTGATGGAAAAGGTCCAGATCAAGAAAATATTGAGCGAATTAAAAAGTTAGTTGGTGAAACTTAAATTACATTCATAACCTATGATTATTTTAGATGGGATTACTCTAGCTCAACAACGTGAGGCAACATTACGAGAAAAAGTAGACTCCTTACCTACTAGTAGTTCTCAACCAACTATTGCAGCAGTTCTTTTTACAGAAGATCCGGGAAGCGTCCTCTATACCTCTAAAAAATCAGAGGCAGCTCAACGGGTAGGAATGGGTTATCAAATATTTCCTTTTTCGATGTTGGAAGAAATTTCAGTAGTCCAAGCCCAAATTCAAAGTCTCAATGATAACCCGCAAATTACCGGTATCATTATTCAAAAGCCAACTCGCAAAATATGGCAGGATGTCTATCGTCAACGCTTCTCAGGAGAAGAGTTGTCCAAATTAGGGTTGAATTTTAATGCTTGGTGGATGAGCTTGATTTCAGAAATTAATCCTCACAAAGACGTCGATGGGTTACATCCCAGTACCCTCAAAGCACTTCAAGAAAATACTTGGCAAGAGGAGGGGAAAGTCTTACCGGCTACCTGTCGAGCTGTCATTAGTTTGTTGGAAGAAGCTGATCAAGGACTTCATAGTATTTTTCAGTCGGAGACTCAATTTGTGATTTTAGGAAAATCTGACCTCTTAGGTCAGCCTCTCTTTTATTATTTAAAAAATCAGGATCTATCAGTTTCACTTATTGGCAGCAAAGATTTGGCTCGACGCCAAGAAATGGGTACAGACTTACGTGATACTGATGTAGTAATTAGTGCAACTGGTCGACCCAATTTAATTACGGGTGGGATGCTTAAACCTGGTTGTGTGGTGATTGATGTAGGTGAACCACAAGGTGATGTTGACTTTGAAAGTGTCAAAGACAAAGTTGCGGTCATTACTCCTGTACCAGGTGGAGTAGGACCGATGACAGTAGTTTGTTTACTAGAAAATTGTTACCAACTCTTTATTTCCCATAACTGATTTTCTCTAGAGTGTGTTATAATTCAGTCCTTAAATAATAGTATGGGCTAGGTGGCAGCTAATCTGTCCTGATTTTTCTCCACTAGCCTTCTTGTCACTTTTAGCGACAAGAGAACAAGGACATCTATGACTGAAGTTGATCTCAACTCACTTCCTCAGGTGGCTCCCGAAATTGATTTAACCGCTTTACTGGAAGCTGGCTGTCATTTTGGTCACCAAAGTAAAAAATGGCATCCTTCCATGCAGAAATGGATTTATGGTGAGAAAAATGGAGTGCATTTATTTGATTTAGTCAAAACCGCTAGTCAATTACAGTTGGCTTACAACTATGCTTATCAACTTGGTAAGTCCGGCAAAGTCATGGTTTTAGTGGGTACCAAACGCCAAGCTCGGGATATTGTTAAAGAAGCAGCTACTCGGGCTAAACTCCCTTATATTGCGGCTCGTTGGTTGGGTGGATTCTTGACGAATTGGGAACAAGTCAAAAAATCTCTCAAAAAGATGATTTCGATTGAAGAAGGTTTACAAAGTGGTAAATTTGATAGCTATACCAAATATGAGCGTGTTCAACTCGAAAAAGAAGCTGGCCGGCTTGACCGATTTTTCGGTGGTTTGCGAGCGTTAACAAAAGAACCAGATGCTATTTTTGTGATTGATGCTTCCCGCGAAAAAGTAGCTGTCAAAGAAGCAGTCATTACTGAAACTCCAATTATGGGCATTATTGATAGTAACACTGACTGCCGACCGATTGATGTCGTTATTCCTGCCAATGATGATGCGGTCAAAAGTATTTCACTTTTGGTGAATACCGTAGTTGATGGCTACTTAGCAGGAAAAAATAGTAAATAAATTTTTGGGAGAGAAACTATGAATTACACAGCAGCTGATATCAAAAGTTTGCGAGAAGAGACCGGTGCAGGCATGATGGATTGTAAAAAGGCTTTGGAAGAATCAAATGGGAACATGGACCAAGCTCGTGAATGGATTAAACAGCGTGGACTAATCAAGGCTGAAAAAAAAGCTGATCGTGAAGCCACAGAAGGTTTTATTGCTCACTACGTGCACAATGATCACAAGACTGCCGCTTTAGTCGAAATTCTCTGCGAAACTGATTTTGTGGCTCGCAATGATGAATTTCAAAAAATGGCGACAGACGTGGCTATGCAAGTGGTCGCGATGAACCCAGAAAACGTAGAAGAACTCTTAGCCCAGGATTTTATTAAAGATGCTGATATGACCATAGAAGAATTGGTCAAACAGCTGAGTGGCAAGATTGGCGAGAGATTTATTGTCAATCGTTTTGTCCGTTATCAAGTGGGAGAGTAATCTCATATTTTTTATGAAAGCATAACCCCGTACTATTAAAAGTACGGGGTTTTTGTACCTATTCCCATTTTGATAAAAAAAAGTTAAGATGAGTTACCTCAAGAAAAAAATGAGAAAAAGGAGAAATATGGGAGAAAGTTTATCATACGAGCCAAAGAGCTCCGAAAAGGGTCGCGGACTAGCAGGAAAAATAAAAGCTCTCTTTGAAAGAGGACGATCAGAAAAGTCCTTAGTTGGTGAGGACAGTGAACAACTTGCTGTGGAAAAAAAGATAGTCAGTGTCACTCAAGAAATAGTGGCATTACTAGGGAAGTTAGACTATGCACAAAAAGTGTTATCTGCGGCTGAGAGTGGGCAGGGAAATGTGGATCCAGACATTACACCTACAGTATACCAAAAACTTAAACACCAGTTAGAGGACATCTTGTATCAGAAATTATCAGAAAATCCTGATTTACTCGAGGAAATTGAGCGTGATACCCCTCGATTTATTACTCATGTAGAAGGAGAACTGAAAAGATTAGGAGTGGACTGGAAATATTCCCTCCCAAAAATAGTAGGTTTACAACCAGATATTCGTGGACCTAAAGTATCTGAAAGATCAACTCTCCCAGAAATACTAGATCCTTATCACAACCCCCAGATTGAAGAATACATGCAACAAGCTTTAGAAGATATGGGATTACCAGTTCGTTTTAGAGACACTAAAGAGGTCGAAAATACGAATTATTAACGAAGCACGAAAAGATCCATATATTCTTCTGATATAATGCGTTTCCTAAATAGGAAACGCATAGTTATGCCAGAAAATGAATTAAAAAATCCGAATAATGGCCAAATTTCTGTTGAAGAAGCTATAATAATCACCACTACAGAACTCTCTCGATTTGTGGCTGATATCCATGCAAATTATAGTAAGTTAGCTAGTGTGGGAGATATTAACAAGGTAAAAAGTATATTACGTGATCGTGATCCACTATTTTCACTAAATTCTATAGTTATTTTTTTAACCTCTGATGAATTTAAAGAACATCCCAAACTTGGAATCATTCAAACTTTTTTGGATGTTGTCAGATTTATAACCAATGTTAGTTCTCAAATTAACTATCCTTCTTTGCAAGAACCATTAGCCCAAGAATTCGCAGTGAACTTAAGTATTTGGTACCACACTATCTGGGATTTTTTACAGAAAAATGGAACGAGTTTATCTCCAGAAGTACTAATCGAGTTTCAAAAAATTCTTACTTTTATCGAGAACCAACCGCACCTGAATTCTTTACCGTCTAGTAGAGTCTTGAATACTTCTTTATCAGAAAAAATGAGATCAGTATTTTCCACTTAGGTGATTGGTAAAAAGAGAGGTTCCTTTTTCCCACTTGCTCATTCCCAGCCCTTGTTGTTAGGATCCCTCTATGGCAAAACTTCCACGCGCTGTTGACAGACTGATCGAAAAATTTGAACGACTTCCCGGAGTGGGCCCTAAATCGGCTCAGCGCCTGGTTTTTTACCTCCTGCATAATCCAGAAAGTGAGTTGCAGGATTTTTCTGATCGATTGCTGGCTTTAAAACGAGAAACGGTCTTATGTAGCCACTGTCATAATGTATCGGAAAATGATCCCTGTAGCGTCTGTGACGATGTCACCCGAGATAAAACTCGATTGATGGTGGTGGAACAACCCCTTGATATGCTGGCAGTAGAAAAGTCGGATCGGTACAATGGTCTCTATCATGTGCTGCACGGAGCCATTTCCCCCCTCAATAATATTGGTCCCAGCCAACTCTATTTGACCGACATCGTGAATCGATTGGAAGGAGTAGAGGAACTCATTTTGGCTACCAATCCCACCATGGAAGGTGAAGCCACTGCCCTTTACATTAAAGAATTGGTCGAAAACGCCGTTGCTTCTCAGGATCTTGCTGAGATCCAGATCACCCGGATTGGACACGGTCTACCGATTGGGGCAGATATAGAGTATGCCGATAGCCAAACCATTGCTCGTGCCTTAGAAGGTCGACGGGGAATTTAACAGCAGTCTTACACTTCTCTTGCTAAAGTGATCCCTTTTTATATAGAGACGCATCTTGTTCCAGATGGATGTTTTTGATATAGTTTTTGCTACATGAGTTCGCTCTGGCAATTAAAAAAGAGACCTAGTCTTTTTACCTAAATGGGTTGAAAGATTGGGTCTTTTTTATCAGTTATTTTCCTTGACTCTTGCCCAATAGAGCTAAAAGGGAAGTAAGGAGGTTGATAATGAAAGTTATCATCCAGTCGAACACATTGAAGGTGACGGAGGCACTACGAATTTTTATTCAAAAACAAATTCGCAAGTTAGCCCGCTGTGGTCAAAAGATCCAACAAGTGACCGTATACTTGGATTGCGTCAAACGCAAGAAAAATGCCGCTGATGCCACTACCGTGCAGTTTCAGATTACGACCGCTAAAAATAGCTTTGTAGTCAAGAAACAAGCGCACGACATGTACGTGGCTATCAGTGAAGTCGCAGATAGAGCTACTCGCTTACTGAGGGAGAAGCGTCATAAATATCTTGATAATAAAAGAAAAATATCGCCAAAGCTTAAACTTTTAGAAAACTTTGATTTAGCTTGGGTAGAATAGCCTCGGTAAATTTCAAAGATCAAATTTAATAAATAGTTATCCATGTCATCCCCTCGAAAGAGGGGATCTGGGATAGCAGTAGTGTTTTTCCAGATTCCCGTTTTCACGGGAATGACGAGTAGTGTTGTTGACTTCCTCTTGTGTCTGTTTGTTTGAAACGGTATCTTAGTCTATATGACCGATGATACGCAAACCGCTCCAACTTCTTCAGACTCGCCAAAAGCCAATGCACAAGATCCATTAAGTGTCTTGGAAGACATTTTGAATGAAGCCAAAGAGCGAACCGCTGGAGGAGCCCAAACGACAGAAGAACAAGCAGCAGCAGAAGCGGCCAAACGAGCCGCCATTGAACGGCAAGAAGCAGAACGAAAAAAACAAGACGCATTAGCTCTGCAGGCAGAAATTGAGAAAATGAAGCAGATTTCAGAAATGCCACAGGAGCAGGCTCGGCTTCGACAAGAACAACAACAAGATGCTGATGCTGCAGAAGCTAAACAATCACATCAGACCAATCAAATTCGTCAATTAGGTCATACTAAAATTTAAATATGCCGACTCCACCCAAAACAACAGCCCGACCTCGACCCAGTGGTGGTTTTAATGATAATTTTGGCGATGAATTTGGCGAGCATTTAGATGAGAATGCGATGCAGGCGGCAATGCAACAAAAAGCGACTAATCAACAGGCAGCTGATCCCCAGACTGCTCCTGTCCAGCAAAATTCTTCACAAGCAACCCAACCAACCCCGCCCAGAGAAGTGGGAACTCTCGGGGAGGAATTAGTCAAACGACCACTCAAAGATATCGCTCGGGAATTATTATCTTTTTTTGATATTCATAAATTATTAAACATCAATCCTCAAACTGATACTCCCGAAGAGCAAGCTAAAAAGAAGCAAATGCATCATCGGTTGCAACAATTAAATCAAGAACAACAGCAAGTGGTTCAGCAAAAATATCGAGCCGAAATGGAAAAGAAAAAACAGGAAGAAGAAGAGAAAGAAATGAAAAAACGTCAAGCCGAAGCGGCAAAGCAACAAGAGATTGCGCCGCCGTCGAGTCCGAAAAAAGGTCCGGTTGGTCCTGGAAGTTCAGGGAAAAAACGAGCTGTAGATAAATTAGAACAGGATCGAAAAACACTGAGTGGTCCGGCAAGTGTGAATTAGGAGGCAAAATGGCACTGGAAGACACACTGCAACCAGAAAAAGTATCACAGCTTTATGATAGGTATGATGAATTTTTAGCCGATTCAGAAGCATTATTACGATCTGTTAAAACGACAATAGTAAATCCTGAAGTCAAAAATAACTTGCTCAATAGTTTGATTATTCAAACCAGAGCAAATAAACTATTACGTAGTCTAAACTTATTTACTGCTAGCCTTAGAGAACAGCAAGATAGTTGGCCACATTCTGATCAAGTATATGATAAAATTCGATTGTTTTTAGATTCTCGAGGTAAGTCGCTGGGAACTTTTAATCGAATAAAACAAGTTTTTTCTCTTGAAAGACAATTCGAAAACTTGTTATTAAAGAAAGAATTAACTCCAGAAGTAGTTAAAAGCCTTATAACTCATGTTTTTTCGAAAATGAAGGTTATTCAAACTTCAATTGATATAGTTGAAAAGCCACCGGATGTTAAAATAGATCGCATTGAAAGTGCCTTGTCTGATGTTAAGGCAATCATGATGATTTTATTGCCAGAGGAAAAATCAAATGAGCCAATTAAAAGATAAATATCTTAGCAGAGGGACTTTTACCATTGATCAACTCAGGCAAAAACAAACAGGGTATCTTGAAGCAATGTTGATTGAGGCTCCCAGACTTGAAAAAACAATTCAAAAACTTCATGAGCTAAGTAATGATAAAAACCTCTCGAAGAGACAAGAGCAGAGTTTGATGGATATTATTGAAAATATAATGAAGGTTGAATATCTATTACCTTTCGTTTCTCCTTTTTTAAAATATATTCTAGTTACAAGACTGCTTCATTTTTCTCAAATTAATCTTGAAGCTTTTGAAGAAGAGTTTAGTTACTATAGGGATATACATCTAACAGATCAGAGAGGAGACAATGCTATTTGGCATGCGATCAAGAGTATGGTTGGCTATGGTGCGATAATAGTAGATGAAAATGGAAACCCAATTAATGAAACTCTATAACACCCTGTCCCGCCAAGTTGAAGAAGTTGAGCCCATTCATTCTGGAAAGATTGGTTTATATGCTTGTGGCTTTACGGTGTATGACTATACCCATCTCGGTCATTTACGAAAATATACCATGGATGATGTTTTGATCCGCACGCTGCGCCACGCAGGATTTGAAGTGCGATTTGTTCAGAATATTACCGATGTCGGTCATCTAGCCAGTGATGAAGACACCGGTGAAGATAAATTGGAAAAAGGCGCCAAAAAATATGGCGAAAGTGTGTGGGATATTGCACATAAATTTGAAGATTATTTTTTCCGATCTATGGATTTAATGGGAAATGTACGCCCTGATGTCAGTTGCCGTGCAACTGAACACATACCTGAGCAACTGGCTATGGTTTTAGAGCTAGAGAAGAAAGGGTACACCTACGTGATTGAAGGCGACGGAGTTTATTTTGACACCAGTAAGATAGATGACTATGGGAAACTGGCCCGCTTAGATCTGAAACATCTCAAAGAAGGAGCGAGAGTAGAGGCAGTTCAAGGGAAACGCAATCCCACTGATTTTGCGCTGTGGAAGTTTGAAAGACCAGGGGAAAATCGAGCCATGAGTTGGCCGAGTCCGTGGGCAGAAAAAAGTTTCCCTGGTTGGCATATTGAATGTAGTGCCATGAGTACAGAGTATCTGGGAGATCAATTCGATATCCATACCGGAGGAATCGACCATATACCCGTTCATCACACCAATGAAATTGCCCAAGCCGAAGCGGCTACCGGTAAAAAACCATTTGTTCGCTACTGGGTTCACCACAATTTCCTCCAAGTTGAAGGGGAGAAAATGAGTAAGTCACTGGGAAATTTTTATACGATTGACGATATTCTAGAAAAAGGTTTTTCTCCTCAAGAATTAAGATTATTGTTCTTGGGGAGTCACTATCGAAGTGAACTCAACTTTACGTGGGAGGCATTAGCGGGAGCTCAGAAAGCTTGGGAGAGACTGATCTCGCGAGTTCAATCTTTGTTAACAGAAATGGATCAACAGCCCGCTCCAGAAAGTAAAAGATCTGATGTGGCTCAGGGTTTTGCTAGACAATTTTGGTCATTTATGCAAGATGATCTCAAAACGCCTGAAGCCATGAGTGTGGTGTGGGAAGTACTCAAAAATGATCAATTGTCTGCAGGTGAAAAAATTGGATTATTATTTGAATTTGATCAGGTATTAGGTTTAAAGCTAAATGAAAATCAGCCTGATATAAAAGTGAGTCAAGAAACTTTCCCCGCAACTATTAAACACTTAATTGAGCAGAGAGCTCAAGCCCGAGAAAACAAAGATTGGCAGCAGGCAGATCAATTACGAGATGAACTGGCTCAGCGAGGCTATGAAGTGATAGATACGGCTGAGGGACAAGAAGTCCAAAAGTTTAAAGACAAAAGAATAAAGTAAAAAATTGAGATTTGACCTTTGAATTTTGTTTGAAATTTGGGTATTGGAGTTGGGACTTTCTGCTTTATTCTTTGCTCTTTTAACTTTCAAATGAGTCTCCGCTGACTCAGTGACACATATTGCCCCTTAGCAATAATGACATGATCAATCAGTTGGATGCCGAGTAATTTACCCGCTTTTTGAATTTTTTTGGTAAAAGTAATATCTTCTTCACTCGGTTCTGGATTTCCTGAAGGGTGATTGTGAACCAAAATAATTCCCAAGCAGGGAATCTTTAAAGCATCAGCAAAAACATCGCGAGGTTCAATAATAATTTGATTGAGACTTCCAATACTAATTAATTGTTTTTTTAAGAGTTGATGCCGGGCATCCAAGTAGAGACAGTAGAGTTTTTCCCGATGAGAATCAGTTAAATGGTGAGTTTCTTGAAACACATCTTCTGGAGTTAAAATACTCTTTTGAGTTGAAGGTTGAAAGACCCTTTTACCTAGTTCAAAAGTAGCTAAAATTTGACCAGCTTTAATGGGGCCAATTCCTTTCAATTTAGTTAAATCTTGAAACGAAGTTCCAGCCAAATCCTTTAAGCTACTATAACTCCTGGTCAAACGTTGGGAGAGTTGCAGCACATTTTCTGACTTGGTGCCTGAAGCTAGAATCAACGCCAGTAATTCAGGAGTAGTTAAAGCAGCTACTCCATATTCCATCAGTTTTTCTCTTGGTTTTAAAAAATGAGGTAAATGTTTTAAAGAATGATGACTCATATCCATAACCATATTCCTCAAAAATGACAAATCGATGACAAATATATCTTGATCTTCTGTGCTAAACAGAAGATAATAATTTCTTACATAACTAATTATTTTTTGAACTATGAAAAAATTTCTTCTTTTATCAGTCATTGTAAGTGGATTTCTCTGGGTTTCTCCTGCCAGCGCTCAAATGATGCAACAAAATCAATTTCAGGCAGCAGATGAGTCTCACATGATGGTGGAATCTGAAGGCAGGGTAGAGGGTCCACATTTCCGATTTGATAGTACCGTTGTCATCTCTGAAAATTTAAGTGGTGATGTGTACGCAGCTGGTGAAAAAGTGGTCATCAATAGTGATATCGATGGTGATCTAATGGTAGCAGGGAAAGATGTCATTATTAATGGAAATGTATCTCAAGATGTTCGTGCTGCTGGGATGAATGTAACCATTAATGGCGTGGTAGGCGGAAATGTTTCAGTAGCCGGAGCCACTGTTGATTTTGGACCTCAAAGTCAGGTGATGGGCAGTATGATTGGGGGAATGCAGAGTGCACAACTGAATGGTCAGGTTCGTGGTAATGTCTATATGGCAGCTGAAGATTACGATGTAAATGGCGAATTTAATCAGGATGTAATGATGCACGCTGGTCGCTTGAATTTAATGAAAGGAGCTCATATTAAAGGAAATCTGACGGCGAAGTTGGAAAGTCCTGAAGCTCAAGTGGTCAACGACCAAGCTCAAATTGATGGTCAAAAAGATATTCAAACCTATGTTGCCCCAGAAAGAAATCGAGAGCGTGATCGCCAAGCTTCTCAAGCTTGGACCGGAATCAAAACGTCGGGACTCGTGATGAGTTTAATTGTTGGATTCATTACGGCAGCAGTCTTGCTCTATCTTTTCCCTCAAGCTTTTCGTTTGCTATCAAGTGAAGTGCAAACCAATACCATGGGAAGTCTCGGCTGGGGTTTTGCTTATACCATCTTGGCTCCTATTGCCATGATTCTATTGGCAGTAACGTTAGTAGGTTTACCATTGGCTGGTTTATTATTAGTGACTTACATTCTGAGTTGTGTCTTTGCTCATTGGGTAGTTTCACTCGCAGTAGGTCAAGCTATTTTCAAAAAATATAAATTCAGCTGGCTAAAGAATCAATATGCCCAATTATTTGGTGGTTTATTGGTATTGGGAGTGATTGGATTAATTCCCGTAGTAGGTTGGTGGGTACAGTTAGTGGTGTTCTTTATCGGGATGGGAGCCATTTACCTCACCTTCAAGAACTCCATTCGTAAAAAAGGTGTATCTAAAAAATAATTAAAACAGAAAGCTCTATGCCGAAATCTACTAATCCGAAAAAAATTGTATCGTCCGCTTAAGGGCAGAAAAATTGGGGGAGTCGCACTCGCTTTTGCTAACTACTTTAATATTGATATTATCCTGGTTCGTCTGATTTGGCTCTTTTTATTAGTTCCAGGTGGTTTACCAGCATTTATCCCGTATTTGATCTGTTGGGTAGTGATTCCTGATGAGAAGGATGTGCGCTAAGGCGGTATAATACCTCCCATATGTCACTCTCAATAGCAATAGAGGGGTAGCTAATAGACATGGGATTCCCTTCGAGTTTACTATCAAGCTTCCCAAACCAAGAAAAGCACGAAAGATAACAAAGAGGGACGAATTAGGTCGTATAATATGGACGAAAGCTAAATAGTCGACTTATCTACTTATGAATAGGGAAATAATAATAAAAAAAATAAAAGCTGTTGGATTTTTCGATTTTACTAATTGGGTTCAAAATAACAAAGAGCTTACAATCGCTCTAATTATTGTTTTTATAATATTTATTGATATTTCTAATCTAGACGCTTCTTTTCACAAGGCTTTTTGTTTATCTCTAACAATATTACCAACATCAGTTGTTTGCCCAGATTTTTATGATATTCCTATTTGGTCTTTTTTTGAAGTTGCCGGTGTAATAGCGACTGTTGTTGTTGCACTTTGGTCAGTAAATATTGGATTGAAACAAGCGAATAAGCAAGAAAAAAGTGCACAGGAAATCAAAATGGACCAGGACATGCCAATTATTTTTTTGAATCCTGAACCACAGCCGAAGTTACACAAAAATGGTGAAGTGTGTCTAGAGCTTATGAATGTTGGTAAGGGGATTGCCAAAGATGTATATGTATATATTGAAGACATTTTGGTTGAAGGAAATTTTTCAATGCTCACCGCCTCACCTGATAATTTATCTGAACTAAAGATAAAATTTATTGCTTCTGATTCTTCACCTGAAAGGCAAAAGGCTATAGCACAAAAAATTCAACATTTTTCAGAAAAAAAGGATTTGCAAATGAAAATTACCTACTCTGACATTCACGGCCGATCATTTGTTACAGATCAAATAATATTTGAAAAAAACCAAGTTGGCGACTACATGCACAACAGGGGAAAGTGGTCGTTCCGAAAGGTTCAGTCATGAACACCTTCCTCCAATTAGCAAAACATATTCTTGAACAAGTTGGTCAACCTCTTCATTACAAAGAAATCACTCAAAAAGCCATAGAGCAGGGCCTTCAAACAGAAGGGGCAACTCCTTGGGCCACCATGAATGCTCAAATCGCCACTGACATCAAAAAGAACGGTGAAGATTCACTCTTTTATCGAAGTGAGCCAGGTTTTTATGGTCTCAATCAAGAAGGTGTGCCTAAAGTGGCTGTTTCAGAAGTAAAGGCCAAGATTACCGGTGCCTTGCATAAAGTCACCTCTGACCTCAACACTAAGCAAAAAGGCGATATTGCCGAAGCCAGAGTGGCAGAACTGATTACTTTGTATGGTGATGAGGGTCTTTCTTGTTACCGTCCAATTAGTGATGACGAAGGCATAGATATTATTGTCAAAAAAAGAGGTGATCTCGATGTAGCTTATGTTCAGGTCAAATCAACCTTTGGCAATGGCTCTGATCGTTTTGTGTGCAGTGTCAAAGAGGACAAAATCGTCAACAAAAGAAGAATGCTGATGGTCTTTGTGTACTTTGATTTGACTGACGGTGATATTCATGAGCATGTTTTTTGTGTGCCAGCATCTGAATTTTTGAAGCTCACTCACAATGAAAATAAAAAGCCAGGTCATCGAGTTTTTACGGTCAGCCTCAATAGTCCAGACAAATCAAAATATGCCAAGTATTTGATCGAAAAAAGAGAATTGGCTAATAAAATTCTTGAAATAATGAATGAAACATAAAGCACACCTAACTGCATCTGATTTATACAACTACATTCAGTGTCCTCATCGTGTATGGCGTGATATATACGGTCCTCAACAAGAAAAACTCAAAGAAACAAATCCATTTGTAGAAATGCTCTGGGAAAAGGGTGTTCAGCACGAAAAAGAAGTGTTGGGCAGGATGGGGGAGTTAGTTGATTTGGGAAAAGGGGACCAACAAGAGCGTATCCAAGCTACCAAAAAGGCGATGGATGATGGCGTGGACTTACTTTATCAGCCAGTAATAGTTCATGAAAATCTTTTAGGTATTCCGGACTTTTTGAAAAAGTTAGATGACGGCACGTATATGGCCGTTGATGTGAAGAGTGGTAGGGGCTTTGAAGGCACAGATGATGATACTTCTGAAAATGGTCCTAAGCTCAAAAAACACTACGCTGTTCAGTTGGCTTTATATACAGAAATTTTAGAAAAGAACGGATTTAGCAATGGCCACAGACAGGCAATTATTTATGATATTGAACACAAAGAAGTGTTATATGAATTGGACCGCCAAATTGGCGTGCGGGACCAAAGAAGCTATTGGCAATATTACCAGTGGCTCAAAGTTGAAGTTTGGAATTTGATCTCAAATCAAAAAAGCAATGACCCTGCAATGGCGGGAATTTGCAAACTTTGTCCGTGGTACAACAGTTGCAGTTCGTGGGTCAAAGCTAACGATGACACCACTGGCTTATTCTACGTTGGCAGAAGTGTGAGAGACACTTTGAGAAGTGATATTGGTTTGACAACTATTCACGATGCTCAAAACATTGATGTGAATGATCTCATGGCAGAGAAGGCTAAGGACAAGCAGTTTTTACAAAGAATTGGAGAGAAAACACTTGAGAAGATCAAGATTAGAGCTGAGATTATGGCTAATAAATTGCCACCAGTTCTTTATGATGAATTAGATCTGCCAGATATGGAATATGAGCTTTTCTTTGATATTGAGGATGATCCAACTCAAGCATTTGTTTATTTGCATGGTGTCTACGAAAGAACCTCAAAAGGGGAGCGGTTTATTCCATTTGTGGCTTCAAGCGTGACACCAGAAGCAGAGGCTCAAGCTTGGCAAGAGTTTTGGAATTATATTCGTTCACTGCCACAGGATGATTTTGCCTTGTATTACTATTCTCACCATGAAGAGACAACTTACAAGAAAATGGCTGATCTCTATCCGCACGTTGCTACAAGAGAAGATGTTGAGTGGCTATATCAAGATTCAAGAGCGATAGATTTGTACAGGGTCATCAGTAAATCAACTGATTGGCCTGTTGGCAGTTATTCTCTCAAGAGTATTGCCAAGTATTTAGGTTTCAGTTGGCGTGACAAGACACCATCAGGGGCACTTTCTATCCAGTGGTATAACGGCTATCTAAAAACAGGTGATCAGGCTATTTTGGAGCGTATTTTGCTCTATAACGAGGATGATTGTATTGCCACTTTGGTGATCAAAGATGCCTTGATGAAAATGGTCCCAACTAATTCTTAGCTTGCAACTTTTCTACATTTGTCCCTAATATGAAGCATGAGGTTTTTTGTAAATTCCAAGCTTCTAGGTGATGACCTAAAAATTGAAGAGATTGAGTCAGCATCTGCTATTGAGAGCGAAGTAGTTTTTCAGTTTGATGGTAAAAAGATTTTCGGTAGGCTTGATTTTGATCAAAGTTCTTTGCCTAGTTTTATTGTATTGAATAGTTGCTCAGGGACTGAAAAATATCCAGTCAATCAGATTGAACAGTTTCAGGTCCTTGATGAAGGAATTGCAGATTACTTTGGTCCACCTATCTTTACTCAATAAAAAGAGATCATTTTGTGCTACGGCTAGGACCACATTTGGTTTATAATCTACTTATCTACTTTTAGTAAGAATTCAGTCGAGAGAACACTGCCTTATGGACAAATCACAACTATCTGAACGAGACATATGTACCAAATTTATTACGCCAGCAGTACAGCAGGCCGGTTGGGACGTTGATTCACAAATCCGTGAAGAAGTCAGTTTCACAAAGGGTCGCATCATTGTTAGAGATAAGGTGATTGCCAGAGGTAAACCAAAAAGAGCAGATTACATTCTTTACTATAAAGAAAATTTTCCAATTGCCTTGATTGAAGCCAAGGACAACAAGCACTCAGTGGGTGATGGCATGCAACAGGGCCTTGAGTATGCTGAAACCTTGGATATTCCTTTTGTGTTTAGCTCAAATGGAGATGCTTTCATAGCTCATGACAGAACTGGTATGTCAGCTGATACGGAAAAGCAGATTCGACTAGATGAATTCCCAAGCCCTCAAGAGCTGTATCAGCGATACTTGCGTTGGAAAAACATTGATATGGTCGAGGAGCAGATTCTGACCACAGACTACTACTATGACGCTCGTGGCAAATCACCTCGTTATTATCAACAAATTGCCATCAATAGAACTATTGAAGCAGTGGCCAATGATCAAAAGCGAATCATGTTGGTTATGGCCACCGGTACAGGGAAAACATACACAGCCTTTCAGATTATGTGGCGTTTGTGGAAGTCAGGGGCCAAAAAGAGAATTTTGTTCTTAGCGGACCGCAACATCCTTATTGATCAAGCAAAGACCAATGATTTCATTCCATTTGGTGACAAAATGACCAAGATCAGTAATCGCCAGATTGATAAGTCATATGAACTCTACCTTTCCTTGTATCAAGCTGTGACGGGCAATGAGGAAGAAAAGAACATCTACAAACAATTCAGTCCTGATTTCTTTGATTTGATTATTGTGGATGAGTGTCATCGAGGTAGTGCCAGAGCAGATTCAGCGTGGAGAGAGATTCTTGAATACTTTGACCATGCTACCCAAATCGGTTTGACTGCCACCCCAAAAGAAACAAAAGATGTCTCAAATATTGATTACTTTGGTGAGCCGGTTTACACCTATTCACTCAAGCAAGGTATTGAGGATGGCTTTTTGGCACCTTATAAAGTGGTCCGTTACACCATTGATCGTGATGTTGAAGGCTACCGTCCAGAGCCTCATAAAAGAGATATTTATGGGGAAGAAGTTCCTGATGAGGTGTATTATGGCCATGATTTTGATCGCAAGCTGATTATCGATGACCGAACCAAACTGGTAGCTAAGAAAGTAACTGAATACTTAGAAGCTAATGAAGCATTTGCCAAGACAATCGTGTTCTGTATCGACATCGAACATGCCGAAAGAATGAGAAGAGCTTTGATCAATGAAAACCAAGAACGCTACCAAGAGAACTCTAAATACATCATGCGAATTACTGGTGACAATGAGCAGGGAAAAGCAGAATTAGACGGTTTTATTGATCCTGAGAGCAAATATCCAGTCATTGTGACTACTTCTAAGTTATTGACCACAGGTGTTGATGCTCAAACTTGTAAGTTAGTGGTCCTTGATGCTCCGATCAAATCAATGACCGAGTTCAAACAAATTGTAGGACGTGGTACGAGACTTCGTGAGGATCATGACAAGTTCTACTTCACAATTATGGATTTCCGTAATGCTACGGATAACTTTGCAGATCCTGATTTTGATGGCGAGCCAGTGCAAATTTATGAACCAGTTTTGCCAGCAAAAATTGAAGGGGTCCAACCCGTCAAAACACAGTCTGTTTCAACCGATGAACTAGATATTTCAGAAGTTTTGTATGATCCACAGCGTGTTGATGCCATGACACTGAGAGATTCAGCCGGTGAAGTGGGGTATCGAACTGGTGGAGTTCACAAATACCACCTCAATGATGTAGAAGTGATGGTCTCAAGTGAGAAAATTCAATTTTATGATGAGGGTGGCAAACTTGTTTCAGAGTCACTGGAAGAGTATTCAGCCAAAAACTTGAAGAGGCTCTATCCTGAGCTAGCCGATTTCCAACGAGCTTGGGCGGAAGCTGAAAACAAAACGGTCTTGATTCACAGTTTAGTTGAGAATGGCTTTTTTATTGATGAGCTTCTAGAAAAAGTTGATCCCGCATTAGATATTTTTGATTTGGTTCTGAGCGTTGCGTATAAGCAAGAAGCAAGCATGACTCGGTCCCAAAGAGCTCAGCAAGTACGAGGAAGTGAATTTTTCAATCAATATCAAGATACACAAAAAGAGCTATTGCTTGATCTTTTGAGTGTGTATGAACAAGAAGGTATTGTGGCAATTGAGGACGTTGAATTGCTTAGGGTTGAACCATTCACCAAGTATGGATCACCGGTTGAGATACTTGGGACCATTTTTTCTGGAAGAAATGAATATTTATTAGCATTAGCAGATATGAAGAAGCACTTATACAAAGGTTAGATTATGGCACTTTCAACAAAGATCAAAACGATTCAAAACATCATGCGTCAAGACAGTGGTGTCGATGGTGATGCTCAGAGAATTTCGCAATTAGGCTGGTTGATATTCCTCAAGATTTTTGACGATCGTGAGCGAGAGCTTGAGATCATGAAAGGGGATTATGAATCACCAATGCCAGAAGAGTTGAGATGGCGAAATTGGGCATTGGACGAAGAAGGTATTACTGGTGATGAGTTATTGAACTTTGTAAACAATGACCTTTTCCCTAAGTTGAAGAACCTTGAAGTCAAATCTACCGATGATAAAAAGGCACTTATTTTACGGTCCGTGTTTGAAGATGCTTTCAACTACATGAAGTCAGGGACCTTACTTCGTCAGGTAATCAACGAGCTGAATGATATTGACTTTGCTAGTTCAAATGACAGACATGTATTCAATGATGTGTATGAAAAAATCCTCAAGGACTTGCAGAGTGCCGGAAATGCCGGTGAGTTTTACACCCCTCGTGCAGTTACTCAATTTATTGTGGACATGGTGGATCCAAAGCTTGGCGAAAAAGTATTTGACCCCGCTTGTGGTACCGGTGGTTTTTTGACATCGGTAATTGAGCATGTTCGCAAGAATGAAGTCAAAACGGGTGAAGACAACGAAGCTTTGGCAAATTCAATATATGCAGTAGAAAAGAAACCACTGCCTCATTTGCTTTGTACAACCAATATGATTCTTCATGGTATTGATGATCCAAGCAATATTGTCAGAGGTAATTCATTGGTTCGTCCTTTGCGTGATTACACCGAAGATGATAGGGTCCATGTGATCGTGACTAATCCACCGTTTGGTGGGACCGAAGAAGATGGAATTGAACTTGGCTTTCCAAAGAAGTTCCAAACAAGGGAAACTGCTGATTTGTTTTTGGTCCTGATTATTCATTTACTCAAAGAGAATGGTCGAGTGGGTATAGTTTTGCCAGATGGTTCTTTATCTGGTGAAGGTGTCAAACAGAGAATCAGAGAGCATTTGCTCAATAAATGTAATTTACACACGATTATTCGTTTGCCAAACAGCGTCTTCAAGCCATATGCCACTGTTAGTACTAATTTATTGTTTTTCTCAAAGGGTGAGCCAACCAAAGAAGTTTGGTATTACGAGCACCAACTTCCAGACGGATACAAAAGCTATTCAAAGACAAAACCAATTCAACTAAGTGAATTTGATGTTATCAAAAAATGGTGGAGCAACAGAGAAGAAGGTCCTTTTTCATGGAAGGTTGGCATCAAAGATATTGAAGAAAAAGGTTTCAACTTAGATATCAAGAATCCAAATATCAAACGAAAGAAAATTGAACAATCACCAGAAGAAATCATTTCAGAGATTCGAGAGAATCAGAGTCAAATTGATCAATTGTTGAGTGAGATTGAGGAACTAATCAAATCATGAGCTATACATTAGATGAACTATGCCATATAGAAAAAGGCAAAATTGGCATTACAAAAGCCGTTGATGGTGAATATCCATTAGTTACCACTGGTGAAGATTTTGGAACACACAATGAATACCATTTTGAAGGTCCTGCTGTATGTGTGCCACTAGTTTCTTCAACTGGCCACGGACACGCTAGCATCAAGAGATTGCACTATATTGAAGGAAAGTTTGCTTGTGGAAATATTTTGGCAGTACTGATTCCAAAGGATCCAAGTAAGTTGTCAGCGAAGTTTTTATACACCTATCTTACTGTTCACAAACAGGAAAAATTGGTGAGAAAAATGAAGGGGGCGGCTAATGTATCTTTGACTTTGACAAATTTGAAAAAAGTGAAAATTGAGGACTTGCCTTCGCTGAAAGAACAGGAAAAAATATCTAGCATTTATTCGTCTATTGATAAATTTTCTTTGGAATTTTTAAAAAAAATTGAATTCAACAAAACAAGAACTAGTACTCTAAAAAATAAGGTTATTGATTTGGCTGTGTTTGGCCATTTTTTACCATATTCAAATAATGATTATTCATTTTCAGATGATTTTGATCACTTAGTTCCAAACAAGTGGTCATTTTCTAGCTTAGAGGATATAGCAGAATTCATTGATTATAGAGGCAAGACTCCAAAAAAAGTTGATACTGGTATTAGGTTGGTCACTGCTAAAAATGTAAAGCTCGGATATTTTTCATATGAGCCAGCAGAATATATGGAATCTCATGCTTATGATGATTGGATGACAAGAGGGTTTCCTCAAAAGAATGATGTTTTATTTACCACAGAGGCCCCATTAGCTAATACATGTTTATACCCGTTTGAGCACACAGAGAAAATTGCTTTAGCACAGAGAATCATTACATTGCACCCATATAATGATAGTGATTATATAAAAAGCAGATATTTGTTTTATTGCTTATTAGCACCTTCAATAAGAAGAAAAATTCAGGCAAAAGCAACTGGTACGGCCGCTTTAGGAATTAGATCTAGTAGGCTAAAAAAAATTATTTTTCCAGTACCTTCTCAAGATGAGATGCTGAAAATTGTGAATTTTTTGGAAGTTTTCTTTGAGTTCATTGAACAAATTGGATCAAAGGTTTCAGACAATGAAGAAATCATCGATAAACTAAAAAATCAATCTTACAAAGGATAGTGACATAAATGAAATCTGATTACTTCACCCCTGACGGCTATCTATCAGCTCAAAAAGTTCGAGATGTGCTCAAGAACGTTGAGTATGAGGGTAAAAAATTATCAGAGGAAAAGGTGGGGGACATAGTTGAACAATTTTGGTTTCAGGATTACTACTCCAATTTTATTTGTATCCCAGACGTTTTTGAGTTCCTTCAAGAGTATTTAGAAGAGTATGGGCCAGAAGTAAAGAGAATCGATTTCTATCGATACCACTTTTCAAAGGTTGTTACTGACGATAAAAAAAAGTCCAGCTTAGAGCTAATCTCTGTTGATTTTGAAACAAAGCAACGCAATGACATAAATCAAGACCTTTTGCAGGAAGTTCTTGATAAACATGAGATCACTAATATTTCATTTGAGTGGTTACTTGAGAAGAAGTTCATTTGGCAAATAGAAGATAAATTTGAATGGCGTCACCACACATATACTGAGTTCTTTGCTTCTGAATACATCCTCAAGCAAAAAGAGCCGATCAAAGTTGTTGATGAGTTAGCAGTTTTGAATGTTGAAGCTGACAACTCAAAAAACATCAAGCCTTCGTGGCATGGTGTGATCAAGTTTTTACTTCAAAGCGAAATTTCCCATGATGCGTTGAACTGGCTTATTGGATTGATCAAAGAAAACCCACTCAATTTGAGTGAAGATCTGACAAACATCATCAGCATGTTTGCTCCTCACGATTTAGATGATTCTGAAAAATCAGAGGTTTTCAATATTATTTATGACACCTATCAAGAAAGAATGGTTTGGTTACCGGTCTGGGCAAGAACAGGGTTGGCTAAGTTTTTTACAACCACACAGTTAGAGAAATTTGAAAAGCACTTAGAAGCTACTGATGATGAGGTCGAAACATATGTCCATCGTGGCAACGTGGTGGCAGTAGTGGGTGAATTGATTGAGATAGGAATTATTAGTGATAAAAAACAAATTGGCTTATGGAAGGATAGATTTGTTGAGTACGCCTTGGATGAAAATGATAATGGGGTACTGCAAAGGCACAGTCTTCATGCTCTTAGGCAGTTCAAAGAAAAAGATGGCCAACTGATCCTCAAGCTAAGAAAAAACCTGAATTCGTCAGATACTTTGGTTCGAGATGCATTTATTCAGTACTGCTCAGAGTCGGCCCCAAATACAAAAGAGGCAATAGACGTTTTTGCTGATGCATATGGCGAAGGAATGTCTCGTGTGTATAGCAGACACGGTATGTATGAAATTTCTTCATTGGAAGGCTTCACATATCTAATCGACAAACTAATAGACAATAGCAATTTCTTACATGAGTTTATTGATTCTGAATCAATCTTTGATGGTGAAAGAAAAGATCCCGATGCAGAGTTTGTTCAAAAGATTATTGACTCGGCGAGGTCAAATACAGGTTTTGCTAAAAAGTTGAGCGATCTATTGAAGGAGGTCATAAAGAATGACGAAATATACCAGGTAGAACGTTCATATTTTGTTAGAAATATTAGTTTATTTCTTTTTGATGACCGCGACAGAGGTATTGAGTTTATCAAAGACGTAATTAGTGAAGAAGACATTACAAGGCATTTTGTTCATAACTTTTTTGACATACTTCCGGAAGTTTTGACGTCTGAGAATTGGCAAGAAATATTTGAAATTTTAGAAGCAACGGATATTGAATATGTTGATCGCCACCTTGAGAGAGTTTCGTATGGTCTTAGGTTTAGAAAAGAAGCTGGTGGTAAAGAACTATTTGAAGAGATTGCCCAAAAAAGAGGGTATAAGATCGAGAAACCAAGAGATTATGAGAAAGAAGAGAAAAAGAGGCAGGATGAGCTCTACAAAGAATTCAAATTCAAGATAGAACCTGACAAGGGTCGGTTCATGGGAGATGTCTTTGAATATTACCTCAATAATGCAGAGGTTATTGAAGAGAGATGGTCTGATTATGAAGAAGAGCGAATGCTGTTCTTGGCTTACGAAGATGGTATCAAGAGGTTAGACCCAAGAGATTTTAGAGTCACATTTGAAGAGAAGAAAAAACGAGGAGGACGTTTTAGGTGGTCCAGTCAGGCCGCTTTTTATGGCGAAATGATCAAGGTTGTTCAGCGGATGAGACCTGATTTACTGGAAGAACCAGCTGTAAGACAACACATTATCGATTTCACTCCGTATTGCTATTCTGATGACTACAAAGTGGTCCATGAGCTAATTACTGAGATTGAACCAAGTGATATTAGTTGGCTCGTTGAGCTCTACAAAAATGAAGATGATGATCGCCGGTATTTGGTCCCTGAATCATTTATTTATTTTCTTGAGAGCTTATTGGACCACAAACAAAATGTCACTAGTGCCATTCCAACACTTAGAACATTTATTCTTGATGAAAACATCTCGGATTGGGTAAGTCGAAGTGCTTTGGAGTTGCTAGGCAAAATTGAAGCATCAAGTAAGGATTACCAAGATTTTCTTCAAGAGGTATTTGAAAAAACTGAATACGACAAAGTAAAAGAGGAAGCAAATAGGCAATTGATTGTTTTATTTGAAGAAGAAGAAGCGATTCAATGGAGATTTGAGCAAATCAAAGCAAAAGTTTCTCCATTCAAGAGAGAAGAAGGTGTTCACTCGGTTGGTGAACTGGAAAGTGAGCTTGATTCAAGATCATTTATATCACCTCTTTGTGAGGTAAAGACAGAAAAAATACTCAAAGATTTTTTGAAGCTTTTTGAATATGTATTAGTTAAGTATGAAACGGATGAGGGATATTCTGCCTACCTTGAATATGTTTGGGCAGCAATTATTAGATTTGTTTATAAATTTGACGAAGAACAGTTCTTTGACTTATACGCTAGATTGAAAAAATATGTTGAGGAGTCAGAGATTTCTAGTAAGAAGAGGCCTTACCTTGAGTATTCATTGCAGAAAACCAAAACAGATTTTATAAATAAAATGGCACTTGAAGGGAGAAATGAGTAGTTCTTCCTTACCAATCCATGATGATTTTTCAAACAATCCTTTTGGTTTGCCTGATCCACCGACACCTAGGATTCCAACTGATCCATTAGAAAAAATTATCTATGCCTTTGAAGCTTGTCGTGGTGGAATACAACAAAGTCAGTTTCCTAATTACTCAGTAGATTCAATAATATGGTGTTTCAGGGCATTTGAATTGGTAAACAAGCTCAATGGGGAAGTGACTCAAAATGGTAAGAATCAGATTGAGAAATGGAAAAAACAGAAAAATATAGATTCAATGGATCAGGTGACGGCCCTTTTTATAAGGAAGAAAGCAGAATTACCTGAATTTGAACTCGAAATAGAAAATCACTTTGATAACAAACATGTATATGTTGATTACTTTAGACATACTTCACCGACTGATAAACTCCATTGGTTGAATTTTCTAATATATTTGGGATTTATAGACAATTCTGACTATAAACTCATTGATGTGTGTGACAGAAATGGAAAAAGATATAAGTGGACTGAATCAGGTAAACTTTTTATTACAAAAATTAGAGAAGCAATTTCTCCAAAGGAAATCTTTTCAGATGGAGTAATCACTGAAGAACTAAACTGGCACGAAAAGACAAGAAAGTTTTTGTCAAAGATTCCCAAGTGGTTTTGGTCAATTCCTATCTTGATGATTCTACTAATTTTGCTTTTTTTTGCCAAACATTGGCTTCCCGTATTTTGTCCGATTGTAACTAAAGACAAAAGTACTTATCAGGTATTCAAATCGATAGAAATTGGACCTATCAATGGTTCTGAATTATGTGAGCCAATTCCGGAAAACTAGAGTAATTCAAGAATCTTATCTGCAACTTCCTCACCATCATTCCATTTCAGTTTGATTTTGTGAGTTTTACCGCCCGTTGTTTCAATCAAAACCCATTTGAAACCCTTGATATTGAAAGGGTTGATCTTTGAACTGCCGTCAGCGTTGGTAGAGGTGATGACGTTGGCGATTTGTTTTGTTGGAATGGAGATTTTATTGAAGCTGAGCTTTTTTCCGATAACCACTTTTGCAGGGTAGATCTCAATCCAATCAAGGACTAATTGTTTCTTTAGTAGTTTATTTTCCATAGTAGGTTGCTTTCTATATTGCTTTGAATTATAGATCTAAAAAGTAGATAAGTCTACTAATAGTGCGTTTATCTTTAGTGCGTAAGGGTCTGTAATCGTGGATATGCTAAGCAAATCCCGTTTCACTCAAATCGTAGGTCAAAATATTCGAAAAGTTCGTTTAGATAAGGGGATGACTCAAGATGAGCTTTCTCACGAATGTGGGTTTTACAGAACCTATATCAACTTAGTTGAAACTGCTCACAGGACCCCATCTTCATTCACTTTGTTCAAAATAGCAAAGGCTCTAAAGGTCTCGGTTGATGACCTTTATCCAACCACGGTTTAGGTAAAATCTACAAAGTTACCGTATTTCTCATTTTCCTCAAGTAGTGGTTGGGTAGAACGCCGGTTGGATGACGGTGAAAACGGCATATACCGTTTTTTTGAAGCACGTCATAAAATATATCAAAATGACACAAGATGAAATGATGACAGAATGCAAAAATGAATCAGAAAAGTGACAAGTGGATTTCGAATCCAACCACAAAATATGATGAGCTAATACTCGGTGATGATGAAGCGATATCAAAGTACTCCTATTCATTGTGTGCGGTCTTAGTTAGACTTGGATCATTTCAATATGAGTTGAAAAAGTTTAGAGAAAGCTTGGGTATAAACAAAATCTACGAATTGCCCAAGAATTTTCGTTATAAAGAACTCGGATATTGGCTAGATAGCCTAGATTTAGATTATTCAAGGCTACTTGAAGCAGGCGATTTTATTTGTTTTTTGTACAGATTGCCCAATGACTGGCAAATGTCATTTATGTGTGCAATTGTTGCAGATTTTTTACCAATTCCAATCGAATTGCCGGCCATTGAGATATATAAGCCAAATAACTACTTATCACTTGCCAAAAATAATTTTCCAACTTCTTTGTCGAGATATCCAGCACTTATCATCAAGAAAAATATCTCACCGACAAAGATGAGGACTTGGATCCTAGAAAATAGCAATCAAGTAAGAGATGCAACTAATCCTCTTTATGACGAGAACCTGATACGGAATGAAGAGAAAACCATCATTTGGGGGGCAATTGCGAGTCAAGTTTTTATAGATTATCCCAAAATAGATCGAGAATTTGTAGATAAGTGCGAGAAGCTAGCGAAAGATATAAACATTGATTTGGGGCTTCCGGGTACTAATGAAATTTTCAACCATAAAGAGCGATTTGAAGAAGCCATAGCTAAGTCAGATTTCCTCAAGCACAGTAGTTAGACTAGTTGCCGTTTTTATCAAAAAAGTTTTTTTCACCATAATCATGCTCAATGAGAGATATAGAACTTCTCTACGAGCAAAGCACAGAAATGACACCAGAAGACTTGGATGTCATTTTTGACATGCTTTTTGAGATGGTTTGGGAATCTCTTCAAAAAAAGTCGGCAGAAGCATAGCCCTTGTGTTGAATAGACGACTCAAAATAGCTATTCAGAGGTAAGGGACTCGATGGCAAGACACCTATACTAGATGACTGTATTTTGACTGACAAGGTTTGGTAAGCACTGATAAAACCCTTTGACCATGACAAGAATCATGGGGGTGGCACACAAGACTGTTAGAACACACGCACAAATACATCTAGGCAGGATGAGGAGTCCAGAAGAGGGAAATACAACTAGGGGGCCGAAGGCCCTAAGAGAAAAGTCGACTAGTAAATAGTAATAAAAAAAGAAAGGAAAGTATGAAATATCATACAGTTGTACCTTATTTGAAAAATGAGGATAAAACATTCCAGTTGCGTCTGCATATTGGGTGGAGGTCTTTTTTGCTTGAACAAAGAGCCCTAACTGGGAAAAAAATGAAAGATATTGTTGAAGAATTATTAGTTGATCACTTCAACCATAATCCAGCAGAAAGTGAGGTCTAACATGTCATTAGCATTCAAAAATTGGATACTAGATCAACAACAAAAGATGTTGAATGACCCTGAATCCATAGCAGACGACGATTATAATGAAGACACCATTGATAATAAATTAGAAGCCGAAATGATGCCCCATAGAGCTATTCATGAAGCATTCAAATCTTCTCGTAAAGGATCACTATGTTAGCCGCACTATACGCAAGAGTCTCAACTCAACGCCAAGAAAATGAAAAAAGTATTGAATCTCAAATTATGGCTTGTAAGGAAAAGGCCAGAGAAGAGGGATATACCATCATCAAAGAATACCGTGACGATGGATGGACAGGTACCCGTTTGGACAGACCATCGCTCGATGAAATGAGGCTAGATGCTGAAAATGCCGAGTGGGATGTAGTTATTGCTTATGATCCAGACAGAATTGGACGTGTTCATTATTTTCCAGAATTGATCAAAAATGAGCTTGAACAAAGGAATAAACAGTTGCTGTATGTGACAATTCCACCAGCAAGTACGCCAGAAGAACATCTTATGCATGGTGTCAAAGGTTTATTCGCAGAATATGAACGTCTTCACTCAGCAGAGCGATTTCGGTTGGGAAAGTTGAGGAAAGCTCGTGAAGGGCATGTTGTAACAAGCCAAGCTCCGTATGGTTACGATTACATTCCTAAACAAGGTAGCAAGCACGGCTATTACAGAGTAAATAAGGCTGAATCAGAAGTCGTCAAAATGATTTTTTCTTGGGTGGGTGAGAAAGGTTTCACTATTCGTAAAGTAATGCGTGAACTCAAGAAGTTGGATATCAAGCCACGGACAAGCGAAAGAGGTGTGTGGGCTTCAAGTACATTGACGAGGATGCTTCACAACCAAACCTATATTGGCACTGCTCACTACAATCGAAGCAAGGCGGTAGTCCCTAATAATCCTTTGGTAAAGAAAAAATACAAACGAATCAACAAGACAAGTAGGACCATTCGTGATCCAGAAAAATGGATCTCAATTGAGGTCCCTTCCATTATCGATGAAGCTTTGTTCAACCGTGTACAAAAACAATTGGCAAAAAATTCACAAAGAAGTCCTCGTAATCGGTCCAAAAACAGGTATTTGTTAGGTGGAATGATTCATTGTCCATGTGGTTGTACACGTCAAGGTGAAGGGCCACTCAATGGAAAGCATTTGTATTATCGCTGCACCAATCGAATCAAGATGTATCCATTGGAACGGACATGCTTTGAAAAAGGTATCAATGCCAGAGTTCTAGATAAGAAGGTATGGGATAGGTTTGAGAGCCTCTTGACTTCAAAAAGTCTTATTCAAAGACAACTAGACAGATGGTCCAATAAGAAAAATCAGCAGATTGTCCAAAACAGTGATTCAAAAGAGGGGTTAGAACATCAGCTCAACGAGGTAAAGAAACAAGAGAAAAAATACCTAACAGCCTTTGGCAATGACGTTATCGACTCCGAACAACTCAAAGAGGCAATGGACGATCTTCGTTTGAAAAGATCAGTAGTGGAAAAACAAATAGCCATGTTGACCCAGAAAGAGGACAAGTCCGATGTTATAATTCCATCAGAAGAGGTCATCGAGAATTATACTGTTGGAATCAGGAATATACTCGCAAATGCGGACTTTTCACTAAAAAGAAATATCATTGAGAAAAGCATCGACAAGGTAGTCGCAACTCAAGAAACAGCTACCGTGTCAGGATGCATTCAAATCGAAAAGGAATACACTAATGTCAAGTTCAAAACTCTCAGTCGGGATAGTGTGGATGCAACTCCACAACTAGACACCAGGCAGAAAGAAGACAAAACATATGTCAAGCAACCACTTATCGATCGCCATTGTTGGTTTGCCGAATGTCGGGAAGTCAACTTTATTTAATGCTTTACTGAAAGAACAAGCCGCGTTAGCTGCGAATTATCCTTTTGCTACCATTGAACCCAATGTAGGCATTGTCCCTGTACCTGATTCTCGTTTGTCAGTTTTAGCAAACATCGTTCATACTTCCACCATTAAACCTGCCACGGTTGAGTTTGTGGATATTGCGGGCTTAGTCAAAGGTGCCAGTGAAGGAGAGGGTTTGGGTAATAAATTCTTAGCTAACATTCGAGAAACGGCTGCGATCTGTCATGTGATTCGAGCCTTTGAAAATGATGAGATTATTCGCGAAGGCTCCGTGAATCCAGTTGATGATTTGTCCGTGATTCGGACTGAATTACAGCTAGCTGATTTAGCTACTTTAGAAAAACAACGAGAGCCGAAAGGCAATACTGATAAACAAGAAGTTCTCCGGTGGAAGATGGTCCAACTTTTTCGCCAAAGGATTGAAAAAGGCCAAAATATTTCCCTCTTGATTGAAATGGGAAATTTACAAGATGTAACGAAAGAAGACGCCCAAAAAGTAGCGAAAGAATTGGGGCTACTTACCGCCAAACCTGAATTATTCGTGGTCAATGTTGATGAAGCTCAGCTCAAAAGCGGAGTAGGGGAGTTAACTCGTGATTATGCTCGGCAACTTCAAGTTGCTCCAGATAGTGTGATTGTAATGTGCAATCAAATTGAGAGTGAGTTGTCAGCTCTAGACGAAACCGATCAAAAGTTATATCTGGATGATTTGGGACTACCAGCTCCAGGACTAGATAGACTGATTACGGCAGCCTATTCTATTTTGGGTTTGCAAAGCTTTTTAACCGCTGGTGAACTCGAAGTGAAGGCTTGGACGATTAAACAAGGTACCTTAGCTCCTCAGGCAGCAGGTGTGATTCATACCGATTTTGAAAAGAAGTTTATCATGGCTAAAGTTGCTTCATTTACTGATTTTGTCCAGTATCAAGGTTGGAAAGGTTTGAAAATTGCGGGCAAAATTCGTCAAGAAGGAAGAGACTATGAAATGCAGCCCGATGATATCGTTGAATTTATGGTTGGTTCATAAAGGTATGCTATAATATCACCCTGACCTGTTCTTCTGGTCTTTCTACAATAAGACCAGAATCCATGACTCTCAGAACAGGCGGATATACTAATTAATTAAGGAGAGACCTACATGATGAAAATCATTGCTGATCCTCAGGTACGCTTATATGAGTTGACCTATTTAGCTCCAGCGTCCTACACTGAAACTGAGCTTTCCAAACTCAAAGAGGAAGTCGAAAAGCTCATTTCCCGTTATAAGGGTAAAATTGTGGAAACACAAGAGTGGGGCAAGAAAAAATTGGCCTACAAGATTCGCCACAAACAGAAAATGCAGCCCGAAGCAGTCTATGTGCATTTGAGAATTGAATTCGAATCGGTCCAAGCCCCTGAGTTTGAACGTGATTTGAGTTTAAACGCTGAAATTATGCGTCATTTATTAGTTAAAGCGAACGGTGAAGCTTCAGCAGTGGCTGCTGAGTCGGATACCGGAGTTGAGGAAAATTAATCTTGGTGTAACTTTTGTACGCTAAAGTACACGGTAATACCAAATTAGTGAAAGGAAATGTATGTCAGTTCGCTCACTCAATAAAGTTATGTTAATTGGGAATTTAACCCGAGATCCTAACTTGCGATTTACTCCTAATGGCACGGCAGTTTGTTCTTTTGGTTTAGCCACCAATCGAAGTTGGACGCCGACCGATGGGGGAGAAAAACAAGAAAAAGTTGAGTTCCATAACATTGTAGCTTGGTCAAAACTAGCTGAGATTTGCGGCCAGTTGCTTCACAAAGGTGACAAAGTTTATGTGGAAGGTCGGTTGCAAACTCGAGATTGGAAAACTGAAGAAGGTCAAGATCGTCGTATTACCGAAGTGGTGATTGATAACATGATGTTACTTCGATCCACTCAAGGCAGTCCAGCTCGCAATGATGACGAGGTAGAGCCTGAAGCTGAAGAAGCAGAAGAGGAATCTACTTCTGATGTGAGCGAAGCGGAAGATGTCGCTGACGACATTCCATTTTAATAGTCTCAACGGAAAGTTCTCGAGTTAGACTCGAGAAAAATAATTTATGAAACCAAGAAAAAAACGAAAATATACAGTGGCTAAAGTCCCTAAAGCAGATAAGAACTTAACTTTCTCTTATAAGGATGCCAAAGCCTTAGGAAAGTACCTCTCAGAGCAGGGTTACATTGTACCCCGATCTCGAACAGGTTTGTCGCAAAAGCAACAAAAAGAGCTGTCTCGGCAAATTAAGTATGCCCGTCATCTGGCTTTGTTGCCTTTTACCCAGACTTTGTAATTAAGTCAAAATCAATGACCGTGAAACCCGTTGGAAGTGAAAAATTCCAGCGGGTTTTTATTGATAGTTTCCCACCTGGTTTTGAGTGAAGAGGTGAGTTAGAATAAAAAATCTATGAAATTCCGGCGCCAACAATTTCAAACAGCGATTCTATTTATCTTAGTCTTTGTCTTAGGCGGAGCCATTGGTTTTCGACTTCAAGAGCGAAAAGGTGAGGTAAGTAGTAAATTACTACCCATTTTTCAACTGAAGAATGTAGACCAGCCTCGTGAGTACAAAGATGTTGATTTCTCTCAATTTTGGCAAGTTTGGGGAATATTAGAAAAAGACTACCTTGATCCTGAGAAACTTGATCAAGAAAAAATGGTTCAGGGTGCTATCGGGGGAATGGCTAGTGCTTTGGGTGATCCCTATACGGTGTATTTACCACCAGCTGATCAGCAACGGAGTAAGGAAGATTTGCAAGGTTCTTTTTATGGAGTAGGAATTCAACTGGGCTATATTGAAAATACATTAGCAGTGATGGCTCCCCTTAAGGGGAGCCCAGCAGAGCGAATGGGAATCCAAGCTGGAGACTTGATCTTGCATGTTAAAGATGCCACTAAAGATTTAGATGAAGACACTACTAACTGGACTTTGACAGAAGCAGTAGAAAAAATTCGAGGAGCAAAAGGAACTTCAGTGACACTCACTTTATACCGAGAAAATGATGACCAACATGATCAGCCTTTTACGGTTGATGTTCCTCGAGAAGAAGTAGTCGTTCCATCACTTGAAGTTGAATTTGTAGAACACAATGGCAAAAAAGTGGCACACTTGATAATTTCCAAATTTGGAGAACGAACCAATGGAGAGTTGGATAATGTCATTAGCCAGATCTTAATAGAACGACCCAATATTGCCGGAATTGTAGTGGATGTACGAAATAATCCAGGAGGGTATTTTGACACTGCTATCGATATTGCTAGCGAGTTTATCAAGAGTGGAGTGGTAGTTACGCAAAAATCAAAAACCACGAGTCAAGATTTTTATTCTAAAGGGACAGCGAAATTGGCAGATATTCCGGTAATCGTAGTGGTCAATAAAGGGAGTGCTTCTGCGGCAGAAATTTTAGCTGGGGCATTACGCGATCAACGAGGTGCCAAACTAGTCGGTGAGAAAACATTTGGTAAGGGAACGGTTCAAGATGCGCGCGAACTGGATAATGGCGCTGGCTTGCATGTGACCATTGCCCGGTGGTTATTGCCAAAAGGAGACTGGATTCATGAAGAAGGAATTCCTGTGAGTGTAGAAGTGAAAGATGATCCAAACACAGAGGAAGATGAAGTGTTAATGAAAGCGATTGACGAGCTCTAAAATCTCAGCTCATTTTCAGTTTAAAGTTTTTTAATAAAAATCTCAGTCTTCAAGACGCTTTACAAAGTGGTATAAAATGAAGGTAAAGTATGAAACTGAATCAGAATAGTAAGCATTTCCTCTTAGGTTTATCCCTTTCTGTCATTGTTATTATTTCTTTTTTCATTGGAGCTATTTCGGATCGTGTTTTCGGAGTAAAACCTTTAGATTATTTTTTAAAGCGGAAAAGTGGTACTGTTAGTATCGGTAACACTAACTCTTCATCTCCCTTGTCGGACTTTCTTAATAACACTTCTTCCGCTTCGGTGGCAGATGTAGCGGAAGTGGCTTCAAAATCAGTGGTAACGGTTTCTATTAAAAAACAACAACGAGTGATTGATCCCTCAGCCAGTGGTATTTTTGGCTTTTACTTCGGCATGCCGACCGGGGAAACTAAAGAAGTTCAGCAGGACATTGGTTCCGGTTTTGTAGTTGATGGCTCATCGGGTCTGATTGTGACCAATAAGCACGTCGTATCTGATACTACTGCCCAGTACAGTGTGGTAGATAGTGATGATAAAGAATATGCTGTTACCAGAATTTACCGAGATCCAGTCAATGATTTAGCCATTGTCAAAATTGATGACACCAATTTACCTTCTTTACCATTGGGAGACTCTGACAATATTCGAGTGGGGGAGAGTGTGATTGCCATTGGAACGGCACTGGGAGAGTTTAGACATACGGTTACTACTGGGGTGGTTTCTGGTTTAGGACGTGGGATTCAAGCCATAGCGGGCACAGGCCAAGCCGAGTCTTTGGACAATGTAATTCAAACTGATGCAGCTATCAATCCCGGAAACTCCGGAGGTCCTTTACTCAATGACCATGGACAAGTAATTGGGGTCAATGTAGCTGTTTCAGTCAGTGGCGAAAATATTGGTTTTGCTTTACCAATTAATGTGATTAAAGCTTCTATTGATAATTTCAACCAAACTGGTCAATTTGATCGTGCTTTCTTCGGAGTTCAGTATACCTTAATTTCTCAAGAGGCAGCTTTGGTCAATGAGGTACCTCAGGGGGCATACATCTCGGCCGTTACCCCTAATTCAGCCGCTGCTGAAGCCGGATTGCAACCAGGTGATATCTTGACAGAATTTGATGGTCATAAGATTACTGAAGATGCAAACTTAGCTCGTTTAGTCAATGATAAAAAAGTTGGGGACAAAGTAAAAGTGAAATACTGGCGCGATCAGCAGACGATTGAGAAAGAGGTAACATTGAAGGCGAGCGAGGAGTAAGATTCATAAACTCCAAATTCCAAAATTCAGAACTCAAACAAAACTCAAAGAACAAAATTTTTTGAACATTGAAATTTGTTTGAATCATTGAATTTTGAGATTTGAAATTTGCTTAGTGATTAGTTGAAGCTATTCACTTTCACTTTCTTCACTTTCAATTTTTTCATGCACTGTTCCGATCATTTCTTCCAAATGCCCATCCAACATACTGTCTAAATTATGCCAAGATTCGTGAATGCGGTGATCGGTGACTCGATTTTGCGGATAGTTGTAGGTGCGAATTTTTTCAGCACGCTGTGCCCGTCCAATCGCTTTTCGGGCGTCTCCAATTTGGGATAATCTTTTTTCTTCTTCAATTTCCCAGAGTTGAGATCGTAGTAAACTCAAGGCAATTTCTCGATTGGCGGCTTGTGTTCTTTCTCGTCTGGCCGTGACGACAATTCCAGTGGGCAAATGGGTTAAACGAACGGCTGAATTGACCTTGTTTACATTTTGACCACCAGCTCCACCAGCTCGCACAAATTGCCACTCTAAGTCGTCACTTTTAATTTCTACGGAAGAAGAGGAAACTTCGGGCAAAACGGCTACCGATGCAGTTGAGGTGTGAATCCGACCTTGAGATTCAGTGACAGGAATTCTTTGAACCCGATGTACACCTGACTCGTATTTGAGAACAGAGTAGGGGGTAGTTGGTTCCAGAGTAATGTTTTCAAAATGAGCATGTCCTTTGATTTTAAAAACTAAGTCATCAATCATTTCCATTTTGAAACCCACAATTTCAGCAAACCGGGTATACATTCGTAATAAATCGCCTGCCCAAATTTTAGCCTCATCACCACCCGCTCCGGGGCGAATCTCCAAAATACAATTAGTTGGTTCACTTCCAGTCATGGGAGCATCACCAGACTGAGCGTTTTCCAATTCGGCTGCAGCCTGTTCCAACATGGCTTTTTCTGATTTGAGTTTTTCTATTTCAGTTCGAGCAAGTTCCGCTAATTCAGGATCAGTCAGTAAAAGCTCGTTTTCAGAAATTTTCTGGCCGATCAAATCAATTTGAGGTTGATAGGGATTATTCATACAAATTCACTATACGCGACCAATTTACTTTTCGCCAGGGAAAGTTTACATGAAAATAAGAATGAACTTCATTTGTGGGTCCCGGATCCCTCCAAAGGCGGGCAGGCAAGTCCGGGACGACACAATATTATTTTTGTTGAAGTGTCGCTTTCTTTAATTCAGCTTGTTGCTGAGCCAAGAGCTGTTTGTAAGTCTTGTGTTCTTCAGCAGGTTCATCTGATTGTTTGGTTTTCTTGGTTTTCTTTTGATCAGCCATGGCTTGCTGACGAGCCTGAGCAGCTTGCATTTTCTTCATGAATTTATCAACTCGACCTTGTCGATCGACAAACTTCATTTCACCAGTAAAGAAGGGGTGGCATTTATTGCAGATATCAACGTGCATTTCGTCACGATTAGAACCAGTGGTAAAAGTATTGCCACAGGCACACGTCACGACACACTGATGATTCCATTGAGGATGAGTATTGGCTTTCATAATAGTTCCTTTCTTCGCTTGAATACGAAGATAATTGAACTGCTATTATAACACACTTGAGATAAATTTTATGATTTTGCCACTCTAAATCTTGAGTTTGATTCATCAATAAAATTCTTTATACTATTCCTAGAAAGGAACGAAACACAGATGGGAACTGTGTTTAAAAATTACGAGCGTGTGGTCCCGAGTTAGACTCGGGAATACGAGGAAAAGGGTCTCGAGTCAGACTCGAGAAATCGGACCCATGAATCAGTACGATTCATGGAGTATCAGCGGAAACCCTTAGGGAGATCTGACTTCCTTTAAAAAAACAAATCAATACTGATTGGTAACAGTCAGACAAAGTTTGTTTTTCTTCAGTTATTATTCTATTTCCCATCACTACAAACTTGTAAGTTGCCTCAGTTAGAGGCCATCGTTTATCGACGAAGAAAGGGTAGTATGTGTGGAATTTATGGAGTGTTTCTTCAACAAAAAACAAATGCAGCCGAGAAAGTTTTTGAAGGTATAAAAAGAATTGAGTATCGAGGGTATGATTCTTGGGGTGTAGCGGCTTTAGATACTTCTGCTGATATTTCCATTGAAAAGCATGTGGGGAAAATCAGTGGCGTAGAAAAAATAGAGTTACCACCTGCTTCTGTAGCCATTGGCCATACTCGCTGGGCTACTCATGGTGGGGTAACCGATTTAAATGCGCACCCCCATTTAGCCAAGAATGGAAGCTTCGCACTGGTTCAAAATGGTGTGGTGGAAAATTATCAAGAGCTCAAAGAATCGTTGATTCAAAGTGGATATGAATTTATTTCACAGACAGATACCGAGGTAATTGTGGGCTTGCTAGAGCATGAACAATCACGACAACAAGCACCAGAAATAACGACTGAGATTTTTCAAACGGTCATGAAAAAGTTGGAAGGGAGAAGCACGATAGTAGCTGTGACTACGAGTGGCAATATCTTTGCCTTTCGCAACGGTTCTCCTCTGGTTATTGGCCGTGACGCAGCTCAAAACGTCTATTTTTCCTCAGATGTTCTGTCACTGTGCAGTGATGCTTCAGAATATGTTTTAATCAAAAACCAGCAACAAGTGAGTATAATTGATGGCAAATTGGTTGGAGAGGGTTTAGAGTTCTCACCATTAGATTTAGAATCGGTGCAGCTCGACAAGGCCGGGTATGAGCATTTTATGCTCAAAGAAATCCACGAACAGGCCGAGGTTTTGGTTAATGTACTGAGAGGACAAGAAGCACTGTTAGTTGAACTGGCTAAAAAGGTCAAACAATCAAACTTGGTATATGTGATGGGAGCAGGCAGTGCTAGCTTTGTGGGAGAGTTTATTGCTTACCAATTACGCTTACAAGGTGTAAAGGCTTTAGCAGTGAAATCCTATGAAGCGACTTCTTATCTTGACTTAGCAGATAAAAACTCACTGTGTATTGCCATTAGCCAAAGTGGGGAAACGGCAGATACAAATGAAATAGTAGAAGCCTTACAAGATAAGGGAGTAACCATTGCCAGTATTGTTAATATGCCTGGCTCCACCTTAACACAGCTATCGGATTACGCTTGTATGCTCAGTGTTGGTCCTGAAGTAGGTGTAGCCAGTACCAAAGCGATGGTGGGACAAATGATGTGGGGGTGGGTGCTGAGTCAATTAGTAGCTGGGCAAAAGTTGGAAAACTTAGAACAACAAATTTTAAAATATCAACAGCACTTAAAGGAGTGGTTAGATTCTTCAGTATTAACTGATCAGGTTCAACAGTTGGTGAAAGTACTTCATCGTCAGTCTGCTTGCTTTATACTCGGTCGTGGCCAGCTTTTTGCCAGCGCTCTTGAATGTGCTCTGAAAATTAAAGAGATTAGTTATGTTCACGCCGAAGGTTTTAGTGGCGGAGAACTCAAACATGGAGTAATTGCTTTAGTCGAGCCGGGGACACCAGTAATTGGTTTGGTAGCCGAGGATGAAGAAAAAGCCAACATGCTCAGCGCTTTAGCAGAGGTGAAAGCCAGAGGAGCGGAAACAGTGGCTATAGCGAGCGAAAATAATGATTTGTATGATCAATGGATTGCAGTGCCTTCAGATGAACCATTTATAGCAATGTCAGTCATTATCGTGTCTCAATTAGTGACGTATTATTTGGCGCTAGAAAAAGGCTTGGATCCTGATAAACCACGGAATTTAGCCAAGTCAGTGACGGTGAAATAACCAACGGGGAACGCTTCGGGATGACCTGACTTTTTGCTACTAAAGATCGCAAAAAGTGTCATCCACTACGCTTTTTACCGTGCGACATGCGATGATTTTGTGTGTTTTTCCAATAATCTACTTGGTCATGTTTTTTTATTTTGGATTCTGGATTTTTGTTTGAATTTTGGATTTTGGTATTTGTTTGGAATTTGGACTTTGGAATTTAATTTCTGGTTTCTAGCTTTTTTGCTTTTTACTTTTTCTCGTCTGTCTTCGTTCAGCCCAATAGACTCCCATTAAAATTAAGAGTAGGGCAATAATCTCCAAGAAATTAATTCCTTCTTTGAGAAATAGCATACTCAAGGGAATAGCTACGAGTGGCTGTAAATAGGTGAATAATCCGGCCTCAGAGGCTTCAATTCCGTCCTGGCCTTTGTAGTACGCTGTCAAGCCAATAATCGAGCCAAATAGTGCCATGTAACCCGCTGCTCGCCAGACTTCAAATTGAGTAAATTCAAGTTGAATCAGTTTTAAACCTTCCAGAAAAGTATAGTGATTAGCTATAAATAATTCCCAGCCACTGGCCAGGGTAAAACCGATTAGTCCAACATAAAAACTAAGGGTCGTGACCAAGAACTTTGGGAGTTTTTGGTAATATTTCTTCGCCAACAAATAATAAATGGCACTAATAATCATACTTGCCGTAATGAGAATATTACCTTGAAAAGACAAACCGGTAAGTCCAGTGCCGCCAATAACCAAAGGAGAAAAAACTAAGAGTGTTGTTCCCATCAGGGTAATGGTTAAGCCAATAAACTCGTGCCGTTCTTCTTTTTCTTTTAAAAACAAGATGCCTCCAATGGTGAGGAATACTGGCAAAGTCATTGTCAATAAATTGGCTTCAATGGCACTGGTTAAATGGAGTCCTTCATAAAGAATCCATAGGGCTAGCACTGTCCCTAGTAATTCAATCCAGAATACCGGAAACAGTTTCTGTTTTAGTTTCTTTATTTGCGGCCAATAGTGATACAAAATAGGGAGAGAAAAAATGACAGCCAAGAGATAGCGAAAGAGTAAATGGCGAAGTGGAGAAGTGATATCAAGTGCTGGTTTGACGACAATAAAGGAAGCTCCCCAGACTAGCGTGTTGAGTAACATCCATAGGTAAGACTCAAACCGTTTTTTTTGAGAATGGGCAGACATAGCTATAAGCTTAGCGGATAGAGGAGGAGGGTGTAAAGGAGAAGCTTAATTAAGATTCAGATTCAGTTGGATTTTCTGGAGGTAGAATTGCCTCATCGCCTTGAGGATATTTTTTTTCAGTCTCAGTTGGACCCCCTACGGGAGGGAAACCTATTGACTGATCAGGATGCGGAGGACTAGTGTTTCCTAATCTTATGCCAATTCTTATCTGTTCTCTTTTTTCTTTTTGAGACACTAGCGATTTCCTTTTTGGAGAGTACTTACTATTTGTTCCAACTTTTCTACTTTCTGTTCACCCGTGTTCATATTTTTCAACGTCACCGTATCATTTTTGAGCTCTTCTTCTCCGAGGATGATCACAAAAGGAATTTGTTTTTGATCGGCCAGTTTGAGTTGCTTATTCAATTTATCCTGAGTAGGGTAGACCTCAGTGGCAATATTATTTTGTCTTAAGAAACTGGCAACTTCCAAAGATTTGGCTTGAGTTTTTTCGTCAAAAATAGTGACCAAGACTTGAGTCGAAGTAGTATCCGGGAGTAAACCGAGTTGGTCAGCGGCCTCGACTGTTCGGTCAAAGCCAATGCCAAACCCCACGGCCGGAATAGATTGCCCACTTAGCTGTCCAATCAATTTATCGTAACGACCACCGCCACCAACAGAACCCACGGTATATTCGGGAATTTTGCCTTCAAAAATGAGACCGGTATAGTAATCTAAGCCACGAGCAATTTTCGGATTAAATACTAATGCTTTTTTGTCTACACCTAGCGCAATAGCTGCCTCTACAATTTGCTGTAAATTGTCAGACATAACCGCTTTTTCTATTTGGGAAACAGCTTGTTCAGCAGTGGTTTTTTCTAAACCCTTGTTTACTAGTTCCTCAACCACTTGGTTTGGTTCAAGTTTGTCTAGTTTGTCGATTGATTGGATCAGCGAAAAGACATCAACTTTTGGGTTAACAAAAGGCGAAAGTGTATTGATTAACGTTTGGCGATCATTGATTTCAATTTGGAGAGAAGTCATGCCAATATTTTGAAAAGCAGCATAATACACTGCTAAAATTTCAGCATCGGCAATAGTAGAAGTACTGCCAAAGATATCACAGTCACACTGAGTAAATTCACGGTAACGTCCCTTTTGGGGTTTGTCAGCTCGAAACACATTTTGAATCTGGTAGCGTCTAAAATAACGGGGTAGTTCATTTTGGTACTGAGTCAAAACTCGAGCCGTGGGCACCGTTTGGTCGTAGCGTAAAGCCACATTTCGTTTTCCGCGATCTTGGAAACTGTAGACGAGCTTATCTGCTTCATCTCCGTATTTTCCCAAGAGCAGATCAGCATATTCTAAAGTTGGTGTTTCTAGAGGTTCAAAGCCAAATTCAACAAAGGCTTCTTTAATTTTAGCCATCACAAAATCCCGCTTCTTTTTTTCAGACGGTAAAAAGTCTCTAAACCCCTTCAAATTCTTCAGGGCATTGCCTTTTAGATTGATCAATGGTTGTTGTGACATAGTAGATCAGATTATATAATGTTTAGTGTTTAATGGCTAATGCTTTTCTTTTACACTAGTCACTAATCAATAAACATTAACCAATGACTCGGGCCGTTAGCTTAGTTGGTAGAGCACCGCATTCGCATTGCGGAAACAGGAGTTCGATTCTCCTACGGTCCACCTCTGGTTAAATTCCAAATGCCAAAATCCAATTATTTTTGAATGCAAAAAAAACGACATACCAATATTCCTGCGGCATATTTAATTCTCCAAAAAGAAAATAAGATTTTACTCTTAAAGCGCCATCAAACTGGTTACCAAGATGGGAACTTTAGTTTGATTGCTGGGCATCTAGAACCAGGGGAGAGTTTCCAGCAGGCAATTATTAGAGAAGCGGCAGAAGAGGCAGGGATTCAGATTGACGTGAGTCAGATTCTTCAAATTCATATCCAGCATCGAAAATCAGTTGAAGATGGTTCAGAGAGAGTAGATGCTTATTTTTTAGTTGAAAATTGGCAGGGTGAAATACGCAATATGGAGCCTCAGAAATGTTCTGACTTAGAGTGGTTTGAAGTCAATCATTTACCGGAAAATATCATTCCTTGTGTTCAAATTGCTTTAGAGCATTTATTTAAGGGAGAATCATACTCTGAATTTGGTTGGGAGAGATAATAGAAAACTATTTTGTCAATTCTTTTCCACTTTTTTTAGTCACCAAGATGGTGTTCTCATATCGATAACCAAATTTGTCCTCTAGATAAATTCCCGGTTCAATTGTAATTACCATTCCTGGTTTAATGAGTGTCTGATTTTGCCAATTAAGAGAGGGTGGTTCATGGATGCCTAGTCCCACTCCATGCCCGGTGGTGTGAATAAACTCTTTGCCAAACCCCTGTTGTGTAATGTACTCCCGAGTAACTTTATCAAGACTTGCGACAGTGGTTTCTGGCTCCTGTAACTCAGTCAGAGCAAGTTGATACGCTGTTTTTACAATCTGTTCAATTTGGTGAAATTGAGGATGAGTTTTAGGTCCAAACCAAATGGTTCGAGTCATATCACTCCGATAGTGATCGACAGTGGCGCCGCAATCAATCAGGACTGGCATATTCGACTTAAGCTTGGTCGTTCCTGGTTGATGGTGGGGTAGAGCCGTGTGAGCTCCAAAAGCGATAATAGTCGGAAACGCGACTCGTTGAGATCCCAGTTGTTCCATATTTTCTTCAAGTATTCTTTGAAATTGGAACTCAGTTATCCCCACTTGAAGTTGAGGAATAGAGTTTGCTACTGCTTGAGAAGCAATCTGTGAAGCTCGAGTCAGTGCTTTCACTTCAGTGGAGTCTTTTATCCAGCGTTGCTCCCACAGTTGGGTCTGATCCCAGGATGATAACTGCAGTTGGGATAGCTTTTTGAGAGCTTGATACTCGCTCACATATAAAGTGGACTCATCAATCAGTAACTCTGAGATTTCTGGATATTGCTGCAAAAATTCAGTCAGATGTTTGGTGAGTGCAGTGGGATGAACCTGCGGTTTTTTGTGTAACCACTGAAATGAAGGAGTAGGGGAGAAGCTGGTAAAAAAAAGAAGTACAGCTTGAGCACTGACTAGCAAAAAGCCTTCTCTTTCCTCCGATAAGAGAGCTTCAAAACCTGATAAGTAATAAATATCTTGGGGATTAGAAATTAAAACGGCCTGGTGGGTAGGTAAAGTAGCTTGGAGCCGGTTTAGACGAGATTGAAACTGATTAGTTGCCATTTTGAGCCGAGGCTCCTAGTGACCTGATGGTAGTGGCAATATGGTCGCCATCTTCATCATCATAAGCCACTACTAAAATTTGAGACTCATCGAGAATATCATCTAACTCAATTTCCTCGCCTTTATTGTCTTGATACCCGGTTTGTTTATTGACGGTGACCACGACGGAATCGCCACCGTTTCGAGGAATGAGAGACAAGTTGGACTTGCCAATGGTATCAACCGTTCCTAAGTAAACCGTATAATTTTTAGGACGGAGCGTTTCGGCAGAAATTTGAATTTTTCGTGGTTCAAAACTATCGTCTCTAATATAGCCCATGATTAAAGCCCAATCTCCTACCGCAATACCATCAATCTCCACTGATTTGCCATCTTTGGTCAGTTGCACTTGGTCGTCTATCGAAATAATTTGGGTACCATGAATATTTTTAATGGTAATACTGCCTTCGGATACCCGCTGAACTTCTCCAATAAAACCTCGTTTTTTTTGAGCTAAGTTATCCACCACGCCTTTGATTTGTTCTTGTCGCTCTTGAACCACTTTCTCAATTCGATCTTTAAGGTTTTGAGTCGTTTCGGGGTCAGGAGTGGCACTGTCTGAACTGTCAGTGGCAGCTGTCACTTGCAGTGGATAAATCAACACCAGTGTTAGAAATAGGCTAAAAAGAATTTTTTTCATAGAGTGTTACTGGTCAGTTTCAGATTTAGTGGCGGATTCTGTAGCTTCAGCTTCGGTATCATCTAAACTGGTAGTAGTATAAATAACTGTCCGCTCGTCTTCTACCAGTTTACCATCTTCGTCCATGGATTTAATCAAAATAACATTACTGCCTTTTTCTAAAGTGACTTCCACTGAGAAAGCCCCAGAAGCGTCAGCCGTAGTAATATGATCAGTGTCGTTGACAATGATGACGACGAAAGAATTCGCTTCAGTAGTGCCAGCTACTGTTAGGTCAGAAGAAGCTTGAATAGTTTCATCATCTGGAGAAGTAATCGAAAGTGAGCCTAAGGGTGAGGTTTTAGGTAGAGGAGAGGGAGACGCATTTAAAATGTTTGAATTAGGCTTTGATAACAGTGTAGTTCGTGCACGATAGAGTCCATAAGTAATAATGACTCCCAGTAAAAGTCCTAGAAAAATAGCAAAAAAAACTTCCTTTTTCATGATGTCTTGAGATGCATTATACCCGAGTTTGTCCAGATTAAAACATCTAAAAAAAATGGAAAATTGAGTTATACTTGTGGTTCGAAGTGGGTTCTGCTATTCTGTGGGAGCCAACGCAAACAACTAATAAAAGGATACAGTATGGAAATAACCTATTACGGTCAATCATGTTTTAAAATTAAGGGTTCGGTGGGAACAGTGGTGACTGATCCTTTCGAAGATTATATCGGTCTAAGTTTACCAGGACTCAGTGCTGATATGGTGACGGTATCTCATCAACATCCAGATCACAATGCTATTTCAAAAATTAAAGGAACGGCCCGAAGGGATAAACCCTTTATTGTTGACGAAGTCGGTGAGTATGAAGTAGCCGGTATTTCTGTGTTTGGAGTGAAGTCATACCATGATAATCATCAAGGAGTAGAACGTGGAACCAATATTATTTTTACAATTATGATTGATGATATTCGAGTCTGTCATTTAGGTGATTTGGGTCATGAATTATCAAACGAGCAAATGGCTCAAATTGGAGATGTCGATGTATTGCTAGTCCCAGTTGGAGGCACATTTACCATTGATCCTGAACTGGCGGTAAAAACAATTAACACCCTAGAGCCGGGTATTGCTATTCCAATGCATTACAAGCTGCCGCAGCATGATGAGAAAGTATTTGCTGATCTTCAACCACTATCAGCCTTTACGAATGCCTATGGTTCAGAAGCTACTCCCGTAGAAAGTTTGAAACTTGATAAAAAGAGACTGCCCGAAGAGACCGAACTAGTTGTGCTAGCTGTGAGTTAGTCAGCTAGAATCGGATTTGTATGAATCCTAAAGTACCACCCAATAATCTGGAAGCTGAAGAATCAGTTTTAGGGGCCATTTTAATTGATCCTGATGTGGTAATCGATGTGCTCGATTTACTGAGGCCTGATTACTTTTACAAAAATTCTCATCAAAAGATTTATGAGGCGATGACGATTCTGTTTGAAAAACGTCAGCCGATTGATGCGGTCACTTTGACAGACCAATTAAAAAAGATGAAGTCTTTGACAGAAGTGGGTGGCTCTTCATATATTGCCCAGTTATCCAATCAAGTTTCAACAGCAGCCAATGCCGTCAGTTATGCCCAAATTGTGCGCGAAACATGGTTGAAAAGACAGCTCATCTCAGCAGGATCAAAGATGAATGAGATGGCGTTTGATGATTCTAAAGAGATTGATGACATTTTAGATCAAGCGGAACAAGATGTGTTCGCGCTGACCCAGCGCAATGATAAACGAAGTTTTAGACCGATTAAAGATGCTCTAGCTGAAAGTTTTGAAAGACTGGATGAATTACAGCGGAATAGTGGAGAGTTACGAGGAATTCCGACGGGGTTTATGGACTTAGATAATACTTTAGCAGGTTTTCAAAAATCCAACTTGATTATTCTAGCCGCTCGACCTGGTATGGGAAAAACTGCTTTTTCACTCAATATGGCTCAATATATGGCAGTTCAAGCTAGAAAAAAAGTGGGTTTCTTTTCTTTAGAAATGAGTAAAGAAGAGTTAGTGGATCGATTACTGGTATCACAAGCCGATATTGATGCTTGGAAATTAAAAACTGGTCGACTTAATCAGCAAGATTTTTTGAAAATTTCTGAAGCCATGGGAATTTTGGCCGAAGCCGAAATCTATATCGATGACACTCCAGGTTTGTCAATTTTCGAAATGCGAACTCGAGCCAGAAAACTAGCAGCAGAACACGATATTGATATGATCATCATGGATTATTTGCAGTTAGCCCATGGTCGAACTATGGATAATCGAGTCCAAGAGGTAGCGGAAGTTTCTCAAGGTTTAAAAAACATTGCTCGAGAACTGAGAGTGCCGGTACTGGCACTGTCTCAGTTATCGCGGGCAATTGAAAGTAGAGGGGAGAAGACCCCTCAGCTATCTGATTTACGTGAGTCTGGATCTATCGAACAGGACGCAGATGTTGTCATGTTTTTGTATCGAAAAGATGATGATATTCGTGAGTCAGTTAATTTAAAAATTGCAAAACACCGAAATGGGGGATTAAACGATATTGAACTTTTCTTTAAAGGAGATCGAATTAAATTTTTTGGAATGGAGCAGAAACGAACCGGAGCGGCAATTTAAGCAGACATAGGTTGGAAACCAAATAGCAGTGAGATTAAAATAGTTCCCAAAACGACAAACATAAAGAAGAAACCTAAGTTTGCCTTCATATTTTTCAAGGACTGATCAGTGTTAGGATTATCTAAACTGGCGATGATGATAATGGATACAACCAGCCACAAAATGCCTCGAAACACCACTGACCAAATACTATTGATAGAGAAGAGTTGAACCAGTAAGTGTTGGACAGTTTCCATGTCCTTACTATGACATATTTTCGAGGAAAAACACAAGTAGTATCAGATATGTCTTGAGGACTAAACGGGTCTTTTGTGGTATACTCAGCATCGTCTCAACAGTGGCGCGATGGCGGAATTGGTACCCCGCCACGGCGGGGTCAAAAACCCATGAGACAAGGGTAAGCAGAGTTAAAAAGTGACTCGATTAACATCAAAACAGTGGCGCGATGGCGGAATTGGTACCCCGCCACGGCGGGGTCAAAAACCCATGAGACAAGGGTAAGCAGAGTTAAAAAGTGACTCGATTAACATCAAAACAGTGGCGCGATGGCGGAATTGGTAGACGCGTGGGTCTCAAAAACCCATGAGACACAAATCTCGTGAGGGTTCGATTCCCTCTCGCGCCACACTCTTCAATATTTAATTAAAATTTTTCTATTTCAAAAACCAAATTATCATCCACAAACACACTTGTGGTAGAAGTCCCCAAAATTTATTGGGAATGGAACCATGGAAAAATCCGTGAAGATCATTGAGTGGCTTGGTAATTTTAGGATGAATATTTAAAAAATTATTGGGTGCTTCTAAAAAATCCGGAATCAAGCCCACAAATGCCCCAAACCAAGCTTGAGTGTTCATCTCAGTTTGTTGATGCTGCCAAAAAAGGTAAATCAAACCGATCGTGATTGCTAGTTCTCCAAATTCCATCAGAATTGCTGAGCGTTTTTTACGAGTTCCATTACTTAAGCCAGTCCCGACATCCCAATGAGGGATCCAATCTTCTAAATAATGAGAAGCGAAAATTAAGGGGACAGAGATAACTGGATTGGGAATTTTGGTCGCAATAAAAGCTCCAGTGAGAGAATGGGAAATCGAAAGCATAGAAATATAGTATACTACATATCATGCTACCTGTTTTACTTTCCATTGGAGCGGTGGAGATCAGAACTATAAATGTTTTTTATGTGTTAGCCTTTTTTGCTTCCGGATTTATTTTGTGGCGGAAGGGCAGAGAAGAGCATTATGAAGAAGATACTCTTTTTGATGGCTTTCTCCAGGCTTTTTTAGTGGGTGGAATAATTGCCAGAATTGGATTTATTGTCCTTAACTTTTCTCAGTTTGGATTTGATATTTTGAGATGGCTCGATGTTTTTTCTACCACTGGGTTTAGTGGGCTGTTTGGTTTTTTAGGAGGAACCTATTTTATCTATCGATATGCTATCCGGCAAAAATGGGATGCCTTTGAAATTTTAGATTTTTGGGTGACTGCACTGTCTCTAGCATTTGTATTTTTAAGTTTAGGTTCATTTTTAGATGGTACCAGCTTTGGGTTAGCGACCTCTTTGCCGTGGGGAATGGTTTTTCCCGGCGTCTTTGAAAAGTATCATCCTGTTCAGCTCTATTCAGCTCTTATTTATACCGCTGTGTTTATTTATCTTTCCCGCATTGAGTATCGATATCGGACTTTTTTGTGGTATAAATCCAAACGAAAGAGTGCCCAAACTGGTTTCTTATTTTGTAATTTTCTGATTATTTACGGTTTTGTTAGAATTATTCTGGCTTTTATTTCGCCCTCACAATTTGTGTTCTTTAACTTCAACTTTGATTGGTTAATAGGTTTTATTATTTCTATAACTGGATTGGTTTTACTATATGATCGATCGGGGAGAGATCTTCCATTTCGTAAAAAAGTATAGTTGGGGGTTGGTACTGGTTTTAGTGATAGCCGATCAGCTGACGAAGCAGTACGCTCTCACTCATTCATTTGCTGTCTATAACATCAGTAGTGCTTTGGAACTTATTCCCTCTATTGAGTCTCTGCCCCTATTTATAATTTTATTATTGATTATCATCGTTTGGTTAAAGCATGAAGAGAAAATTACGACTTTGTCATTCATCTTGATAATGAGTGGGGGCTTATCGAATCTGCTTGATCGCTTTTTCCGAGTAGGCGTGGTAGATTGGATTCCCATTCCGGGGACAGGCCTTTATAATAATATGGCTGACTGGATGATTACACTCGGATGTATCATCCTGATAGGCCAACTGATATATGAAAATAGACATTCCCATTCTCTTTGAAGATCAAGATTTAGTAGTGGTGAATAAACCAGCCGGAATGGTGGTCAACCGGGCACGATCTTATCAGGGTGAAACACTTCAAGATTGGTTTGAAAGTACCTATAGCCAAGCCGGAAAACAAGCAGTCTCAGAATGGTCAAGTTTATTGCCTGACGCATTTGATGATAGCTATGGAGCTCCCACTGATATTTGGCAAGAACGAACGGGGATGGTACATCGTTTAGATAAAGATACCAGTGGCGTTTTAGTTTTTGCCAAGAATCCTGGTAGTTTATTAAATCTACTTTATCAATTCAAAATGAGGAAAACGAGTAAAAAATATCTGTGCTTGGTTCACGGTGGATTTTCGGTAAAAAGTGATACCATTCGAATGCCACTGAGTCGTTCCAGCACTGATCGACAACGGTTCACCGTAAAAATTGGTGGGCGAATGGCGGTCACGCATTATGAAGTTACGGCTTATTTTGGAAATATAGACTTTACGAAATTTACTCAGCTGGACACACTCACTCTCAAAGAATTGCGCCATAAGGCTGCTCATTTGTATCAGGGTTTTTCAGTAGTGGAGTGCAAAATTGAAACTGGACGAACGCATCAAATCAGGGTTCACTTGGCAAGTTTACAGCACCCCATTGTAGGAGATAGCACGTATACTGGGAAAAAAAGAGCCAAGCTCGACCAACTCTGGTGTCCTCGACAATTTTTACATGCGGCTGAATTACAACTGCAGCATCCTCGGACTCATGAATTATTGACTGTAACTGCTCCTCTTACTCCAGACTTAAGTCAGGTGTTATCGCTATTAGATGATGAGCATTGAGTCACCAAAACTATAAAAACGATATTTTTCTTCAATCGCAACCTGATAGGCTTTGCCCACACTAGATGATTTGAAATCGGTGAAAGAAAACTGAGTATTTGGAGCCGAGACGAAAGCCGCTACCAGCATCAGCAGCGTGGATTTTGGTAAATGAAAATTGGTAATCAGTCCATCAATAAACTTATATTGATAGGGTGGGTAAATATAAATTTCCGTTTCACCACTTTGGGGCTTGAGATGTCCATCAGTATCGCTACAGGTTTCTAAAACTCGAGTAGTAGTTGTCCCTACAGAGATAATTTTTTTTCCAGCCTGTTTAGCTTGATTAAGGCGAGTAGCCACTTCAGGCTGTAATTCAAACCATTCACTGTGCATTAGATGATGGCTGATATTCGTTTCTTTGACTGGCAGGAAAGTACCTAGCCCAACGTGTAAAGTAACTTCTTCAATTTCTACACCCTGATCTAGAAGTTGTCGATTCAAGTTATCGGTAAAATGAAAACCGGCAGTAGGAGCAGCCACAGATCCTTCATATTTAGCATAAATGGTTTGGTACACTTTACGCAACTGAGGCTCATCTTGAGTATTCCACTCAATATATGGGGGGAGGGGAGTATGGCCAATTTGATAAAGAGTTTCGAACAGAACAGATCCAGCCTGATTAAATTGGATTAATCGGGTATAGTTGTCTCTATCTGTACAAATAGCGGATAGGGAACTGTCTGCGAACCCAATCTTTTGACCAGGCTTGAGTCCTGGCTTGGTGAGACACTCCCAAGTTTCACCTTGAGGATTTAGAGTGTGCCTTTTTATCAGTAAAATTTCGACCTCACCCCCAGTGCTTTTTTTACCAAAAATTCTAGCAGGTAAGACTTTTGTATTATTTCTGACTAAAACAAATTGGGTAGGAGAGTGGGACTGAAGTAACTGAGGGAGTTCAAAAAAGTGGTGGTGTTCAATCTTTTGAGAATGACGATCTAAAACTAGCAATTTGCTCTGGTCACGTGGAGAAAGTGGTTGCTGGGCAATGCGTTCTTCAGGCAGGGTATAGTCAAATTGATCTAGAGTTAACATTCGGCTATTATATCTCACTGATTAGAAAACTGGTAAAATAACGCCCATGAATTCATTTGTCTTTACCGTAGAAAAAGAAAAACACCAAGCTCGAGCTGGTCACTTTACCACGGAACATGGGAGAGTAGAAACACCCATTTTTATGCCGGTGGGAACTTTGGCGACGGTCAAGGCATTGGACACCCAAGATATTCTCCAGACTGATCCCGAAATAATTTTAGCTAATACTTATCATTTGTATTTACGTCCGGGGATGGAAACCCTACAAAAGTTAGGTGGAATTCATCGCTTTATGGGATGGCAAAAACCACTCTTAACGGATTCGGGTGGATTTCAAGTTTTTTCATTAACCCAAAGTCAGCTGGGAACTTCCATTCAGGATGAGGGAGTCGAGTTCACTTCGCATTTAGATGGTTCTAAACATTTTTTCTCTCCTGAGAAATCGATTGAAATTCAGCGTCAAATTGGAGCGGATATCATTATGGCTTTCGATGAATGTACTCCGGATCAAGCCAATGAATCGTATACTCTTGAAGCTCTTGATCGCACTCATCGCTGGGCTGAGAGATGCTATCACTCTTGGGAAGAGCATCAGAGAACCAGTGTTTATGGTCAGTATCAAGCCCTTTTTGGCATAATTCAAGGTGCGATGCATCAAAAATTACGTATAGAATCGGCTAAAAAAATTACTCAATTGAATTTCGACGGAATTGCGGTGGGAGGAGAAACGATTGGCTACAATATGGCTGGAACTATTGAAGTAATGGGTTGGATCCGATCTATTTTACCAGTTGCCAAACCACGTTATGCCATGGGACTGGGGCGTGATCCTCAAAACCTAGTTGATGCGGTACTGGCTGGCTATGACATGTTTGATTGCGTAGCACCAACCAGGTTGGCGAGAAATGGCAGTTTATATGTGGGTCAACTGGAAATTCAACACCAAACACCACTGTTTGTTTCCGAGAAAAATAAAGGCCGACTCCAAATTGGAAATGCACAATACAAGACAGATCAGGCAGTAATTCAACCTGGTTGTGATTGCTATACCTGTCAACAGGGATATACTCGAGCGTATTTGCACCATCTTTTTAAAACCCAGGAACTGACCTATTATCGTTTGGCCTCAATTCATAATGTCCGCTTCATGGTACGGTTAAGTAAGCAACTTCGATCTTGGATTCTTGAATAAACTCTTGTCAGTCACGCCAAATCAGGTCATCATAGAACTATGAAACATTCCCATCGGGAAAAACATCATGCCAATGGACAAACTCGCTTCTCTGCTCATTGGCGCCAAGTGATAGGGTGGAGTACCATTATTTTTCTAGCAGTGGGCAGTGTATTTATTTTTGGGATTTATTTGGTTTATCAACGTCTTCCGACATCACCTTTAACCTTTGAACAAATATTGATCGTTAGTGACAAATTAGACAGTCAGAACAAGAATACTTATCTTGCATCATTTGATATTCGTAATCGACAAATTCAAGTTTTTCAGTTTTCATCAGGAATCAAGTTCAATGTCATTGGAGGTTTTGGGGAATATGAATTGAGAGCTATTTTACCTTTATTGGCCATTGAACATAAACCCGCCGTGTATCAACAGGCAGCCATGAGTTGGGCGTTGGGTAGCACGGTTGACCAAGTTTGGGTTAAAAATGAAGCTGTGGATATTAAAAATGCAGTAGAATTCAAAAAATTTATCAAAAACTATACTCAGCAACAACTCACATTTTCACAAGCATTTTTGGAAAGACTGAAGTTAGCTGCTTTTGCAGAATCCCTTCGTAACGATCAAATTCAGGTTATTCCGATTGAATCTGCTGTAGATTGGGAAGAGTATCAAACTCAATTGACTAATGCCAAGCAAACTGCTTGTAGTGTAGCCATTATTAATGCTACTCAGACAACTGGTTTGGCAACGCAATTAGGCCAAATTCTGGAAAATAGCGGACTTTATATTATTCGTGTGGCTGATACGCCCAGTCTGTCAGATAAGACTCAAATTTTAGTTGCAGATACCAGTCAACTCGCTTGTCAGGAAAGTATTCAGCAAGGGCAGAATACGCTTCCTTTCTCTATCAGTCCACAAGTGACAGACCATCTGTATGAAGCTTATCGGGCTGATGTAGTTTTTATTTTAGGGCAAGATTTAGGTTCAGCCATTCAACCAGAGTGAAATTACTCCTCGTTGGATTCAATTTCGTTTAATTTTACCGATTCATAATTTTTCTGGTAGTCGTTATCTGTTTCTACGATTTGGACGGGGACATCATCTTTTAAGAAAGTGTCATCAATATCATTAATGGCGGTGATTTGGGATTTTACCAGAGGAAATGAGTTAATATCTGAATTTCTTTTAGCTCGGAAAATTTCGCGTAAAAACACCACACAAGTGCAAGCAGAAACGGAGCGGATCCGACAACTGTATTTGTTTCCAGATTTAATTAATTTTGTGAGCCGAAATGACAAATCTTCGGGTAAAGCTCCAATATATTTTTCTTGGTATTCTACCGAAATATACCGATTTTTAGGAACCAGGTTACATTCCATGCCAATATTGAGTTGGGTAAGCAAGTCTTTGCTTGCCAGTCGATGAAGCTCCACTGTTTTAGTTTTGCCTGGTTCTTCGATAAATTGATCACTGGAAAAAGCTGGAACTTGAATATTAATATTGTTCTTCAGATTTGCTAAGTGTTTTTGGGCAATAGGATTGGATCGATCAATATTGAGAGCCGATTGAAAAGCTTTGGTCGCATCTTTCCTTTTCCCTAACTGGATATAAGCTAGACCTAAGCGGTTCCAAGCCCCAATATCTTCTGGTGAAATCTCGAGAATTTGAGTATTAAAAGTAAGTGCAGTTTCCCAATTTTGTTTTTTTGCCGCATCAATTGCCTGTAGTTGTAACATCGTTTTTTTATTCATACATTCTCTGGTAGGGCTCCTTAATATTTTTTTCTAAATTCGCAAAAAGATACGCTTTTTCGTTTTAAAAGTCAAGGTCGAGTATTAATGTTACAATAGTGATACTCAATGATGAGGAGGTTAGCGTATGTCAGGACATAGTAAATGGTCAACCATCAAACATAAAAAAGGTATTTTGGACGCCAAAAAAGGGAAGGTTTTTAGTCAAGCAGCGAAAGCCATTCGAATGGCGGTCAAAGAAGGGAAGAGTGGGGATCCAGATCAGAACCCGATGCTTCGTTTAGCTATGGAAAAAGCCAGAGCTGCCAATATGCCTAAAGAGAATATCCAGCGAGCTATCGACCGGGGCTTAGGAAAAAGTGCTTCTGGCAGAGCGATTCAAGAAATTAGCTATGAAGGTTTTGGTCCCCAAGGAGTAGCTTTTGTGATTGTGGGCATGACCGAAAACACCCAGCGTACTGCTTCCAATATTCGCAACATTTTGAGTAAAGCTGGAGGTTCATTAGGAGGTCCAGGGTCAGTGATGTATATGTTTGAGCGATCGGAAAATGGTGACTATGTGAGTACGATGCCGATGCAGATTGATGAATCACTTCAAGAGCAAGTGGAAGATCTGATGGAGGCGTTACGGGCTGATGATGATGTCGAAGATGTCTATACTTCAGCTATCTTGCAGGAGGCTGAATGAGACGACGTGAGAAATTTGTGATTGCCTCAATTTTATTGAGTGTTGGTTTACTCGCCGTACAGTATGTGCCAGTGGAATATCGATACTGGGCGGTAGCCATCTTGGCTTTACTGTCTTATCTTGTTTCGGCTTGGGCATTGTCCAATGACCTTCAACGATATGAATTAGTGACAATCGTGCCTTTTCCGACGCTCTATTCTGCCTCAGTCGGCTTATTTTACTTTTTACTGCCATCCAACCTGTTAAGTCGAATTTTAATTCTGGGGTTATTTGGAGTGGGGATGTATGCCATTTATCTGACCTCTAATATTTTGTCGGTAGCAAAGGGGAGAAGTATTCAGTTACTGCACGCGGCACATGCTATTGGGCTCTTTTTTACCCTGATTGCATCCACACTTTTTTTGAATACTATTTTTTCATTACGCCTCCATTTTTGGTGGAATGCGGTCTTGGTGGGAATCAGTCATTTTCCCTTAATTTTTCTGTCACTTTGGTCAATCAATCTAGAGAGAAAAATTCCTAAAGAAATTGTCAATCTATCAGGTATGTTAACTCTACTGTTAGTGGAATTGGCTGCTGTTTTATCATTTTACCCATTTTCAATCTGGCACCATACCTTATTTGTGATGTCGGTGCTCTATATTGGGTTAGGTATTCTCCATAATTACATCAAGGGCAGACTCTTTTCTAATACCTTAACTGAGTTCTCATTAGTTGGCTTTCTGGTAATGACTATGTTCGTTATATTTTTCCCTGGAAAATAGAATTTTTTATTGATAAATCAATAAATTTTAATTAACGCTCGAGTAGAGAAGAGGAAGTGCCTGAGTTCATGGAATAAGCTTAGGAAGACTATGCTGCTCGAAATGCGGTAGCTTATATCTTTGCGAGTACTTCTTAAAAAAGTTTAAATCTTTTTACGAAGGTAAATTAGAAAAATTTTTTAACGAAATAAAAATAGGGAAGAGGTCATAAAAATATGAGGTATGTGTAGGGGAAAGAGGAGCGTGAAAAAGAACTGCCGTGAAAAATGATATAGTTTGATGGGGTAGTGGAATGTGGAAAACTTAGAAAGTTATAGGACTTATTTTCAATTTTAACTCGAGTAAAAAATGTCTTGGGTTGGGTCTAAAATGCAAAAATAAATCAGAAATTTCTGTAAATTTACACATCTGGTAGATAAGACACCTCCTTAGAGAGGGTGCAAGAATAAAAAACCCGAATACAGATTTAGACAGATAGGTTGATTTAGGGCTAAAACCTCCTCTCATAGAGAGAGGTGTTTATCCAAGTTTCAGGAATGAGCAGGGAGAACAGTGCTCTAGGATATATGTGGATTTATTTATCTATATTTCGGATGATGTCATGATCACTCCCTTTTCTGCTGCTATAAGAGGGGAAAATGTAGTTGTAATTATGTCGCACAATATAACTTTTACGACATAACACCTTCTTTAAACGAGAGAGGCTGTTTTGGAGTGTTTCTCATTTTTCCCTTTAATTCCAGCTAATATATACATATTTTTATTTTTTTCTCCACATTTCTTCTTTTCTGTCTGCCCTTTTGGTAGTTCTTGAGGTCAGTTGATTGTTCAAACTGATTACTTTTTGACACCTACATCTGGTATATCTAGTAGATAGCCTGAATACACTGTTGAATGTGGCAACTTTGTTCAAACCATCATAATTAATAAAAAAACTGAAACTGAATCGAGTAAGTAGCTCCAAAATTCATTTTTAAGTCGACCGATTGGTCATCTTATACAAAAAAAGCCGATTTTAGGCATTTAGAGAGCTTACTCGGGTAAATATACTGATATATCAATCAATTAGCAGAGTTGCAGAGTTTTGGTAAAAACAGTGACCTGAATATCTTTCTTTAAGGTTTTTAAAATCCAAATTTCCAACTCCGCCAATTGGCGGACCAGCAATCAAAAATACTCCATGAATTTTAATCAGAGGCAGTGAAAAAAAATGAGAAACATGCAAGAGTGCTCAGTTAAAGTTTGGAAGTTGAAATTTGTTTGGTTCTGGGATTTTGGACTTTGGAATTTTGTTTAGTCGTCATTGACATTTTATGTCGCAAAATATAAAGTTAGGTATAGCAACAAACACACGAGTCTGAGATCACGATATTGATAACTTTACTCAATCCGTAATAGATAAGTAGAGGAGAGGTTTTTTGCTTATTCAATATGTAAAAAGTAGATCAATTTTCATAATTTTAGGCTCACATCCTCTTTTTTTAAATTTCTTTAGAAAATATGGTCAATAACTATCAAAATATATCACTAAAAAAGGCTTATATATCAATAGATCGCTCTCTACCCCCTATTTGGCAGATACTTATATAAGCTGCTAATATCCTGTAATTATGGCACTTTCCTCTCTCCCCTCTCCAGCCCGTATCGACTTTTTAGAACATCTAGAAGTTGAACGTAATGTGAGTCGACTGACTATTCGCAACTATGGTCACTACTTGCAACGCTTTGTTGACTGGTTTACCACCGAGGGGCACCAAGACCTAAAGGAGCTTGATAATGATGTTCTGCGAAAATACCGGGTATATCTGGCTAGATACGAAGATGAATTGGGTCGCACATTGTCAAAACGGACTCAAAGCTATTACATTATTGCGTTGAGATCTTGGTTGCGTTGGTTAGTCAAAAATGACCTTGAAGTAATGCATCCAGAAAAAATTGATTTGCCGAAAACTGAATCTCGTCATATGAACTTTTTGCAAACAGAGCAAATTCAGCGCTTATTAGCACAACCTTCTGTATCAAAACCCAACGGACTGCGGGATAAGGCTTTATTAGAAGTGCTTTTTTCAACTGGTCTGCGGGTGAGTGAGTTGGTTTCACTTAATCGTGACCAGATAGATACGAACCGACGGGAATTTGGAGTGATTGGAAAAGGTCGTCGGCCTCGAGTAGTTTTTTTGAGTGAAGCCGCTGCTACTTGGTTAGATCGATGGCTAAACTCTCGTGAAGATAATTGGCGGCCTGTCTTTATCCGGATTTCCGGCAAAAAACCAGACTTATTAGCTGATGGTGAGGAAATGAGACTAACCGCCCGGAGTGTGCAGCGGTTAGTAGATAAATATGCGAGAAAGGCACGACTCAACGTTAAAATTACGCCTCATGGGATTCGACATAGTTTTGCTACTGATTTGCTCTATAATGGTGCTGGTTTGCGAGAAGTCCAAGAAATGTTGGGTCATAAAAACATTGCTACTACCCAAATTTATACCCATGTGACTCAACCAAAATTGAAGAAAACACATGAGGAATTTCATTCAAAGGTATGATCAAAAACTTCAAAATTCAAGAATCAAACACCCTCAAACTTAAATCCTCAGAGATATGAAAAGAAAACGCGAGACAAGTTTATACTGAACGCCTGCCCTCGCGAATGCGGGGGTGGACCCAAGGGGAGTCGAACCCCTGACCTCTTGTATGCCATACAAGCGCTCTA
>CAZVBO010000002.1:149195-166143 GCA_964625685.1 uncultured Pseudomonadales bacterium
GTGGACCCAAGGGGAGTCGAACCCCTGACCTCTTGTATGCCATACAAGCGCTCTAGCCAACTGAGCTATGGGCCCTTACAGTAACTTCTTTTTAATTGAGTCTCATTCGCCAACTGATCCTCCTACGCTAAAGCTTCGGACGGACAAGGCTATGGGCCCAATCAATCTTAGATCTCAGATTATATCAAGAGAACTAGGACTTATCTACCGCTTCTTCTTTATAAGTTAACGCCGCTGCTACGACTTTATTACTATCTTTTAGTCGCATTAAAATTACTCCCTGAGTTGGCCGAGTCAGAACTGGAATGGATTTTTTGGTAATAGGCAGTTTAATGGTTTGTCCGGAACTGGTAGTAATTACCACTTCTTCATGATCTTGGCTAACCATCATCGCCGCTGCTACATTGCCTGTTTTTTTAGTAATTTCAGCTACCTTAACACCTTGGCCAGAACGTTTTTGAACAGGATATTCTTTCAAGGCAGTTCTCTTCCCCATCCCATTTTCCGTCAATAACATGATATGGCGGAAGGTTTTTTTACTGCTGTCCCCTTCTTGATCAATGCTAGCCGCAAAAGCTTCCATGGAAACTACATAATCTTCTTTTTTAAGAGTAATTCCACGGACACCTTTGGTATCACGATTGGAAGCTTTAATTTCAGTTTCACTGAATCGAATTGATTTCCCTTGATGAGTAATCAACATAATGTGATCTTCACCAGAGGTAAGCATGCCTGAAACGAGCTCATCATTGTCGTTAAGGGTAATAGCAATAATCCCATTTTGACGAATGTTAGCAAATAGCTTAATAGCTGTTTTCTTGACCAATCCTTGGCGGGTAGCCAAAGTAATAAACTTATCTTTGTCTTCTTGTTCATTAAAGACTAACAGTGACTGCACTTTTTCCTCACCCTTGAGATTAATTAAATTGACTACTGCGGTTCCTTTAGCTTGACGGGAACTGACCTCCATTTCATAAACTTTCATCTTAAAGACACGACCCAAGTTGGTGAAAAGGAGTAAATCATCATGAGTATGGGCCACCAACAAGTGTTTGACGACGTCTTCTTCTTTGGTCTTCATGCCGACAGTCCCCTTGCCACCTCGAGCCTGAGAGCGGAACGCACTCGGATCCATCCGTTTAATATAACCGGATTCGGTCAGAGTAATGACTGTAGCCTCATTGGCAATTAAATCTTCTTCATTAAATTCTCCAACTTTGCCTTTGATAACTCTGGTCTTTCGGTCATCTCCATACAGAGCAATCATTTCGGTCGTTTCTTGACTGACCACATCCAAGACATTCTGAGGATTACTGAGAATCTTCATTAACGCATCAATTTTTTTCTTGATTTCATTATATTCATCTTCAATTTTTTGACGTTCAAGGGCAGCCAGCCGTTTTAACTGCATTTCCAAAATAGCCGTAGCTTGGGCTTCTGACAGCTTAAATTTCGTCATTAAAGCTTGACGGGCAGTATCTGTATCAGCGCTCCGACGAATGGTTTCGATGACATCATCTAAATTATTGAGTGCAATTAATAGTCCTTCCAAAATATGAGCTCTATCTCGAGCTTCACCCAATTCAAACTGACAGCGTCGAGTAACAACTAAGGCTCGATGAGAGATGTACTCGAGTAAAATCTGTTTGATATTCATCAACCGAGGACTGCCTTCACTAGTAAGAGCCACCATGTTGACGGGGAAACTGGTTTGCAGATCTGAGTATTTAAAAAGCTTATTTAAAACTACTTTCGGTCGGGCATCTCTTTTTAAATCAATGGTGATTTGCATCCCTTTGCGATCAGAATGGTCACTAATATCCTTAATGCCAACGATTTTTTTGTTTCGCACTAGATCAGCAATTTTTTCAATCAGGCGAGCTTTATTAACCTGATAAGGAATTTCGGTAATTAAGATTTGGAAATTTCCCTTTTTGTCTTCTTCAATAGAAGCTTTCGCTCGAATGATGATTTTACCTCGGCCCGTTTTGTAGGCTTCGACGATTTCTTTACGATCATAGATAATGCCAGCAGTTGGAAAGTCCGGTCCTTGGATAAATTCCATAATGTCATCCACCGTCATCTCACTGGCAAATTTGCCAGCCAGTGATTGGGGATCAGCTGCAATTACCTCATCAATGGTTGGTTCAGTTTTTTTCGGAGTAGTTTCTTCGGGAAGAGTGGCTGAACCTTTGTTGATAGTCTCAATGATGGCATTACAGACTTCAGTTAGGTTGTGAGTGGGAATTTTAGTAGCCATGCCCACAGCAATTCCTTCTGCCCCCATCAGTAATAGCCCTGGTAATTTACTTGGCAGTACTAAAGGTTCTTTGAGTGAGCCATCAAAGTTATCAATAAAGTCAACCGTATTCTTGTTGATATCTGCTAAGAATTCTTGAGTAATTTTAGCCAGCCGAGCTTCGGTGTACCGCATAGCGGCTGGGCTATCTCCATCAATTGAACCAAAATTTCCTTGGCCATCAACGAGTGGATAGCGCATGCTAAAATCTTGAGCCAACCGTACCAACGCCATATAGACCGAACTATCACCATGAGGATGGTACTTCCCTAAAACATCGCCTACAATACGAGCCGATTTTTTATATCCCGAAGTATGATGAATCCCCGTTTTAAACATTGAATACAGAATACGGCGATGCACCGGTTTAAGACCATCACGCACATCTGGCAATGCTCGTGACACGATGACACTCATAGCATAATCCAAATAGGACTTGCTCATTTCTTGAGTGATCGATACATGCTTGATTTTGCCATACTCAGAATCCGTAATGGTTCCCACTAAAGAGTTGGAGTTCTCATCAGGTGATTGGGACATCACTTCTTGAGGTTCTTCTAATGATTCATCTGGTGTGTTTGGCTCATTTGGATTCATAGACTTATCTTATTTGGTTCTTTCTTGAGCGGCCTTTAGGATTTCTGTTGCTTCCTCTACTCCACCCCAACCGGGGACTTTGACCCATTTTTCAGCTTCTAAATCTTTATAGTGTTCAAAAAAATGTTTAATTTGAATTTTCCGAGCTTCAGGTACATCATCTAGACTTTCCCAAGCACCGCAGACAGGATCAATCTTAGCTTTCGCGGGAACACAGACTAATTTATGATCAATTCCCGCTTCATCTTCCATCTGGAGCACTCCGATCACTTTGCACTGGACTACAACTCCTGGGACGACTGGTTTGGATAAGAAAACCAAAGCATCCAGGGCATCTCCATCTTCGCCATGGGTGTTCAAAACTAACCCATAATTGACGGGATACCACATGGCTGTAGGCACAATTCGATCCACGGTCATTTCACCGGTTTCTTCGTCTAGCTCATACTTCACATTCGATCCCTCTGGGATCTCGATTAAAACTTTAATGGGGTCTGCCATAGAGCCTCCTATTATTAAATGTCCAAACTTGCCAGCTGGGCATTGGTTTGAATAAATTTTTTCCGAGGGACGACGTCGTCGCCCATCAACGTACTAAACATGGTATCTGCTTGACGAGCATCATCAATGGTCACTTTTTTGATAATTCGAGTTTTAGGATTCATGGTGGTGTCCCAGAGTTGTTCTGGGTTCATTTCTCCTAAACCTTTATATCGTTGTACATTGATACTGGCACTGGGATTTTGTTTAGTCAGCTGTGCTATCAACTCGTCACGTTCAGCTTCGGAATAGACATACTGTTCTGTTTTGCCCGAAGTGATTTTAAACAACGGTGGCATAGCTATATAAAGATATCCATCTTCAATCAATTGCGGTAAGTGACGGAAGAAAAAGGTTAAACCCAAGGTTGTAATATGCTCGCCATCAACATCAGCATCATTCATCAAAATAATTCGATGATAGCGTAATTTTTCTGGTTTAAACGTTTCACCAATTCCGGCACCCAGAGCAATTACTAGATTTTTGAGTTCTTCTGAAGCTACGATTCGATCTAACCGGGCTCGTTCAGAATTGAGAATTTTCCCCCGCAGAGGAAAGATAGCCTGATACTTCCGTTCACGACCTTGCTTGGCACTACCACCAGCACTATCACCCTCAACAATATAAATTTCAGATTTTTCTGGATCTCGACTTTGACAATCAGCTAATTTTCCAGGCAATGAAGTACTCTCCAGTACACCCTTCCGAATGACCGCATCTTTAGCGGCGCGAGCAGCCATGCGAGCGCGAGCGGCCAGCATAATCTTTTCAATAATAATCTTGCCCACTTTGGGATTTTCTTCTAAAAAGGTTTCAAAAGCATCCTTAAAAATTTGATAGACAGCGGATTGAGCTTCAGAGTTATTGAGTTTAGCTTTGGTTTGAGATTCAAACTGTAAATCATTGGAAGGCATTTTGACAAAAATGACGGCAGTGAGGCCCTCTTTTAAGTCATCAGTACTGAAGCTTTCCTTCTCCTTAAGTAAGTTGTATTTAGTAGCATAATCTTTGAGGACTTTGTTTAAACCCATCCGGAAACCAGTTAAGTGGGTACCTCCATCTGGGGTATGAATCACATTGACATAGCTTTCAACCCGCTCACTATAGGAATCAGAATATTGAACCGCAATTTCAGCACTGATTTGTTTACCTGTATCAGGATCAGTCCAGTTATTATCGACATAAAACACCTCATGAAGTGGCTTGCGAGTCATATTGAGGTGAACTACCAGGGACTTGATACCACCTTCAAAATAGAAATGCTTGGTGACTTCTTCGATGCTGTCGTAAAATTGGAAATAAAGTCCAGCCATTAAGTAGGCTCGATCACGAATAATTTGAGTTAAGTTGGTATGCGAAAACTGAGTGGTTGAAAAAATTGAAGTATCTGCAATGAACCGAGTCATGGTACCAGTATCATAGGTTATGAAATCTTTTGATTGATTGGGAAACTTTTTGATAACTTCTGATTCTTTAATGGTAGTAACTGATGCTAAAGGATTACCTTTTTTATACTCCTGAAAAAAGTATTTGCCATCTCGTTTGACAACCACTTGCAGGAGTGAAGATAAGGCATTCACGGCTGAAGAACCAATTCCATGAAGTCCCCCAGAGGCTTTATAAGCAGTTTCTTCGAATTTGCCACCGGCATGAAGCTTGGTCATGACTATTTCTAGAGCCGAAACTCCAGAAGGATGCATGTCGGTAGGAATACCTCGACCATTATCAACTACGGTAATGGCATTTTCCCCAGCATCAGGGCCAATACTGGTCTTTTCTTGATCAGATACTTGATCCCGATATAACTGGACACATTTACCATAACCAGTAATAGCTTCATCAACTGAATTGTCTAAAATTTCTTTGGCTAAGTGATGAAGTCCATGGATATCAGTTGAACCAATATACATTCCGGGACGTTTACGAACCGGTTCGAGTCCCTCGAGGACTTTAATATCAGCAGCTTGGTAAGATGAAGAAGATTTTGGCATAATTTTAGATCAGATAGTCTTTATATCACACTGCGACTGCAAGTGCAAATAGAAGCCGCTCCAACGTCCCAAAATCGGGATTTTTTGAACAAAGATAACATTAATGGTGTCTTTTCAATCATTTTTTACTTTTGATCATGGAGAGCAAAAAACATGGTTTCACAGACTAATTTAGGATTAACATTTTGGTTGAGTTCTATTTGAGCTTGGAGACTGAGTTGTAACAATTTAGTCAAGAATGGATTGGGAAATTCTGGTTGCTGTTGGATGTAGGGAATCAACTGTGAGAGCCAGCGCTGAGCGACTATCCGGTCTTTAAACTGTTCGGCCAGTGTGATCAATCCAGCGTATGAATCCTCAAGTAAAGTTAAGTCAAAATGAAAGGTTTGATCTGGATTTTCTGTAAAAGGCAAATTGATGATTTGACAGCGAGAGAGAATGGTGGGCAGCAGTTGATAGGATTGGCCGGTAATGAGGGTGATTAAAGTTTGAGTAGGAGGTTCTTCCAGTGTTTTTAAGAGAGCGCTTTGGGCTGCTGGTGAAGCTGTTTCAACCTGCCACAGGCAAATAGTCCGAACAGAATTTTGATAACCTTGATAGGTGAGTTCTTGGATTAACTCTCGCACATGCTTAATTTTTAAACCTGTTAAATCAAGATTATAATGGGTCATATCTACTGCTGAGAGCAGTTGTTCCCCACCCAACTGAGTTTGGAGAAATGGTAACAAAGTTTGGGTTCTGATTTCAGAGGGCTGATTAAAAAAACCAGATTTGACTTGGATAATCAGAGGAATATAACGTGTAGTTGACATGGTTTAGCGACTTGATGAGTTTCTCTAGCTGTGTCAGTATATACACAGGGATTGAAAAATCAAATCCTGTGTTTATGGTACTGACTGCCCAACCTTCACTACGTACTGCAACTGGTCAAAGTGACCAGCCAAATAACGATTCTAAAAAATCTATTTTGAGTTTATTGGTAACAGCAGGACAGCTCAGTCAAGATAAGGCTGACCAAGTTTCTTTTGAAAATATTAATACTGGCAAGCCAGTGGAAACTATTTTGGAAGAAAAAGAGTTAGTTTCTGAACAAGCGTTAACTCAGGCTCGGTCTCAGTTTTACAATATTCCAATCGTTGATCTGGATGAAATAGGAGTTTCTCCGGAAGCCTTAATTCAGCTTCCAGAAGGGGTTGCTCGGCGATATGCCATGCTCCCTTTTTCACTCAATAAAACCGATAATACCCTGTCAGTGGCGATGAGAAATCCGCTGGATTTAAGTGCGATTGATTTTGCTGAGCAAAAAACGGGATTTCGCATTTTACCCAATTATGCGGTGCCGTCTCAGCTCGAAAGAAAAATAGCCGAACGCTATGCCCAAAACCTGTCCAGTGAAGTTAAAGCGGCCTTGAAAGATACCGATCATGCTGAAGATCGGGCTAAAGAACTCTCGGATTTATCTTCTCTGTCAAAAGAAGTCATCCGAGAAGCTCCAATTACCAAAATTGTGGAAACCATTTTATCTTTTGCTATTAAGGCTCGGGCTTCTGATATTCATATTGAACCTCAGGAAAACAGAACTCGAATTCGGTACCGAATTGATGGGATCTTACAAGAGAAGTTGATTTTACCCAGTAGTGTGCATGATGCGGTGGTGTCGCGAATTAAAATTTTGTCGGACTTAAAAATTGATGAACGGCGAGTGCCTCAAGATGGCCGATTTACTTTTACTGCGGATGACCAAACAGTTGATCTGCGTGTGTCCACTCTGCCTACTATCCATGGCGAGAAAGTGGTATTGCGGTTACTGGAAAAAAATGCCAAAGTGCCTTCTCTCCCCGAGTTGGGGTTGCGAGGTTTTGGACTTCGACACTTAGAAGAAGCCATTCGCGTACCGCACGGAATTGTGCTGATTACCGGTCCTACTGGATCTGGTAAAACGACTACTCTTTATTCTATTCTTCATAAAATTAATACTCCACAAGTGAATATCGTGACTTTGGAAGATCCAGTTGAGTATGAAATTCCAGGGATTAATCAAGTCCAAATTCATCCTCAAGCTGGATTAACTTTTGCTTCTGGGTTACGGTCATTTTTACGGCAAGATCCCAATATTATTATGGTCGGTGAAATTCGAGATAATGAAACGGTAGAGCTAGCAGTTCAGGCTTCTTTAACGGGTCATTTGGTCTTCTCTACCCTTCACACTTCTTCAGCGGCTGGGGCTATCCCGCGGTTATTGGATATGGGAGCGGAACCTTTTTTACTCTCCTCTTCTCTGACTTTATCGATGGCTCAACGTATTGTGCGGTTACTCAACAGTGAATATAAAGAGGAGTACAAACCAGACCCAGTGGTGATTGAAGACATTCGCCAGGTGTTAGGTCCTCTGTTTGATGCCTGGTGTAAGCAGAACAATAAAGATCCCAATAACATTACGCTTTTCCGAACCAAAAAGGATCGACCTCAGACTGAACCAGAATATGAGGGCCGAATTGGTATTTTTGAGGTGATGAGAATTACTGAAGAAATTGGTATGATGATTCTAGAACGAAAACCAGCGACAGATTTGGAAAAAGTAGCGCTTCGAGATGGAATGTTGTTGATGAAGCAAGATGGCTATCTGAAAGCGCTGGAAGGTTTGACCACCATTGAGGAAGTCCTCCGGGTGGCGGAAGTTTAACATATGAACATACATGACATGCTCCAAATGGTAGCGGATCAGAAAGCCTCTGATCTCCATATTGTAGTAGGAATGCCTCCTAATTTAAGAATCGATGGTCAACTGGTCCCCATTGCTGGAGCTCCTCCTCTGACTACAGATCAGGTAGATGGCTTAGTTTTACCTTTGATGACCAATGAGCAGAAAGATTATGTGACGGTCAATAAAGAAATTGATTTTGGGTATCAGTTTAAAAACGTAGGTCGGTTTCGTATCAATGTCTATACCCAACGTGGGTCGTTGGCCGCGGCATTACGGTTGATTCCTGATCAAATTCGGACTTTAGACGAGCTGCAGTTGCCATCGGTGATGCATGATTTTACACACTATCGTCAAGGATTAGTGCTCTTAACTGGGCCGACTGGTGAAGGTAAATCTACGACCTTGGCAGCGATTATTGATGAAATCAATCAAACTCGAGCTGAACATATTTTAACTATTGAGGACCCAATCGAATTTGTGTACAAGCCGGCCAAAAGTATTGTTTCGCAGCGAGAAGTAAACAGTGATACTCACGGCTGGGATATTGCTCTTCGCTCTGCCCTGCGTGAAGATCCGGATGTAGTGCTGGTAGGTGAAATGCGGGACTATGAAACCATTTCTGCTGCAATAACAGTGGCTGAAACGGGTCATCTGGTATTTGGCACCCTTCATACGGCTACGGCCGCTCAGACTATCGATCGTATTATTGATGTTTTCCCAGCCCATCAACAGTCTCAGATCCGCCAACAACTGGCAGCGGTGCTACAAGCGGTGGTTTCACAACGGTTAATTCCTTTAACTGGGGGTGGTCGCTCCGCGGCCACGGAAATTATGTTAGCCACAGCCGCTATCCGCAACCTCATTCGAGAAGAAAAAGCTTTCCAAATTGACAGTGCGATTCAAACTTCAGGTGAGATGGGGATGATGTTGATTGAAAATAGTTTATTACAAATGGTGCAACGAGGATTAATTACCATGGAGGTAGCTCGCTCTTACGCTTTCCGTCCGGATATGTTTGAACGTTTATCTGGTAAAGGATAATCATGGCATTTTTTAAATATAAAGTGAAAAACGAGCATGGCGAGACGGTTAAGGGAAAAGTCGAAGCCAAAAATGAAGATCAGGCGGTAGCCGTTTTGCAGAATCGTGGTTTACTGGTCATTTCAGTCTTGCCCGTAGGTGAAGATGCTTTTTCAGATATCCGGAATACTTTATTTGGTATTAAAGATAATGACATTGTCAATTTTACGCGTCAGTTATCGACCATGATTACCGCTGGATTACCTTTAGTAGAAGGCTTGTCTATCTTAGAAAAACAAAGCAAGCCGGCTATGTCCAAATTGGTAGGAAATCTCATTCGGGAAATTGAAAATGGCAGTACTTTTGCCACTGCACTAGAGAAAAACAGTCAATATTTTAGTAAAGTTTATATTCAATTGGTAAAAGCAGGTGAGGCTGGAGGGGTGTTGGATGAAGTATTACACCGTTTGGCGGATGACTTGGAAAAATCTAAAGAATTCCGAGCCAAGACCAAAGGAGCTTTGATTTATCCGGCTATTGTGGTAGTGGCTATGATAGCAGTTATCTTCATCATGATGATTTTTGTGATTCCTAAATTGACCGAAATGTATCAAGATTTTGGAGCTGATTTACCATTGGCTACTCAAATTTTAATTGGGATGTCCAATTTCTTTGTTCATTTCTGGTGGTTGTTATTGGCCGTGATGGTGGGTGGGGTTTGGTTATTCCGTCGCTGGCGGAAAACGAAAGCTGGTCGGTTGATGACAGATCGCTATTTGTTAAAGATTCCTCTGATTGGTGAGTTACAAAAAAAGCAGATTATCACCGAGTTCTCCCGAACTTTGTCTTTGTTGCTGGGGGCAGGAATTTCACTTCTTGAAGCCCTAAAAATTGTGAATGATGCCATTGAAAATGTAGTCTATAAAGATGCCTTTGATGAAGCAGCCGAGCAAGTCGAAAAAGGGGTAGCATTAGGTCAAGCGATTGAATCGTATGATATTTTTCCTCCGATTTTGTTTCAGATGGTGACAGTGGGCGAACAAACGGGGAAACTGGATGAAGTGCTGATGAAGTTGTCTGTGTACTTTCAATCAGAGACAGAACAAGCCACTAAAAATCTTACAACTGCTATTGAGCCAATGATTATGATTTTCTTGGGTGCGGGGGTGGGAATCTTGATGTTAGCTATCATCATGCCAATCTATAACTTGACGAGTCAGTTCTAAAAAGATAAAAATTCCAGAAAAAATAACTCATATGTCATCCTCGCGCATGCGGGGATCTGGAATGGCTCAACCAATTTTCCAGATTCCCTCTTTCGAGGGAATGACAAGGGTGTTTTTGTTTTCGGAATTTAGACCTGCTTGCTGGCCGCCAACCAGGTGCTATTCCTTTTCTAGGCAGGCAATCAAATATTAGTCACTAATTACTGAACATTATCATTCTCCAATTGATTCTTGCATAGCACTCGAAAAGTAGTGTACATTGATAACAGGTAGTTTTTAGTGACTCTTATGAGTTATTAACTAAGAGGAAAATTTATGAAAAACATGTTCCAATCAATCAAATCAGCTGCTGGTTTTACCATGATTGAGTTGCTGATTGTGATTACCATTTTAGGTATTTTAGCAGTGGCAGTGCTATCAGCTATTAATCCTGTCGAACAGATTAATCGTGGTCGAGATACGGGTTCTCGCTCTGATGCTGAGCAATTGCTAAGTGCCATTGATCGGTTTAATGCGTTCCAAGGATATTACCCATGGCAAACTGGTGCCGGAGATACCGCTCACCGAGGTCTAGCCTGGGGAGTGGTTGATGATACAGTAGCAGACACCGGGACTCCCACAGCCTGTCCAATTCATGAAAAATTAAGTCAAGCGACTACGGCGGGTTGTACGGGGACTGATGAGTTGAAAGTGACCTTTTTTAATCGAATTTTTGACAGCACTTATAATCCTTTATACATTTATAATCGCGGAAATCAAGGAGATAGTACTTACGTCTGTTTTATACCACAATCTAAAGCTTTTGTGACTGAAGCCAATACGCGTTGTGAGGATACTGCTGGCACAGGATTACCTAGTGATCTCCAGGATATTGGTACTACCATCTGTGGAGACGTAGATCAACCTTATATTTGTCTACCATAAACTTTGAGAAAGTAAATTTATCCCCTCCCCGTGTGGAGGGGATTTTCGTTTATAATACTACATATGCTATTTTCGCCACTTTTCTTTTTAGTGACTTTGTTGCTCTTTTTTCTGGGAACCATAGTGGGCAGTTTTGTGAATGTGGTGATTCATCGGAGTATCGAGGGTGAACAGTGGATCAAAGGTCGCTCCAAGTGTGATCACTGTGGCAAAGTTTTACCTTGGTATGACATGTTTCCCCTCCTCTCCTATTTTGTCCTTCAAGGAAAGTCTCGGTGCTGTCATAAACCACTTTCAATCAGCCATCCAGTGGTTGAGTTTTTGACGGGAATTTTATTTGTCTGGTGGTATTGGGGAGGAACTTTTTTCTTTCAGTTAGCTCAAGCTCCTTTCAGTGTAGTTCAACCCTTCTTTTGGTTAATTGTAGGAGTATTACTCGTTATTATTTTCTTTACTGATTTGTGGCATCAAATCATTCCTGATTTCGCCGTAGTATTATTGACCGGATTAACCTTTCTCTATCGATTAGCATTGGTTTTTACTGGCATTATGCGATTTGAAGATTTTATGATAACTGTTTTAGTAGCGGTGGGGATGGTGGCTTTCTTTTGGGCACTCTGGTTTTTTACTCAAGGCAGAGGCATGGGTTTTGGGGATGTCAAACTGACAGTCCCATTAGTATTTTTATTAGGTGGTCCTAATTCCATTGTAGGAATTTTATTAGGTTTTTGTTTAGGAGCGGTCGTGGGTTTACTCTTAATTCTTTTGGGGAAAAAGAAGTTTGGTCAGCATATTCCGTTTGGTCCATTTTTAATTAGTGGGTCATTGATTGCTCTTGTTGTGGGTGACAAAATTGTGCAGTGGTATTTGGGAATGCTGTAAAATTAAATTCCAAAGTCCAAACTTCAAAAACCAAGCAAATTTCAAAATCCAAATTCCAGACAAGTTCCAAAAATGTACGTCATTCCAGATCGAGTGAGAACTCGAGTCTGGAATCCTTGACATAGTAACTAGTAACCCATTTTAAAGATCTCGGACATCTTCGTTCACTCAGATTCCGGGATGACGTTTAAATGTGATATCTCCAAAGGTTGATAAACACTTCTGTCTCGTTTTCGCTAGACGTCTCCTCTTTACTAAGAGGATATTTTCTGGCTTTTAAGCTTTTGGCTTTTATCGTTGGTATCTTTGTCTTCCCTGACTATGGATCCCGGTCTTCACCGGGATGACAGAGTGAGTGTTTCCCCAATACTCCCCTTGATCTCCCCGCTAAAATAGCGAATACTAATCTTATGCGGATTTTATCCTTTTTGGTGAAAGCTGTTCTCATCATAGCTATTTTGTTAGGGATTGGTTTTTTGACGATGCGTGAGGTTTTATTAATTGTAGGAGAAAATCAGGTTAAAACTTCCCTGTCTAAGTTGAAATATATCAGCAAAAATTCTACTGATTATGCCCGAATCTGCCGTCAAAAAGGGGTTGAGCCAGGTCAACCCACCATTGCAGCTTATCAGCTACGCTTTTTATCAGATACGGAGTATGTCACTGAAGTGATTTGTAATCAGTTCCAAAATGATCCTATTCAAGTTGAACAACAAACCCTCCCCATGGCAGTCAAAAAATTGCCCTTAAGTTCTGGGATTATTTGGGGAGATGACCTGAGTGGGATTGGGATTGAAGTTTGGGGCCGAAGACGGGCTATCATAGTGGAAAATCAGGTGGTTCTGTATGAACCAGTCAATGAAAAAACCAATTATGGCATCTCCCCTACTGCGAGCTGTGCCAGCTTTGGTTTTAGTTGTTGCGTGAATGATATTTCTCAAGGCGTGGGAGCACAATATACGGGAGTAACGGACTGCCCTCAGACTTGTTATAGTGCCTGTCAGCCTCGACCAGTGGTGTTAGCTTTTACGACTGATCCCTATATTGATCCACAAACAAAGACCACGACTGTGTCTCAGGGTCAAGAGGTGCGATTTGCTTATGTAGTTGATGATCAAGGAATTACCACTTCACAGATTACTCTTGATTTTGGTGATGGTTCACAAGCTCAATCAACTCAGTTGTCTGATGAATTAAGTCATACCTATACTTGTCAGCAAGCAAGTTGTACCTATACTGCTCATTTAACCGTGAGGAGTGCTGAAGGGCTAGAGGCTGCAGAAACTCAAGTGAATCAAATTCAGATACAGGTGAAAAGGTGAAAGCTATCCTCCTTCGTCAAGTCTGACTTGACTACGGAAGGACAAGGAAAGCCCAAAAAAGTAGAAAGCCAGCCCAAGGCTGGTCCGTCTTGGACGGAATTAAAGACTAAAGAAAAAAAAATAAAGAGGCAGAGGGATAAAGGTGTAAAGGGTTACAGGGATACAGAGCACAGTTAATTGGCTACCAACAATTGGAACTTGAGCTTTGTTTGAACTTTGGAGTTTGATATTTGGACTTTAAAATGAATAGAAAAACAATAGAAATTATAAGTCTGTACAGGAGTTATTTATGAAAAAAAGTTCTGGGTTCACCCTACTCGAAATGTTGGTGGTGATCTCTATTATTGGGATCTTGATGGCCATTGGAGCGGTCTCCTTTTCGACTGCTCAACAGAAGGGTCGGGATGCAAAGCGAAGAGGTGATGTAAAAGCGATGCAGAATGGTTTTGAACAATATTATGCCAATAATAGTGGCGCTTATGGGACATGTTCTGAAATGGAATCCGATAATACTATTTTCCCTGGAGGAGCGCCGACTGATCCCAAAACAGGGGCCTCTTATAGCTGTAATGATTTGACCGCTGGGTATTGTTTATGTGCCGAACTTGATGATGATAATGCTGGTAATGATGATGGTGATGGAGCCTGTCAATTTGATGGTACGACCCATTATTGTGTGAGGAACTTACAGTAAAAAAAATAAAATTCAAAATCCCTGCCCGCCGGCAGGCAGGCAAATGCCAAAATCCAAACAAAATACAAATTCCAAAACCCAAAATATGAAATGAGTAATTTGAAGTTTGAGGTTTGGAACTTGTTTGAATTTTGAAATTTGAAAGATTGAAATTTAAAAACAACCGAAATGTCATTCTCCGAGTTTAACTCGGGGGATCTGGAGCAGCGCAACCAATTTCCCAGATTCCTGCTTCCGCAGGAATGACAAACAAAAAAGGATTGCATTATGAAAAAACCCTTTACCCGGAGCGGAGCGAAAGGCTTCACCTTAATCGAGATCTTAGTCGTGGCAACCATCATGATCCTGTTGACGATGATAGGATTAGTCAGTTATCAAAGTGTAGGAGTGAAAGCTCGAAATGGGAAACGAGCGGCAGATGTGGAGAATGTTCGTTCGGCACTGGTTCTCTATCGAACCGATAATACTGGTTATCCTGACAGTAGTAGCTTTGATGCCATGATGGTAGATATTGCTGAATATGTGAGTACGGACACGTTTACAGATCCCAAGGATGTATCGCCCTATGTCTATACTTATGAACCATCAGGTTGCTCAGGAGGAGTTTGTCGAGGTTTTGAAGTCTGTTATCACTCAGAACCAGATGCGACTGAGGTATGTGTGAGAAACCCGTAGACGTAAAATCCAAATGCCAAAATTCAAACAAAATACAAAAACCAGAGGCCAGGAAGTCTAGAGGGATAAAGGTATAGAGGAAAAAAAGTTAATAGTGACTAGTTACCAGTTACTAGAAATTGTCTGTTGATGTAGTCAGATTTAAGATTTGGAATCTGGAACTTGGAACTTGTTTGAAATTTGGATTTTGTAATTTGAAATTTAAAACGGTATTTAAACAGTAATATTGTTAAGTCCTAAAAAAGTTGATATATGAAAAATCAAATTGGATTCACTCTGATCGAAATGCTCGTGACCATCACCATCATGATGTTGATGTTAGGTGGTGGTTTAGTGGCTTATATTAACTTTAATCAAAAACAAACCGTTCTGTCTTCGGTGAAAACAGTCCAAACGGCTCTTCGCAGTGCTCAAACCAAAGCCAAAAACGGTGAAAAACCACCGGGCTGTGGGGTACTTGATGCCTATCAAGTGACGATTGCTACCAATACCAACGAGTTGATTTTGCGTCCGATTTGTGACAATGTGGCTCAACCAGGATTTGAATCAATTTTCTTTAATGATGGGGTCACCGTTGCCTCACCAGTAGATATGGAGTTCAAGGTTTTATACAGTGGTGTGGATGGAGCTGGTGATGTGACTCTGCAACGAGATACATATGTCTATACTTTTACCGTCAGTCCGACTGGTGAAATTAGTCAAGGAGACTGGGAGTAAATAAAAAACCAAAATCCCTGCCCACCGGCAGGCAGGCAAATACCAAAATCCAGACAAATTCCAAAAATTAGAAGATGAAAGACAAAAGATAGAAACCAAAAGCCAAAAACTAAAAGCTAGAAACAAAAAAACCGACGTCATCCTCGTGCCTGCCTGCGCAGGCAGGAAAGCGGGGATCTGGAACGGCACAACCAATTTTCCAGATTCCCGTTTACACGGGAATGACATAATATTTGGACTTTAAAACCGATATTTGAACAGTAATATTGTTAAGTCGTAAAAAAGTAAATTTATGCAAAATCAACTTGGCTTCACTCTCGTCGAAATGTTAGTTGTGATTAGTTTGACAGTTTTATTGATGCTGACTGCCACGGCGGTATTTCTATCTAGCATAATTGGCAATACGAAAAGTGTGGCTGGTCAACAGGTCAAAAATGAGGGTGACTATGCCATGGGGCAAATGGAGCTGTTATTGCGAAACGCGATTCAATTAGTTCCCAATAGTAATGGCCAAACTTGTGAAACTGATATGGATTCGATTGCTTTCAAATCACTCGATGGTGGAACGACTGAGTTTTTCCAAGAAATTGATCCCAGTGATGGTGCCAGTAAAATAGCCTCTAATGCCGGGGTAGTGGCTGATTCCGGGTCTTCAGCATCGTACTTAACATCTGATGCGGTTTCAATTACTTCACCGTTGACTTTTAACTGTCGGCAAAGTGCCGCCCAAGATTCTACCTATGTCACGATTCAGTTCCAGCTGCAAAAGGGAGATCCAGGGGTAGATGAAAGTCGAGATATCGTCCAGCAACTGTTTCAAGCGAGTGTAAACTTACGCAGCTTATAAGGAGACTATAAGTCTGTTAATCCCAATTGTGAAATTCCTGTGCCACCACAGCTTGGTGGTCTTGATTGCCATCACCCCAACTGACAGTGACGGTGGCCTTGAGAGTATCACTACCGGACAAATCCTTTTGAACATTTACTTCTCGAACGAATTCATTATTGGCCACAATCACGGTTTCGGTGGAATCACAATCTCCGGCTGAAAACTCATTCAAATTTTCCGGTAAAATAGCAAAACAATAAACGCCATTATTGAGACTGTTGTAAAAGGTAGACCAACCCATTAAGTCTCGTTCTCGGCGAAAGACCTCTACTCCATCCTGTGCGAGTTTAGTAGCGGTGGCTTTATACTTGGCTTCTGAGGTGTTGCGAATAGAAAAGGTCATGCCAGCCATAATGGCGGTCATAACTAAGGTGACTACTCCAGTGGCGATAATAATTTCAATAATGGTTTCACCGGAATTCCAGCGGGTTTTGATCATAATTCTCAATTCCAAAAACAAAAATTTAA
>CAZVBO010000003.1:0-128395 GCA_964625685.1 uncultured Pseudomonadales bacterium
CAGCCAAATCCAACAAGCGCTTCACTCCTTTCAACCGTTGCCTCATCGGCTTGAGACGGTAACGGAAAAGGAAGGAGTGCTCTATGTCAATGATAGTCTAGCTACTACTCCAGAAGCTACGATCGAAGCTTTAAAAGCTTTTTCAGATAAATCGATTATTCTGATTGCAGGGGGGTTTGACCGAGGACTAGACTATACTGAACTGGTTCATTACCTCTATCAGCATCCCCCAAAACAACTCATTCTTTTTCCTGATACAGGCATCATCATTCAAGAATTAATTAACCACTACTCTGTTTCAGATAAACAGGATTTACCTACTCTCCCCACAGCCATAGTTTACTCAATGTCAGAAGCCGTCCAGCTGGCTCGCCAATTAGCGACACAGAATGACGTTGTCTTATTAAGTCCAGCTGCGGCCAGTTTTAATCTTTTTAAAGACTATGCTGATCGGGGAAATCAATTTAAAAGTGATGTAACCAAACTTTCTTAATAAGTAGTAGCTTTTCATAAGTATTTATTACTTATTGGGAAGTATGTTACACTGGCTGTGTGAAATCAAAAAGCTCACTTTCCCAAACTCCCGTTACCCTGACTGATCTCCAAGAGATGTCAAAAATGGTCATTACTACCGTTGAAACCATTTTAGAAGAAAAATTTTTGCAAAACGATCAAAAATTAGGACAAGTTAATCAGAGGTTGAAGCAAATTGATCACAGGTTTGAACAAGTTGATCACAGGTTTGAACAAATTGATCAGAAATTCGAACAACTTCTCAGTAATGACCTTAAAATCATAGAAGAACTCAAGGCAATTCGGGAAGAAACAACTATCACCAATCACCAAAACCATCGCTACTCTGACCAACTAGAAAACCATGAAGATCGGATTCAACTGTTGGAAAAAGCTCTGCCTATTTTCACCAAACTTTAAAATTACTCTACTAACTGAGCCGTAATCACCCCACGGCGTAAATAGGTTCCTTCAGGAGTACAAGTAACTAGCTTCAATAACTTAGCATCATGTCGTTGAGCTAGAATATAGGTATCTTCAGGTTTTACTTCAGTTTTTTCCAGAACTCGATAAGTGTATTCAACATTCTCAAAGGTGAGATAAATTTCATCACCTTTTTGGAGCGTCATAATTGTACTAAAGATAGAGTTGTATCGATTGGGATTTTTAGGGCTGGGATTATAGAATTGGCGCAAGACAGAATGTCCAAAGATGACCGGAGCTCCAAGATCACCCGGGTCAGCAGTTCCTGGATATTGAATCAGGCTTTTATTTAAATTTGTACCCCCAATGGTGACCAACGCATTTTCAATTTTTAGTTTGGGAATTCGCAACATATACGTATGAACTGAGCCTTCGTCCAGCATCGGTACCGGATCTTCAAACCAGTTGGACAAATTGGTGTAATCCAGTTTCACATCTAGAATGGTAGGTGATGTTTTTTCGGCTGACCCTTCTGAATCAGTTGATGTTGTTTGCGCAATCACTTGGGGCACTACATCCAATACTTCTTCTCTCGGAATCGGAGTATCCAATTGAGCTTGCCAACTGAAAGAACTTTGAGCCATCTGCCACACGATGGGACCAGCCGCACTCCCCACTAAAGCAATTCCTATTCCAATAAAACTCATGGGAATTAACCAAGAAAAAACTCGAACCATCAATGGCAGTTGTTTGCGCAATTTTTGAGTACGAACAGAATCAACCTGTTCTTGAACTACGGTGGAGATCTCAGCTCGCTGACTCAGCTTTCTCACTTTTTGATCAATTTTATCAAGTGGAATACGTTCTGCCACTGCCTGGCGATAAATTTTCACCAGTTCTGACTTGGGAATCTGGTAGTTCACTTGTGGTTCACTCATCTTGAACTCGAATGGTTACTTTATCCCCATTTTTGGGAATGGTGTGAACAAATTTAGCCAAGAGAGGTGGCTGAATTTCAATCGCAAAGGCTTTCAGTTGATCATTTGATTTAAGACTACTTTCAGCCTCTTCAATTGACTTACCCAATAATTCAGTTTTCAGTTGATCTAGATTGAGATTGGGCACCGCTTTGGTACTAATATCAGCATTTAAAGTCACGGTTGCCGCCGCGCTGGCGGACTCATCAGTGGAAGATAAAATTTGAGGATCTGCCTCTGACAGAGAATAATTTTCGGGAACTTGAGATGACAATAGCTCCCGGGCGAGTGGTTTGAGATCCGCTGACGAATACGCCACAGCCTCAACCTTAAGAGTCATTTGTAAAGTAACCGTATTTACTTCCTCTCCCTCCTCTGCCGAATATTCGGCAGTCTGGATGTTACTTGATCCGGTGGGCACATAATAGGTTCCATTTTTAGACTCATCACTGTATTCTTGAGACGCCTGAGCCAGCAACTCAGATCGCAAATCGGCTTTTAAAGTTGACAAATCTTCGGCTGAAACCACTCTAACTTCACGGCTGCTGCCACCACTAAAATCTTCTGTCGCAACAGCTTGATAAGTGTTCGTCGCAAAACTTGCTACTTGGAATTCTTCACCTTCTGTCAAGTTACTTTCGGCCCCAATTTGATCAGCCGTCACTGCTACTTCAGTCTTTCCATATTTTTTGGTTTCACCATCACTGTTTTCTTCAGTAGTAGCCGCCGGGACGGTTACTTCTTCATTTAAAACAAATACCAATTCACCAGTTTTAAGTTGAGTTCCTTGAGCGAAAGTTTTTTCTGAATCCGTCTTGTTACTCATTTCCACTTTACCTTGAGCTTTGTCACCGATCAATTTCACTCCAGTGGTATCAATAGTTTTATTACCACTGACTTCTTTCTGTTGCACTTGAGCAGGCAAAATCAAATTTGCTGCATCAGGAGCGGTGGCTTCTGGATCGATGGTAATTTTAGCTGTCTGGTTCACTGTTTTCGTATTGAGTTTCACCGTAATTTCAGCTTGAGCAGCTACATTACTAAACAGGAAGAAAATTCCTAATAACAGTACCACCCCTCCACCCACACCGGCTATGATAAATGGCTTTCGATTCCGAGGTTTATCATCAGCCATCGCTTTCTGCCACCATTTTTTCAGCTGAGTCACCAAAGTTGTTTTCGGTGTTGCTACCTTAGAGGGAATCATTTCAGCTGGTGATTCTGCATTTTCTTCAGCCACTGCTTCTTTTTTAGTGGAAGATGGTTTGATCGGAACCCCAAAGCTGGTAGGGGTTGTCACTTGACCCAAATTATCTGAGAAAGTAGTTCCATTTTCTAAATCAACCGCTAAATCATGTGGTGATGATGGAGTTATTTCTTCTTTGACGGCGGCAAAACCAAGATCAGCCGCTGCTGTTTCGGTAATGGTTGTTGGTGTTTCGGCTGGCGCTACCACGGGTTTGGTTAAAGCTGGACTGGTTGGCTGGAGAGTCATTCCCGCAGCTTGAGCTACGGCAGTTCCTCCCTGGATAGCCACTGCTGTCACCACCAATCGAGCTGGACCGATTTCAATCACGGGTGGTTGCAAAAAGGGATGTTCACTCTTCCAATCAAAATCTAGTAAACTACTTTTTTGATCTTGTAAATATTCCTGATCAAACTCACTCCCGACCAAAATCATTTTAGGTGGCAAATAATCAGATCCTAAGGCCTGTTCACTTCGAGCTAGAGCCTCTCGTAAGTCTGCCACACTATCACCTGATCGACCTACCTTTTGGTAACTCAGAGTTTGACCTCGTTGAATCAAGTTCATGGTCAAAAATTGATCTGATAACTGGACCACAATTACCGAAAGTAATGGCTCACTCATAGCTAAATACTGCGCCATAGCTTCAGTAGAAATGACAAAGCCAACCGGTTTTAAAGAAAGTTCTTGAGTGAGTTTTTTAATAAAAGGTTTCTTGCCAGGAGTAATATCACCCTCGGACACCCAATCAGGTTCAAATCCGAATACCACTTCTTCCACCCCCTCTGACTCTTTTCCCAATTCTTGGAGACTTTCATCAGTTTGAGTTAAAGCCTCAGCTTCTCCCTGATAAGTAAAAGTGGCCGAAGTGCGAAGAATCTGAATTTTACCTTGCTCTACCTTCCACAATGCTGACTGAATCTGAACATCATCAATATAAATCGCTAAGTAGAGTTTGGCTTCATCTGGTGGAGCTTCAAACAAATTGGGCAATGGCATATCTGTCCCAGTATAATGAATTTTTGAGAAAATTTGAATCAGGAATCAGGAAAATGCAAAACTGTAAACCAGTAGCCCTCCTCCTTTGCTAAAGAGCAACGGAAAAACAAATAGAGCTAGTAAATGAGTAAAGAACACAAAATAAGATTAATGACCAAAGAGCAAGAAGAAGTAAAGAGAGACAGAGTTAGAGAGACAAAGATGAACCTTACAAGTGACTAGTTACTAGTGACCAGTGACAAGTCATAAAAAAATTGGATCTTGAACTTTGGAACTTGATTTTTGTTTGAAATTTGGTTTTTGCCTGCCTGCGCAGGCAGGGAGTTTGGAATTTAATTATCAACCATTAATCAATAAACAATAATTACTAAATTAATTCCACATAGATTCGTCGCACTCCAGCACTGGCTGACTTCTCTTTGGTAATTTTAACAGGACCAATTTCACCAGTATGAGTGACATGCGGTCCTCCACAAAATTCTTTCGAAATCCAACCTTCAAGTTCATGAGCCGGACCACCTACTTTTTTGCCAATCGTGTACACCGAAACTTCGTCAGGATATTTCTCAATAAAGAAAGCAATGGCCCCTGATTGTAATGCTTCGGTTTTTGGTAAAATTTGTTTTGTGACTGGCAAATCAGCCTCAATCCAATCATTAATTTGCTGTTCTACTTGCTGTTTTTCAGCTTCCGTTAAAGCTCGGTCGAAACTAAAATCAAACCGTAATCTCTCCCCGGTGATATTGGAACCTTTTTGTTGAACCGTTTCACCCAATATTTGACGGAGTGCAGCATGCAGTAAATGAGTCGCAGTATGAAATTTGACCACCGTTTCACTCTGATCGGCTAACCCACCTTTAAACATGCCCGCCGAAGCCGTCCGAGATTGATCCGCATGTCCTTGCTTTAATTGATTAAACTTCTCTTCAAGATTTTTTTCCAAAATCATTTCTCGTTGAGTGGCTTCTTCAATGGATAACTCCACTGGAAAACCATAAGTTTCGTAGAGAGTAAAGGCTTGCTGAGCAGTGAACGTTGAAATTCCTGAAGTCAGTTTTTCAAATTCTTTTAAGCCGGTGCTTAAAGTTTTTAAAAATTTTTGTTCTTCTGCTTGCAATCCTTGTTGAATTTTGGCTAATTTTTGGTCAACTTGAGGATAGGGTTCCCGGTAGATCTCGGCTACAACTTGAACCAAGTCTGCCACAAATGGTTTTTCAATTCCCAACTTGCGACCGTGGCGCACCGCTCGACGAATTAAGCGACGAGAAAAATAGCTTTGTTGTTTAGAACCAGGAAAAACTCCATCACTGGCCAACATCGTAGCTGCTTTGATATGATCAGCAATTACTCGAAAGCTGGCTAAAGTTGCAGCTTCACCATATTTTTGACCTGATAATTCCTCTAAATGATGAATTAAGGGTAAAAATAAATCTGTGGTAAAGACATCAGAATTTTGATGAACCGCAGCCAGTAATCGTTCCAATCCTCCTCCAAAATCGATATTCTTCTTAGGTAACTCCTCAAAACCATGCTCGGTTCGCTGATACTGCATAAATACCGAATTGCCAATTTCTAAAAATCGGCCACAGTCACAATTGACGTGACATGGCTGATCTTGATAGATAGAATTTTGATGAATATGATGTCTCCCATCAGGATCAAAATCAAAAAAAACCTCACTATCAGGACCACCTGGTTCTCCTACTGGCATATTTTTAGGTTCACCTGATCGTGACCACCAATTTTTAGTATCACCATAGTAAAAAATTCGGCCATTATCTAAACCGGTCTGTGCAGCATCCTCAATGACAGCAGCAGTTACACCGGATTGAGCAAACATTTTCTGCCAAACAGCCACCGCTTCTATATCTCGAGGAACCCCAATAGTTTTATTGCCTCCATACACCGAGATATACAGTCGATGAGGGTCAAGACCGAGTTCGGTGACTAAAAAGGTGAACAACCACTCAATTTGTTCCGTTTTAAAATAATCTCCTAAAGACCAGTTTCCCAACATTTCAAAAAAAGTAGTATGCCGATTATCACCCACTTCCTCGATATCTTGAGATCGAAATGATTTTTGAGAGTCTACCAATCGAGTTCCTTTGGGATGGAGTTGTCCTAATAAATAAGGCACCAACGGTTGCATACCCGCACTCGTAAATAGAGTTGTAGGATCATTTTCTGGAACGAGTGGTGAAGACGGAATTTCAACGTGACCTCGAGCGATGAAAAAATCAAGATAGCGACGACGAAGTTGATTGGCGGTAAGCTGACTCATGACAGAAATTATACTGGCTCAACTTTGAAAAATCCAACTCGATTACACCCCTTTAAATTTCTTGGACTTGGGGGTGGATTTTGACTTTGAGTCTGATTTTTTGGGAGATGATTTTGGCGTCTGCGTGGCCTCACTATCAGTAGTTAAATCTTGAACAAAGTTAACCACAGCCTGACGAAGAGATATCTTTCCCTCAGATGGGGATCCTTCAGTGAGTGGGGTTAGATGTTGATCCCATTCTTCAGCCAATTGGTGACGAACTTTTTTACCTTGATCTGTTCCAAATAAGAAATATCCAGCCGCTCCTGCAATTAATCCCCAGGTAAAACCAACTAAAAAAGAATTTGACTGATCCTCGTAAGCATTGGACATACTATTTACCGTTTATTTTTGTCTCGATCTAACCAACTAATAAAGGACTCAAAAATACGAAAACCCGTTTTTAAACTGGCAGTGGCATTCCCCAAACTCTGAAATGGACTGACAATTTTATTGATTTTGGCTTCAGCCAAATCAACGGTAGTGTTGATCTTGGTTAGGGTCCGACGGACTTCATTCAAGACGAGAATAACTTGAACCCCTACTATGGTTAAAACGGTGGCTAAAATAACGAGTACGGTGGTTAGAACAACTTGCATGACATCCATAGTTACTATCCTTTACGGTACTTTTCAGTATCTTTTCATTGTACTTTTTTCAGTAAAGAAAAGGAAGATTGAAATAATTAAATTTCCAAACTCCAAAATCCAATTAACCAAACAGATTCCAAAGTTCAGATGTCAAACTCTTACCTAAAGTTTTAAAAATTGGTTACTGATTTTTGATTTTTGTCTGAATTCTGACTTTTGAAATTTGGAAATTTGATTTTGTTTGGACTTTGGATTTTGGAAATTGGTTTTTAATAACTAGTACTTCACTCTAACCGTGCGTTGTACCGTATTACTCTTTCCCCGCCGATCGGTCGCTTTAATGGTAATGGTATTAATTCCTTCTCGTGATAAAAAGACCTCGGTCTTAAAACTGCCATCAACTTGCAATGCCACTGGTTGGGCATTCACACTCACCACCGCATCCGGCAAAGTTTTCCCCTCTACAATTACTTGAGCCGCTACTTCAGCGTTTTCACTAGGAACAGTCACTTCCAGGGAAGGCGGTTTCTGTAAGTTGTACCAACCAACTCCCACATAGACGACAAAAGATAGAAAAAGTGCCGCTAAAACCAAAATAGCGGTGGTAATAGGAGTCCAAAATGTCTTCCGTTTCAGAACTGGTTTTAAAAATTCTCGAGGCACTAGTTGTCCCCGAGCACTTTCTTTAAAGTCCCGTCTCAATAAAGCTAGTAAAGGTTTATAGTCAAAACCAAAAACTTGCCCATACGTTCTGATGTAACCTTTGACAAAAGTAGCTGCCGGCAGCTTTTCAAACTCATTATTTTCCAATAACACCAAATACTCTTTTCGAATTCGAGTTCTCTTAGCTAAATCATCGATTGAAAAACGGTGAAACTCTCGTTCTTCTTGTAAAATTTCACCAATGGTTCTTGTTTTCATGTAGCCTAAAAATTACTTCTTTTCAAGTACAGTGATCATACCGCACTGACTCAGTCGAATCATGAGGAATTTAGGCTAAATGTTGTTTTACCATAGCAGCGACTCGGGCACCATCGGCTTGACCTTGAACTTTAGCCATAACTGCAGAAATTAACTTGCCCATGTTTTGTTCCTCACTCTCACTCACTACTTGAGTAACAATTGCATCTAATTCATCATCACTCAACTGAGCGGGTAAATAGGATTCTAGAACTTGAATCTTGGCTGCTTCTTCATCAACTAAATCCTGACGTCCACCTTTAGCGAATTCTGCCTGAGCGTCTTTAGCTTGTTTAACTTGGGTGGCAATAATTTTTTGGACGCCTTGATCGTCTTGCTCTCCATGATCGATTTCATAGTTTTTAATCTCAGCTCGCAAAAATCGAATTACATTCAATTTGACCATGTCTTTCGCTTTCATGGCATTCTTCATATCTTCCATTAATTGTTGTTGTAGTGTCATAAAACTCCTTTGAGGTATTTTACCATTCTTAATCGGAATGTATGCTATACTAAATTTATCGTATATATTTAGACTTGTCGCGACATACAACTCATGGCACTTTCACATCTCTTTTGGTAAAACAAAACTCTTCTTCTTTCTCAAGTAAGCAATGCTACTATCGTCATCAGAAGAGCTTGTTTTTCTCAAAATATATGTCAAATTACACATTAGTTGATCTCGCTACAAGTCCTACACTTGAAAGTGAGTTCCCATGAAAACGAATCAAATCCTGCTAGCTGTGGTAGGCATAGTTGCCGTTCTTGGCATTTTTCTGGCGGGCAGTTACAACGGATTGGTAGCTAAAAATCAAGAAGTAGACAAACAATGGTCTCAGGTTGAGTCTCAATATCAACGACGATATGATTTGATTCCAAATCTAGTGGAAGCCACCAAAGGCACCCTCAAACAAGAGCAAACAGTCTTTAACGATATTGCTCAAGCACGTCAGAACTATGCGGGAGCTCAGAGTGTGAACGAGAAAGCTGAAGCGGCTACTCAACTTGAATCTTCATTAGGCCGGTTGCTCGTCATTGTGGAAAACTATCCAGAACTTAAATCGAACGAGACTGTTCTCGCTCTCATGGATGAGTTAGCGGGCACCGAAAATCGAATTAGTGTCGAACGAATGCGCTTCAACGAATCGGTTCAGTCTTATAACACCCAAATTAAAACTTTTCCCACAGTCCTGATTGCTGGTATATTTGGCTTCAATGAAAAATCCTACTTTGAATCAGTAAATCAAGCTGAAACTGCGCCACAAGTTGATTTGACGACTGAGTAAAGAAGGATCCACTATGAGATTTTGGAAATGGGTCACATCATTCCTCTTGGTATTGATATTTGTAGGTCTCCCAAAACTTGTCTTTGCTTTTGATGTGCCTGATCAGCCAACTGGCTACGTCAACGACTATGCACAGGTTTTGTCAGCACCTGTCTCTACCAACCTAGAACAAAAAATTGCCAGTCTTTCTGCTCAGCCCAATGGAGCAGAAATTGCAGTGGTAACTTTGCCTTCATTGGAAGGTGAAAGTATTGAAGGAGTCAGTCAACAATTTTTTGATACTTGGAAAATTGGCAAAGCCACGTCGGATAATGGGATCCTACTGTTAGTTGCCATTGAAGATCATAAAGTCAGAATTCAAACTGGCTATGGAGTTGAAAGCGTTATCACCGATAGTACAGCGGGGCGAATAATTCGCCAGGACATCACTCCTCTTTTTAAAGAAAATAATTATGATCAGGGAATCAGCAATGGAGTCAACAAACTGATCACTTATGTACAAAATCCAGACTCTATTCCAACAGAAACTGCTACAAACAGTAACTTCTGGGTAGGGTTTTTCTTTGCCGCTATCTGGTTTTTAATTGCTTTATTTACTTATCTAGCTGCCTTTTTAGGTCGAAGCAAATCTTGGTGGGCTGGCGGACTAATGGGTGCAATCTTAGGTTTTTTTGTAGCCAGTTTAGCAGGAGTCTTCTTTTTTGGTTTCCTCGGGTTAGTCATTGACTATATTTTGTCGAAAAACTATTCCAAATGGAAATTAAATAAACGACCTACTGGATGGGCCGCCACCTGGGGTGGCTTCAAATCTTCGGGAAGCTCACACTCTTCAGGGGGATTCTCTGGGTTTAGTGGTGGTTCCAGTGGTGGCGGCGGAGCCAGTGGCAGTTGGTAACAAAAACCCCCCGTCAGACGCGGGGTAATTTTTCAAAACTAAATTAGATTTACAAATACTGTTCAATCATTTGACTTACCTGGTCGAAAGGCAGAGCGCCGTTAATCAGTTCATATTGACCATCATCAGTCACAATAATTGTGCCTGGTGTGCCGTTGACTCCAGCGGTGGCTCCTGCATTCATTTGATCAGTGATCATTTGAGTAAATTCGCCGGCATCCACACAAGTTTGAACAGCCGTTGCATCTACCCCTGCATCAGAAACTGCTTGGTCTATATTAGCTTGAGTGATCGTCCCCGAACCTCCGTTGAGTTCAAACAAAGAGTCGGTATAAGCCCAGAAAGCATCTTGTCCCCCCACCTTATTTACACATTCAGCTGTTTCAGCCGCTGGTTGAGCTTGGGGATGGAAAGGAAGTGGGTAATGTCGGTAGACCCAAGCAACTTGATCACCGTAATTTTCCATGACTTGTTCCATCGTCGGATGGAAGCTAGCACAGTAAGGGCACTCGTAATCTGAGTATTCAATCAGTTTTACTTTAGCATCAGCATTGCCGCGAATATGATCATCACTGGTGACAGCCGGAACTTGAGACAGTTGCTCTTCAGTTGGTCCGGTGGCTCCAGCTGTAGTGTCAGTAGGATTGGCAACTGCTTGGGTTCCACTCCCGCCATTCACTTTCAACATTTGATTTTCGGTCATAATTGAACCAACAAAATATCCGAGGATAAATGTCACTCCTAAAATAAGAAAAAGTACAAAATTATTGTTCACCATTTGAACAAAGTTTTGCAATGAGTAGACGCTAGTCTGGTTGCGACTAGCCGCAGGGTTAGTTGCCATAACTGCTCCTTTATATGAAGCTACCTATTGAGGGTTTCATTATAACCATATCTTCTATAAAAGTGGAAGGCAATTCTTTCCGAATGACTTATATTGGGGGAAGGGAGAGTAGGATATAATCATCTCACACTATTATTATGCCAAAATCTCCATCCCCTCGGCACCTGTCCATTTATGAGCAAACTCACTTGGCTCGATTTGGCCAAGCCAATATTTCTATTGAGGAATATGGCGAAACACCAGTCGAGTACATTACCGGCAAAGCAGAATTTTGTGGCCATGTTTTTACGGTAAATGAAAACACCCTTATTCCTCGAGTAGAGTCTGAACAATTAGTCGACTTAGTTGTTCAGCAAACCCTGACTCTACCCACCAATACCACTCTACATATAATTGATGTGGGCACAGGGGCTGGTGCTATTGGGCTATCGGTCTATCTCCAATTATTTTCACAACGTCCCCACACAAAATTATGGTTAACTGATATTTCTGAGTCAGCTTTAAAAATTGCCCAGAAAAACACTCAAGCTCTTTTATCTCCAGCCCAACAACAACAAGTACAGATTGGCGTCAGCGATCTGATGAGCTCAATTTCACTAAACGTAACCTTTGATATCATTATTGCTAATCTCCCTTATATTCCGAGCCAGAGAATTCAAGCCCTTGATCCGTCAGTGATTGATTTTGAGCCCCATCTAGCTTTGGATGGAGGTCCTGAAGGGCTGACTCTCATCCACCAGCTCCTCAAACAAGCACCCAATTTTCTGACTTCATCAGGAAAAGTTTTTTTGGAAATCGATCATACTCACTCTTTAAGTGAACTCACCTCAGGAACTCCTTTCGCCGGATCACTGATGACCGATGATTATGGCCAAAATCGATTTGCGATTCTAGCGCTCAATACGTTAAACTTAAAGAATGGCAGTAACTGAAAAAACGCTCTGGCATACCTTAAGTTCAGCTCAAACTCTCAAAAAACTAGAGACAACTAAACAGGGTTTGGGAACAAAAGAAGTTACGGCACGACAAACTAAGTATGGCTTAAATTCATTTTCCCAACAACATACCATCTCTAAGTGGCAAATTTTTGTGGACCAATTTAAGGGCTTCTTAATCTTATTGTTATTCGTGGCTGCGCTGCTAGCTCTGATAATTCGAGAATGGTTTGACGCAATTGCCATCTTGGTCATCTTATTGATCAATGCCGTAGTGGGCTTTATTGAAGAATATAAGGCCGAACAAGCCATTGAAGAATTACGAGAAATGGAAACTCCCCATGCTCTGGTGATCAGAAATAAGAGTCAGCAACAAATTGACTCAACTCAACTGGTACCAGGTGATATTCTCCTCTTAAGTGAAGGTGATCAAATCCCAGCCGATGCTCGAATCTTAGAAAGTTACCAGCTTCAAACTGATGAGTCAGTCCTGACTGGAGAATCGAATCCGAGTAACAAAGATCCAAAAAAACTAGCCTCGCAAATTGCTTTAGCCGAAAGAGTCAATCTCGTATTTGCTGGCACAGTTGTGACTAGAGGGAAAGGCAAAGCGGTGGTCTATGCCACGGGGGATAATACCGAGTTCGGTAAAATTGCTCACTTGGTCCAAACTGCTACTGCTACTCAAACTCCACTTCAAATTACTTTAGAAAAGTTAGGCAAAACCTTAGGGATTATCAGTCTAGTTATTGCCACTCCTGGACTCATTATTGGCATCAACAGTGGCCGAAGTATTGTCGAGATGATCATGTTATCCATCTCGCTAGCCGTTTCAGCTATTCCCGAAGGTCTACCAGTCGTGGTCACAGTAACCTTAGCTCTAGGTGCTCAAAGACTCCTGAAGCGGAGGGTTCTCGTCAGAAAACTGTCAGCAGTTGAATCTTTAGGAAACGTCGACATTATCTGTACTGATAAAACTGGCACCATTACCCAAAACAAAATGTCTGCCACTCAACTGGTAACTCGGACTCATCTCTTAGAAACAGACCAATTCTCGGTTCAATTACGTCAGCGTAATCAAACTATTCGTTCATTGGTAAATTGTGCCTTGCTCTGCAACGATGCCACCCTGGAAAGTGGCGATCCTACCGAAACCGCTTTATTAAAACTGTGCCAACAATTTAAGCTAGAAGTAGCAGATCGTGAGCTTTTCCCTCGTCTAGACGAAATTCCGTTTAACTCACAACAAAAGTATATGGTCACCCTCAACCAAGTGGAGAACCGAACTCATGCTTTCTTAAAGGGAGCCCCTGAACAAGTGCTCGCTATGTGTTCACAAGTGTCCGTCAATACACAAGTTCGAACTTTAACTGACGCTGATCGAACCTATTTTGAAGACCAAATTGAATCATTAACGGCTCAAGGGATGAGAGTTTTAGCCCTAGCCATGAAGAAAAACTTATCAAGCCATCAACTCACCAAACCCAGTAAGTACATATTTTTGGGTTTGGTTGGTTTCATTGATCCAGCTCGATCTGAAGTGACCTCTGCCCTCACACAATGTCACCAAGCCGGGATTCGAGTCCTGATGTTAACCGGCGATCACCCTTTAACGGCTAAAGCCGTGGCTCACCAAATTGGTTTAGTCTCAGATCGGGTAGTAGTCGGCAGCGAACTCAATAAATTGGGCCGTCATGACCTCGAAGAATTAGTTTCCACTCAGAATATTTTTGCCCGAGTGACACCAGAGCATAAACTCACTATTTTACGAGCACTTCATAATCTGGGTCACAATGTTGCCATGACGGGTGATGGAGCGAATGACGCCCCAGCTCTGAAAGAAGCTGATATCGGGGTAGCTGTCGGGAATGCGACTGATCTGGCAAAAGAAGTGTCAGATATGGTGTTAATTGATAATAATTTTGCCCATATTGTTGATGCCGTCGAAGAAGCCCGGGGGATATTTGCCAATATTAAAAAGTTTATTACTTTTCTACTGGCAGCCAACTTCGATGAAATTTTTGTGGTGCTTGCCGCTCTTCTCCTCGGGACTCCCTTACCCTTGCTGCCCATTCATTTACTATGGCTGAATGTCGTCACCGACAGTTTCCCCGCTCTGGCTTTAGCCGTGGATAAATATCCCGCGAAATTGATGCATCAAAAACCCTTTAATCCCAGTAAAGAAATTACTCATGGAGTTATCAAATTTTCACTGGCTGCAGGCATCATCGGCTTTGTGGCAACCATGTTTATCTTCTTAAGAGAATATTTCTTCCTGCGGAATGGCTTGAGTCTCAGTCAAACCATGACCTTTACCACGACGGTCTTCTTTGAGCTGTGGCTAGTCTTCTCAGTCAGATCGAACAAAGGAGCTTTCCAATTGGGATTGCTCTCCAATAAGTTTTTGAATATAGCGGTTCTGATTGCCATCAGCCTTCAATTAGCAGTTATGTATCACCCAGTTGGCAATGAACTGCTAAAAATTGTGCCCGTGCCACTTGGTAACTGGCCAGATATTCTACTCTTTTCTTTTTCCGGATTTGGCTTAATTGAACTCACCCGGTGGATCAAACGCAAAATTTCGTAATTACCTAAATCCCAATAATCCTCTACACTAGCAATCATGGCTGAGACTAACTCGACTAAAGCTGCTGATCAGTTTTCCACCCCAATGATGCTCCAATATCTTGAAATTAAAAAAGAGTATCAGGATTGTCTGCTGTTCTTTCGGCTGGGTGATTTTTATGAATTGTTTTTAGATGACGCTAAAATCGGATCAGAAATTTTAGGGATTACCCTGACTGCTCGGAGCCGAGGCAAAGATGGTCGAATCCCCATGGCTGGAGTACCATTTCACGCTGCTGATAGCTATATTAACAAACTAGTTAAACATGGCTATAAAGTTGCGATTTGTGAACAACTGTCCGAACCCAATAATCGGGAAATTGTCCAACGTGAAGTCATCCGGGTAGTCACTCCAGGGACTATCTTAGATGACAAAAGTATTACTGCCAAAGAAAATAATTATATTTTTGCCTTGTGTCAAAATGACACTGATTTTGGTCTAGGAATTTTGGATATCACCACCGGGTTTTGGGGGGTGATTCAAAAACCACTCACCCAATTTAACGAAACCATAACCCAGTTTGAAACTCAACTTCGACCAGCTGAAGGTATTCTTTCTCCCCAACTCTACAATGATGGAGCTTACTTGCGTCAGCTCAAACACCTCTCTCAAATGAGCCTGACCTGTTTTCATCAGTGGGGAAAATATACCAGAAACTCTGCCAAGAAGTTGCAAACTCAACTCCATGTCACGACACTGAAAGGCTTCGAACTCGAATCAGCACCTCTCGCCCAAGAGGTGGCCGCAGCCTTACTGGGGTATATTCAGGAAACCCAAAAAGCTCCAGCTACTCACTTGATTCAGATTACTAATCTGAACACTCAAGCCTATCTGATTCTCGATCAATCAGCCGTTGTCAACTTAGAGCTGTTTGCCACACTGCGTGATCAGCGAAAAGAAGGTTCTCTCATTTGGGTGCTTGATCACACCAAAACTGCTATGGGCGGCCGCTTACTCCGAGACTGGTTACTCCATCCTTTGACTAAATCCAAGCCCATCAATCACCGATTAGATCAAGTCACCTACTTTTTGGAACATGCTTCACTTCGATCTCATCTACGTCAACTGTTACGTCAAATTGGTGATCTAGAGCGTTTACTTTCCCGAATTACTTTGGGGATGGGGACTCCACGAGATGTAATTCAGCTTCAAACTTCTCTCGATCATGCTTTGAGTATTCGCCAAATACTAACTGAAGTTGAGTATCCCCATCATAAGTATCTAGAACGACCCAAGCAGTTAGCAACTTTAAGCCAGCTTATCAAGCAAACTATCGTTCCCGAGCCTCCTGTCGATCCCAAAAATGGAGGTGTTATCCAAAGTGGAATTCATCCTGAACTCGACAAACTTTTGACGACGATTCATTCAAGCCAAAGTTGGATGTCAGAATTGGAAACTAAAGAAAGACAACGAACTGGAATTAGTTCACTTAAAGTTAAATTTAATAAAGTCTTTGGCTATTATATTGAAATCAGCAAGGCCAATTTAGATAAAGTTCCGCCTGATTATGACCGAAAACAAACGCTGGTGAATGCCGAACGCTTCACCATGCCCGAACTCAAACATCATGAACAAATTATTTTGGAAGCAGAGTTAAAGAGTAACGATCTTGAATATCAGATTTTTAATGACTTAGTAAATCAAGTATTAGCTAGAACCGAACTGATTCAGACTACTGCCAAGGATATTGCCACTTTAGATGCATTACTCAATTTTGCCACCATTGCTGAACAAAATCGTTATGTTCGACCCGACATCAGCACTGGCGACGAACTGGCAATCCAAGAAGGCCGTCATCCCGTAATTGAACAAACCCTTCATGATCGTCGATTTGTCCCCAATGACATCAAATTAAATACGACTGATCAACAACTAATGATTATTACTGGTCCCAACATGGCAGGCAAATCAGTATTAATGAGACAAGTCGCCTTAATCACGCTCTTGGCCCACTTGGGTTGCTTTGTGCCGGCTAAAAAAGCAACCATTAGCTTGGTTGATCGAATCTTTATTCGAAGTGGTGCTTCAGATATGATTACTTCAGGCTTGTCAACTTTTATGGTAGAAATGGTGGAAACAGCGACTATTTTACATCAAGCTACTTCAAAAAGCTTAATTATTATGGATGAGATTGGTCGAGGAACGAGTACTTATGATGGGATTAGTATCGCTTGGTCTGTAGCCGAAAAGCTGGTAACCGATCCTAAAATAAAAGCCAAAACTTTATTTGCCACTCATTATCATGAATTACAAGTCCTAGCCGAAGAACATCCAGATAGTATTAAAAACTATCAAATGGCCATTAAAAACCATAAAAATAAACCTGTTTTTCTTCATAAATTAATTCCCGGAGGGGCTTCTCACAGTTTTGGAATTGCCGTAGCTCAACTGGCTGGGATCCCCCAGGAAGTGATTGATCGAGCCAACCAGATTTTAGCAAGTTACATTGAACCCAAACACCATCATGCCCAAGATTCATCAACTCAGTCCTAGTTTAATTGCTCAAATAGCCGCCGGTGAAGTTGTAGACCGGCCTGCATCTATCATCAAAGAGTTAGTTGAAAATGCGATTGATGCTCAAGCTACTGAAATTGCTGTTGAACTAATAGAGAGTGGCTTAGATACTATTCGAGTAATTGATAATGGGGTTGGCATGGATGAAACAGACTTAGGTCTCTGCTTTCTGCCTCATACTACCAGTAAACTGAATGAGTCAAATCAGTTGAGCGGCATTACTACTTTGGGTTTCCGCGGCGAAGCTCTGGCCAGTCTAGCAGCGGTAAGTCAACTCACTATTAGCACAAAACCAACAAATGATATTTCTGGCTACCAACTGACCATCACCCATGGGAATCCTAGTGAAATTCAACCTTTAGGTTTACCCAACGGCACCGAAGTTGAAGTCACTCAGCTCTTTGCCCAACTTCCCGCTCGTCACAAGTTTCTTAAATCACCAGCCACCGAACTCAAACAAATTCTTAAGATGATGAGTCAGTTTGTTTTGGCTTATCCAGAAATCGCCTTTAACCTTAAAAATAACCAAAAATTAATCTTAGATGCTCCTCATTACCAAACATTTTTAGATAGACTAGAGAACATTGTGGGAACTGAATTTCGTCAAAACAGTCTTCCCGTGACCACCACCAATGAAACTTACCAATTAGCAGGTTTTATCTCGCCCCCTAGTTTAAGTCGAGAAAGCAACCTTCATCATTACTTCTTTATTAATCACCGTCCAGTCCAACCTAGCTTCATTCTGCCACTCATCAAACAGGTCTATGGAGGATTGCTTGAGCCAGCTAGTCAACCGCTTTTTGTGCTGAATTTGACACTTCCCGAGCATTTTGTGGATGTCAATGTTCATCCGCAAAAAACTCAAGTGGCACTAGCAGATCAATCAACGGTTTTTCAGTTTGTACAAACTACTCTCGAACAAGTCTTGCATCAATACGATTTGACCTTTCAAAGCCAGCTCAGACTGAAAGATAAAAATAATTTTTCTTACACTGCTGACCTCAATCGTGATAAGAAAACTCACCAACCTCTCCACCAAGCTTTAAAATCGGTAGTTAAAGCTTGGGAAACCACTCACTCTCGGTCGCAAACCGAAGTACTCCAGCTTCATGATTTATATTTAGTCACTCAAACAGATCAGGGCATGCTGATTGTAGATCAACATGCAGCTCATGAACGAATTTTGTATGAGCAATTCTTAGCGGAATTTCAACACCAAAATCAACAATCTTCACAATTCCTACCTAAACCAGTATTGCTCTCCTTCGCCGTCACTGATGCCGAATTGTTGACTGAACACCTCTCCCTTTTTGCTGACATGGGCATAATCATTGAGCCGTTTGGCAAAGCTCAATTTTCAGTCACCCACTTGCCCCCACGAGTTGAAGCTGACAGAGTCAAGGATTTATTAACTGAGTGGCTCGATGACATTGCCAATGAGACCACACTTCGATCCGTAGATACCCTCACTAAAAAAACCTTGTCGTTCTTGGCCTGCCGCACGGCAATCAAACAAGGTGATGCTCTGAGTCAAGAAGAACGGCAAAATTTACTTAAAAAACTCGCTGAAACTCATCATAACGAAACCTGTCCCCACGGCCGACCGACTCAGTTTATTTTGACCAAAAAAGAATTGGAGAAACTCTTCCACCGGAGGAAGTAGACTAAACTATACAGCCAAATTTCAAAAACCAAAATCCAAACAAGCTCCAAATTCCAAAAATCAAATTCGAAGTTGTAATGTCATTCTGAACTCCTGACCGCCGGCAGGCAGGAACGCGGGGATCCGGGAAACTACTGGGCTGTTGTCTACATTTAGAATTCGGCCAATTTGTTGATTAAAATGTAAACAAAAAAAATTGCCCATTGCTATTCCAGATCCCCGTTTGCACGGGGATGACATAGTCGATGACTATGTATCAGTAAGTACTCATACAGTGACCATCTATTTAAATGGTGACAAACAGATTAAAAGTTAGTACTATTAAATTAGCATGAATCGCGGGGTCATTCTTCTCACCACTCTAGAGATGAGTCAGGCATCAGCTTTTCTCAAAACTTCGACCGTGCCCATTTCTGAAACCTTATTGAACAAATTAACTCCTTCCTCCACTGACCCTCAACAAACCGATAAAATTCTCATTAGTGAAGAGGATGCTGAAGTATTACTCGATTGTCTAGCGGCGCCCTCGGCCTCTGAACCTGCTGAACTCAAGAGCTTAAGACTCAAACTTCAACAATTTATTGGAAAGATTCGCTTCCCTGACTCGACTTCTGCTTGATCTCTTTTCAAAAACATAAGATACTAACTGTATGAAATTCAATGACCTCTTTCGTAAAGTCGCTACTAAAATTTCCCTGATTACAGGTTCTCCAGCGATCTTCATTCTTGCCTTTATCAGCATTCTAGCCTGGATTTTGACCGGTCCTTACTTTCACTACTCAGATACTTGGCAATTAGTGATTAACACTTCCACGACTATTATTACCTTTTTGATGGTTTTCTTGATTCAGAATACCCAAAACCGAGATACCAAAGCAATCCATCTTAAACTTGACGAATTGATTAAAAGCATGAGAGGTGCTCGAAATCGGCTGATTGATATTGAAGAAGAAACCGACATTGAGCTTGATTCACTCAAAGAAGAATTTCAAAACCAGCATGAAAAATACATGAAACGGGTTGAGAAGAAGATTGAAAAAATTAGTGCTGGCTAAGGGCCTTTTCAAAAAGAGCAGTTAATTTTTGATTGATACTGCTCAGGTGATAGCCAATGCATAAAATTTCAAGATGGGGCTTAATGGAAGTTGGGGCTGTTAAAAATTCAAAACGCTGAGCTACGCCATTCAAAACTTGCATTTCTCCTGATTCCCAAACCACAAAACCCTTAACTCGTAATACATTGGCTGGTAGCTCAGTGAGAACTTGTTTGAGTTTTTCTTGATTAAATGTTCCAGAATGATTAAAGACATAGGTATCAATTTCATCATGGTGATGATGATGTGTAGCGGCTACCAGATCAAGGGTTGAGGAAATTCCAAAGGCTAACCGAGGATCAAGTATACCTTGAGGAGCTTCCACAATCGGAGAAGTTTCATTTAACTCTCGGATATATCCCACCACTGCTTGCTTTCGCTGAGCATCGACCAGCTCTACTTTATTAAACACAATCAGGTCATTAAATTTAGCTTGCGTTTGGGCAATCGAATCCAAGTGATCGTAGCCATTAAAATTTACCACATCAATCACTGAAATCACCCCATCTCGGATCAATCTGGGATGATGGGAAATGGTTAAAGCCAAACTTTCCGGATCAGCGGTGCCAGCCGATTCGATCAAAAATCTATCTGGGTGATACTGTTCCGCCAGTTGATCAATAGCATTATTAAGTGACCCAACTAAAGTACAACAAATACATCCATTGAGCAGCTCTTTAGTCTCAATTTTTTTATCAGCCAGAAGTTGAGTGTCAATATCGGTATTACCCACCTCATTCTTGATATAAACAATCTTTTGCTGCTGTTCCACTAAAAAATCAATTAAATGCGAAATAATAGTCGTTTTGCCCGAACCTAAAAAGCCGACAAAAACTGTGGCTGGAATTTTAGCCAATTTGGTTTTGTTCATTATTCTCCAAGACAATCCGTCCATCTAAAACCTTGACTCCTCTACCTGCTGGTAACACTAACAAAGGATTGATATCCAATTCTGCAATTTCCGGAAAATCAGTTACTAGTTGTGACAATCGACCAATATTTTCTACCATTTGATCAGCATCCAAGGCTTGCTGACCTCTTACACCTTGGAAAATAGCACTCATTCGGAGTGACTCCACCATTTGTCTCGCCTCTTGTTGAGAAACTGGGGCAAAGGCGAAGTTAACATCCTTTAAAACTTCCACATAAATCCCCCCCATCCCAAACATAATCATCGTTCCCAAGCCAGGAACTTTACTGACTCCTAAAATAGTTTCCACTCCATCAGCGGGCGCCATCTCCATCAGCAAAACTCCCTCTAATTTGGCTGCTGGTTGATGCTGGTGGACAGTCCGCATCATTTCCTCAAATTTTTGACCCACATTTTCCGCAGTCAGATGAAGCATGACTCCGCCTACATCACTTTTGTGCAGAATATCCGGTGACACAATCTTCATCGCTACTTGAGTGCCAAATTCAGATACGATGCCCATTGCTTCTTCAGCAGTGGCAGCTTGAGCACTTTTGAGTAACGGAAAATGATATGCCTTAAATATTTCCATTGCTTGAGCCTCGGGGAAACTATTCTGCCCTTGGGCTTTAGCTTGCTCAAAAAGCTGGCTAACTTTCACTTTATCGACATCTGCAAAATGAAATTCTTGATCCGAAGTATTTTGGGTAAACGTATAAAATCGCCCCATCGCTGCCAATGCACTTGAGGCGGGTTCAGGCAGTGAAGTAACACTGATGTTCGCTTTTCGTAAAATATCAACTCCAGCTTCCACCAACGCATCTCCCATAAAACTAACGACCAGCGGTTTGTGAATCTGAGGTCGTAACTCTACAATCGCTTGGGCTGTGGCTTCAACCTCTGTGACTGATTGCGGAGTCAAGATAATTTGAATCGCGTCTGTATGCTCGTCTTGAGCCACTACGGTTAAAGTTTGACGATACGTTTCAGCCAACGCATCTCCCAAAATATCCACTGGGTTGTGGGTACTGGCAGCTGGAGGTAAAAAAGATTTGAGTTGGCTGATGGTTTGATCTGATAGTTTAGTTAATTTCAATCCAGACCGGATAACTGCATCTGTTGTTAGAACGCCTGGACCGCCGGCATTGGTAATAACGGTTACCTTCTCTACTGCAGAAAGTGGATTTTTAATAAAAACATCAGCCATATCAAAGAGTTCTTGAATGGTATTAGCTCGAATCACCCCAGCCTGACGGAATAAAGCTTCATAAGCGGCATCACCACCAGCCAAGGAACCTGTATGAGAGGCAATCGCTCCGGCACCTTCGGCGGTACGACCTGATTTCAAAATAATCACTGGTTTGGGATTTTGACCTCGATTCATTTTTTTCAAAGTAGCAATAAACTGAGGCGCATCTTCCAAAGCTTCGGCATACATGGCGATGACTTTAGTTTGGTCATCTTGCTGAAAATATTCAATTAAGTCTAATTCATCTAAATCAGCTTTGTTGCCAATACTCATAAATTTAGAAAAACCTAGTCCCATGGAATTAGCATAATCTAAAACTGAAGCACAGAGAGCCCCACTTTGAGACAGAAAAGCAATATGTCCTGTTTGAGGCATGATACCAGCAAAAGAAGCATTCATCTGATTATCCGGATTAATAATACCCAGACAGTTTGGCCCAACTAAGGTGATGTCATGTTGACGGCACACCTCAGCCACTTGGTTTTCTAACTCTTTATTGCCAACTTCCTTAAACCCAGCGGAAATAACGATGGCTGCTTGCGCTCCTTTAGCGGCTGCCCCCTCCAAAGCCTGAGGTACAAATTTAGCGGGAATAATGACTACGGCCAAATCTACTTGTTCAGTTACTTCACTAATATCATGGACAACCGGCAAACCATACAGTTCATCTATTTTAGGGTTAATCGGAATAATTTTCCCAGTATAACCCTGTGTCACCAAATGTTTGACCACATCATTACCCGGTGTTTTCTCCTTGCTAGAGGCACCGATAACGGCAATAGTTTGTGGATAAAATAACGCCTGCATGGACATACAAAATTCTTTCTAATGTCTATTGATTAATGACTAATGGTTAATGGCTAACTTCACCTTGTGCGTCATCCCGGATCGAGTCAAACTCGAGTCCGGGATCCTTATAATTGGTTTACTTCGTCAAAGATTCCGGATAACTTCTCTCCGCTCAGTTTCCGGAATGACGAAAGAACTCTTCTCAGCACACTACCACCTTCTCTCCCAAATGTTTTTCGAATACCTTTTTCACCGCTTCAACCTGCATGCCTGTTGGTGGTTCAACTCCATCCAGTAGATATTTTCGACCCAATTCTTGGTATTTATAGACCCCTAAAGTATGATAAGGCAAAATTTCCACTCTGGCTACCGTGGTAAAGGGGGCAAAATACTTCGCCCACGCTTCAACAAACTCAGGCTGATCCGTCCAACCTGGCACCAATACATATCTCAGCCACAGTTCTTTACCAGTCTTTTCCCGATATGCTGCATTTTGTAAAACTGTCTGATTACTCATCCCAGTTAGCTTTTTATGCCAAACATCATCAATATGTTTGACGTCCAGCATGACCACATCGGATAAATCATAAATTTGTTGCACCTGATCATTAAAAACGGCTCCACACGTATCTAAACAGGTGTGGAACCCAGCTGCTTGTGCTTTCTCTAAAAGATCAAGCACTCCCTCCGCTTGGATAGTGGGTTCACCCCCGGAAAGGGTCAGTCCACCTTTTTTTTTAAAATAGGGTTTTTGTTTTTCTAGTCGATCTAGAATGTCCTCACTACTCAGCCGTAACATTTTGTCGGTAGCCATCGCTTGGGTATCAGGATTATGGCAGTAGACACATCGAAAGAGACAACCCTGGGTAAATACCACGAGTCGAATTCCCGGTCCATCATGTGTGCCAAAAGTTTCAATGGAGTGAATATTGAGCATACTTTTATCCCCTCTTGTCAAAGAGGGGCACTCAATCACGTGGAACGTGATTTGAGGGGGTGTTTAGTTATATAATTTCTAATCTTCTGAACTACACCATCCAAATTTGTTCTGACTTCTTTTTCCCTAAATCTTAAAAACTTAATTCCTAAGTTTTCTAATGCTTCTTGACGGACTTCATCATATTCACCTTTAAAGTCATGACTTTCTCCATCAATTTCGATCGCTAATCCCAATTTTAAACAGTAAAAATCCACAATGTAATTTAATAATGGTTTCTGTCTATTAAAGTCAAACCCCAGTTGCTTTGACTTCAGCCTTTGCCAAATTAGTACCTCAGCTAAAGTACTTTTTTTTCTTAACTGCTTAGCTTTAAGCAGTAAATCCTTTCGATAAGGTATCGCTCTCATGAAACACCTCTATCTGGCTCTCGCCAGATTTCTCCTCTTTGCTAAGAGGAGACTTGCTACATACTCTCGTGGAATGTCCGAGCAATTACCTCTCGCTGTTTTTCGGGATCGAGCTTAATAAAGTTGACTGCGTAGCCCGAGACTCGAATCGTCAGTTGAGGATATTTTTCTGGATGTTCCATCGCATCTTCCAGTTTCGCTTTGTCTAAGACATTCACATTTAAGTGATGGGCTGCTTTACCAAAGTAGCCATCTAACATTGTTACCAAGTTTTCAATCTGATCTGATTTAGTATTCCCTAAAGCTTTTGGTACGATCGAGAAGGTATTGGACACTCCATCTCGAGCATGGTGATAGTCAATTTTGGCCACTGAGTTGAGGGAAGCAATTGCCCCTGAGTGATCTCGGCCATGCATGGGGTTAGCTCCTGGTGCAAAAGGTTCACCTTTCTTCCGACCATCTGGAGTTGAACCAGTTTTCTTACCGTAGACCACATTGGAAGTAATGGTCAAAATTGACAAGGTGGGTGTCGCATCTCGGTAAATATGATGTTTGTGCAGTTCATCATTAAATTGAGTCACTAAGTCTTCCGCCATCTTGTCAACCACGTCATCATCATTGCCAAAAGTGGGATACTCACCCTCTACCTTGAAATCAGTAGTCAAACCTTCTTCATTTCGGACTGGAGTCACTTTGGCAAACCTGATAGCTGATAGAGAATCAGCGGTAGAACTCATCGCCGCCATCCCAAAGGCCATGTTGCGATGAATGTGCGTATCCATGAAAGCCAGCTGAGCCCGTTCATAGTAATACTTATCATGCATGTAGTGGATCACGTTCATGGTATTGACATAGGCTTCTGCTAAAAAGGCAACACATTTGTCAAAACGGGTTTTGACTTCCTCATAATCCAGTATTCCCTCAGGCAGGCCTGCCTGCGCAGGCAGGGGTTCAATGCCGTCCACAATTTTGACTCCAGAAATTTCATCCCGGCCTTCATTGAGTGCATAGAGCAGAGCTTTAGCAATATTACAGCGTGCCCCAAAAAACTGCATCTCTTTCCCCGTCTCCATCATCGACACACAACAGGCAATACAGTAGTCATCGCACTGGCCTATTTCACTCATTAGATCATCATTTTCGTATTGAATAGATGAAGTATCAATCGAAACTTGAGAACAGAATTTTTTAAAACCGGTCGGTAATTTCTCTGACCAGAGTACTGTTAAATTTGGTTCCGGAGCTGGTCCTAAATTGTAGAGGGTTTGGAGAAAACGAAAACTGGTTTTAGTGACTTTGTGTTTGCCATCACGCCAATGTCCCCCAATCACTTCGGTCACCCAAGTGGGATCTCCGGCAAAGAGTTGATTGTACTCATCCATTCGCAAGTGTCTGACTAAGCGGAGCTTCATCACAAAGTGATCCACTAGCTCCTGAGCTTGTTCTTCCGTCAGGCTGCCGTTTTTCAAATCTCGCTCAATATAAATGTCAAAAAAGCTACTCACATTCCCTAAACTCATCGCCGCTCCATCTTGCTCTTTGAGAGCGGCCAAGTAGGCAAAGTAGGTCCATTGGATTGCTTCTTGGGCTGTTTCCGCCGGCCGACTAATGTCAAAACCATAACTTGCAGCCATTTCTTTGATCATGCCTAGTGCTCGAATTTGTTCACTGACTTCTTCTCTCAATTTAATTAAGTCATCGGTCATCACCCCCTCAAGTTTGGCTTTATCTTGTTTCTTTTCTTCAATCAATCGATCAATTCCATACAGGGCTAAGCGTCGATAATCACCAATAATTCTGCCCCGAGCATAGTTATCGGGCAGTCCCGTGATAATCCCCGAACGGCGTAAATTTCTCATCTCAGGAGTATAAGCATCAAAGACTCCATCATTGTGCGTTTTACGATAATCCCGACAAATTTTAATCACTTCATCATCCAACTTATAACCATATTGCTCACAGGCTTGCTCCACAATCCGGTAACCGCCAAAAGGCTTGATGGCTCGACGAAGTGGCGCATCGGTTTGTAAACCGACAATGGTTTCTAAATCTTTCTGAATATATCCTGGTTTATGACTAGTAATCGTGGAAATGGTTTTGGTATCAATATCTAAAACGCCACCCTTTTTGATCTCCTCGAGTAATAGTTCATCAACCATTTTTTTCAGTTTCAAAGTACGCTCTGTGGGTTTAACCAAAAAGGAAGCATCACCATCATAAGGCGTAATGTTCGTCTGGATAAAATCCCGTACATTAATTTCATCCTGCCACAGATTGGGGGTAAAGTTGGTCGAAGTTGTCATAGAACTCCTTGGGTAATGACTATTGTTTATTGATTATTGTCTAGAGTTTTCCACCCAAAGGGATCAGCCTCTGGCTGAAATCATTAAACAATAACCAATAATCAATAAGCCAAGTATATCAGAAAAGAGTAATAAAATTGAAAGGGAAAGCCATACTTTTCATGTCATCCTCGCGCATGCGGGGATCTGGAACAGCGCAACCAATTTTCCAGATTCCCTCTTTCGAGGGAATGACATAATGGGAGATTCTTCTCTTTACCAGATTCCCTCATGCACCATGAAGCATTCATCCGCCACCACTTTTAGTCCCAACTTTTGAGCTTTCTCCACTACTTCTGGAGAGTGAGAACCTGGCTGCATCCAAATAAAAGGCAGGCCTAGTTGATGACACTGGTCAATAATTTGACTGGTCACGGCTGGTGGCACTACCGTTAACACAATATCCGGAATTTCGGGCAAGTCAGCCAAGCTTTTATAAATTGGTTGATCCAGAATTGGTTCTCCCTTGGGGTTCACCCCCAAAACATGATACTTATTTTTCAATAAATCTTGGAAAATGTGATATCCATATTTTTCAGGATTAGCGGAAACACCGACGACGGCAATGATGTGGGATTGGTGGTCTGGCATAAGTTAACTATACGGGAAAAATAAGGACAGGTCTATTGAAAAGTATACAGTAGCGGTTTTGCGAAAATAAAGATCTTACTGAATTTTGCCCTCATAACTGATATAATATAGACATGATTAATTGGTCCACCGATGAGGAAAAATTCAAAAAAGAAAATCCTAATGAGTATAAAATTTGGCGTATTGCCCAGCTTATTAATTATGGCTTAGGGAGTGAAAAACTTCGAGAATCAGAAATCAGAAATAATTGGGATAGAATCAAAGTCAGACTTGATCCCTATAAAAAAAGAGCGTTGGAATATTTAATATGGGGCAAACTATACTCACTCCCAAACAACTTGAATTTTTGGAACTTATCCAAAACGATGACCAAATAGTCAAACATTTCTACTTGACTGGTGGTACTGCACTAGCGGAGTTTTATTTGCATCACCGTCTCTCAGAAGATATTGACTTGTTTACCGAAAAACAAGAAGTTGATCAAACCCTAACCAATGCTTTCCTGAAAAAAGTAGCTTCAAGGTTGAATATTACTGCTATCAACAGATCTCAGTTTATGGGACTTTTTAGTTATCATCTGACTTATAATGATGGTCAAACGCTCAAAGTTGACTTTAACTATTATCCCTTTCCACCAATTGATCAAAGAATTAAGTTTGGAAAACTGTCGGTTGATAGTTTGCTTGATATTGCGACAAATAAAATTCAGACTCTTTTTATAAAGCCACGGACAAGAGACTATATAGATCTTTATTTTATTTTTAAACACCAGAAGATGGATCTTAATAAGCTTATACTTCTAGCCAAAGCAAAATTTGATTGGGATATTGATAAAATGAATCTTGCTAATCAATTTATCAGAGTGAAAGACATTAAACGAGAAGATTATCCTTCCGTCCTCGTTCCTTTTGATATAAGCGATATGGAAACCTTCTTTCTCGATCTTGCTAAAGGCCTTAAAAACGAGATTCTTCAGTAACTTTTACGTCCTCAACTTTTCTTTCACTGGTGAGAAATACCTGTAAAAAATTGAGGTCTTTTGGATGACTTTATCTGCCTTGAGCCAATTCGACCAAGTCCCTACCGCACAACCATTGACTGGAGCCACTTTGAAAAAATATTGAGCTTTGGGGTCAAGATCATGAATAGTCACGCTCTGAACTCCATTGTTTGTTTCACTAGTAACCTCAGCAGACAATAGTCCGAATCTCTCATCCCCTTCCTTAAAACCAAAGACAACGTGATAGTTTTTGACGTAATCATTCACCGGAGTGAAATACAGCGTGGCTTGATTGCCACTGCGATTGATTTGAAATAAATCTGGTAAGCCTACTGGGGTAGTACTGTCACAAGTTGGGGGCCGAGCTGGTGACAGTCCCGGGGCCGAGACGTGATTTTCTGCAATTTGGACCGGTGAAGAAGGTGGTGTGTATTGAGTAATGCTAAAAGTATGAGTGGAGTAGCCGCCAGTATAGGTGAAGGTAATCTCACCACTGCTATCAGCGGTACAGATGCCAGCAGTACAATCACTACTGGTAATATCTGCTCCCTGAACATCATCAACTTTGAGAACATATTGGCTATTGGCTTGGAGATCACCCACCGTATGAACGGTAGCATCTGAGCCAATGGTATCGGAAGATTCGGTCCAGGTTTTGGCATAATCACCTGAAGTATTCCATTCACTGATTGTTAGATTCATCCATTCAGAATAATCCCCGGTCCCAAAACCACCATCAGGAGTAATGGCAAGATTAGCCGTCGTCCCAGAAGGGGTTTGCGTATTTCTAAACTTCCCATCAGCATAAATTCTCACATCACCATCAATGTCAATTTCATTAGTGGTAACTTCACTGGTGGGTTGATACTCGTATGCACCAATGTCTGGAGTTCCATAGATTGGATTACCAAGATAATCCGTCAATAAACCAACGTCAGTTCCCGCATCAATGGCTGGCGAAAGAGCTTGTAGAGATAGGTCAGAGTTACCGGGATCCGTGAATAAAGGATTAGCTGAAACAGAGTTTTCATCTTTTCCACTTACCAGGCTGTCACTCTGCAATGCTTGCTTCCATTCATTAAAATCGTCATAATCCGTTCCACCAACTTTACCTAATTGTGCTCCATTTGTGGGATAATAAAGGTTATTATTTATTTCAACAGAAGTGTAATCGCCAGCCAAAGCGACACACTGAATATTACTACCTGCCACATCACAGGTGATCGTATTATTTTTTATAATCACTTTTTTACCCGTTAACTGAATATTAATTCCATGTCCTGCTGTTCCGGTTGGGTGGTGAAGAACAATGTTGTTATATATTCCCGAAGGATTTACTGTTGAAGCACCTCTAAAGTCAATACCATTGACGTGCGAATTCTTTACAATGTTGTAATAATAATTATTCCCTCCATTTCCTGAGGCCACTTCATCAAGAACAGGGCTTTCTAGAAAGAAGTTTTTATAAATGTCGTTATTTTCGCTTGAAAACGAAAGGTATACACCATGTCCTGCAGCACTTGGATAGTCCAGACCATTCCAACAGTAGGAAACATTATTCTCGTAGATAGATGAAGAATCTGTGTCCTTGATTTGTATACATTCTAAGTATGAATTAGAGCTAGACGTTCCAATCGTGTTACCGCTCACGACTATAAACTCTGAATTTTGTAAATAGATTCCTTTCAAAGAAGTACTCGTTTTAGTGACATTTGTGTTTGTAAGTGTGTTGTCAGAAATAGTAATAGTGTTTGTAGTGTTTAGGTCGATGCCAACTCCTGTACTACTTCCTGTAACAATTTCGTTGCCATCTATTATGATAGTGTCCGATGATGACACATAGATAGCTCTTGCTGTTGTATTACTAATATCATTTCTTTGAATAGTGATGTTATTTGATGAACCAAGGACAAATATTGTTGCTACAGTACTATCACTTCTTAAATCCAGATCTTGAAAAGTAAGATAATTTTTCCCGCTAGCAATTATTGGATATGTAGATCCACCACTGAGTATTGGTCTATCTCCATCACCATATGCCCCAGTAATAATATTTGAGGACGTTCCCCCTTCATCTACTGATATGGAAACTGATAAAAATGCTTCACCTCGTTTAAATAGAACCTGATCTCCATCAAGAAGGATTGTTCCGGCCGCAGTATTTGTTGCGCTTGCATCCCAGGGGTGGTGAGCCCAAGGTGTATCTACAGAAAGTCCGTTATTAGAGTCAGATCCTGTAGAACTAACATAGTACGTCGCGGCACTAACAGCTTTGGCAGATACCATCATCAAAGAAGAAAAGACAACTAATGTTAAACAAAGTCTTGCTGTTAAATGAATCAATTTAGTGGAAATTTTAGGCATGCTAAAACCAGATAGTTGCATCAAATTAAGCATATAATACTTGTGTCCCATAGGCAATTAGTGTCTTTCAGGCTAATACCCTTTACTCTAATCCATTTTACACATAACTTTCTATATATAGAATGGTCAAATATGGAAACTCCTCAAATAATTGAGGCATGGCAAGTATCTATGACCATGGTGAATACTTAAGTGAAAGAAAACGCCTTGGTAAAACCATCAAGACTATCAGACAAAGCAAGAAAATGACTCAAGAGGACTTGGCAGAGTATGCAGATATTAATGTGTCCTACCTTGCCAAAATTGAGAATGGGTATGTCAATACCTCAGTCAGGTACCTCATTAAAATTGCCAAAGGCTTAAAAACCAAAGTCAAAGAGTTGTTTGAGTTTTAGAAAAAAATCTCACTTAAAGTTCACCACCAGCTCTGTTTCTCGTTTGTTGGGGGACGGACAGATAGTTTTTTCTGGTTGATACTTTCTTACCAGATTCTTCTTCCAATTTTCTTCTGGCATCTCCGGCAATCTTACCACCTTTTTGAGCAGCAGTTTTGTTCTTCTCAAATCCCTGAGCATCTTTGCTTCTGGCGATTTCCGTTGTTGATGCCTCACCAAGCATTGAAAAAATTAACTCTAAATCATCCATATGATCTCTCAAATTTTCTCTTTTGAGATTTTTGAACTTTTTATACTCTGATGGGGTCATCCCAAAAGTGGCTTTGGAAATTTCAGCCGTAAGAATTGCGTATTCATGGTCATGACTCACATCACGCTTTTTCCATTCGTCAGTCAGTGTTTCTCTGATTTCAATACCTCTCATTCGCTTTTCAATCCAACTGTCGGGGTAGCCTTTGGCTTTGTACAGGGCTCTGGTTCTTTTAGTGGCTAGTTCCGGGTCTTCAATTTCTTGCACTCGCTCATAGCCAACTTTAGCTAACCAACGTTTGAAGGGTTCTGCTTTAGGAGAAGGGATAGATTGAACAAGACGAAAGACACCTTCGGTATTCCAGCAGTAAGCCTTTTGTTTGCCACCCGCTGTCTCAACGGCAAGCATAAGGGGTGGTACAAATTGTACCCCTCCTTCTTCAGTTAATTTTTTTAATTCAGCATCACGTAATTTTAGACGCTTAAAATACTGGGCTGGATCATGAGAATCAGTTAAAGCTTCAATAACATCGTTAACAGAAAACCACCATTCATTCCTATAAATAGTTTTTCTGATTTTTCTGCCTTTAAAAATGGAGATTTTGCCGGATTTTGGCATACATTTAGTATATCTTATACATACGTACTAATAAACACTCTAGTCATGTATAACTACTATTGGAGTTAGAGTGGCTTTATATATTCAACCACTGGAATTAGAGTAGCAGACTTTAGTGACAATAAAGTGACCTTCTTTAGTGACTTCTGTGCTAAGATAATCCTATGTCAGAACCAACCAAAATTGGGATTATTGGACTGGGCAGTTTAGGGACTGCTTTGGCCCAAATTTTAGCCAAAGATGGACATCAAGTCATCGGTTGGGCTCACAGCCAAAAGGTGACTGACGATATTAACCAAAACCACCGCAATAGTAAATACTTTCCCCACACCAAATTAGAAAAAAATATCACCGCTACCTCTGATCTTTCAAAACTGGCAACTCATTTTTCATTTACACCAAACACTGACACGACTCACCATGTATTGTTACTCTGCATTCCGTCCAATCACCTCAATGGCACGTTATCGGAACTAGCCAAGCTGACCATGTCTCAGCAAACCATCATTATCAACACCGCCAAAGGCCTCCACACCGACTCGGCTGTCCCCGTCTTTGAAGCCATTAAAACCCAGTTTCCCCACTACTCGGTAGCACAAATTTCTGGGCCGATGATTGCCAGTGAACTCATTACTGGTAATGTCACCGCTGGCATTATCGCTTGTGAAGATAAACATACCGAATTTTTAAAAACCTTGTTTGCGCACACCAACTTGCACTTGAACTTCTCAGCCGATGTGACTGGGGTAGTTTGGTGTGGCATTCTGAAAAATATCTACGCGATAGGGGTGGGAATGCTGGATAGCTTAACGGATAACAATACCAACGCCAAAGGCATTTACTTGACAAAAGCCCTCGAAGAAATGAGCACCTTTGTCAAACTGAAACAAGGCAAAACTAAGACTGTTTATGGAGTCGCTGGGGTGGGAGATCTGATTACTACGTCACTGAGTCACAGTAGCCATAATCGAACCTTTGGTTGTCGAATTGCCGATGAACCAGAAACGGCTGATTCCGGCTATCAACCAGAGGGTTGTCACACCCTTCAAGTCTTTTTTGATCACTCTGATCAAGAGATGATCGAACATTTGCCACTCGCCTATTTAACATATCAATACACTCAATTAACCCTTTCTCTGGAAGAATGGTATGAGCGGAGCATGAAGGTTTAAATGGCAGATACAGAGCAACTTCTTCTAGCTTTAGACTTAGGCACTACCGGGGTCAGAACCATTGCTTTTGATCAACAAGGTCAAATAATCGCCAAAGCCTACCAACCTTTGCAGTTGTTTACTCCCCAACCCGGCTGGGTGGAACAAGATCCACAAGAAGTCTGGGAACAAACTGTGGAAACCCTTCAAACAGTAGTCAAAAAAGTTGGTGAGAAAAAAGTGCTGTCGCTCAGCATCACCAATCAACGCGAGAGTTGTTTGCTGTGGAGTCAAAAAAGTGGCAAAACTTTATCACCCATTATCAGTTGGCAAGATGGACGCACCGAAAAGATATGTCAAAAACTGACTCCCCACCAGGAAGTCTTCAAGAATCGAACCGGTCTTTTTCCTCAGCCCTATTCCACAGGTAGTAAACTGAAATGGCTTACTTCACACATTGATTTCTCTTTGGAAACAACCAAATTTGGAACTCTTGATACCTGGTTACTTTGGAAGTTAACTGGCGGCGAAGTCTTTGCTACCGAACCGAGTAATGCCAGCCGTACGCTCTTTTACAACATTAAAACTCACCAATATGATCAGTACCTGCTTGATTTGTTAGGATTATCTCGATTACCCATGAGTATGTTGCCGGAAGTTCTCCCCAGTAATTCTGGCTTTGGCTTAACCGATCCTTTAACCACTGGTATGTCCATTCCCATCCACAGTATCTTAGGCGATCAACAAGCCTCCTTATTTAGTCACACCCAATTTAAACCAGGGCAGTTGAAAAGTACCTATGGTACTGGCATTTTTGTTTTAGAAAGTACTGGGGAAAAATTGGTGCCATCAACTCATTTAATTAGTACGATTGCGGGACAAATCAATGACCAATATTACTACGCAGTGGAAGGCAGTATTTTGATGGGTGGCTCGCTGGTGCAGTGGTTACGAGATAAATTACAACTGATTGACAGTTTAGCAGAAAGTACTCGCTTAGCTCGTACCCTCAAAGGGAATGATGGAGTCTATTGTGTCCCTGCCTTTGCAGGCTTGGGAGCTCCCTATTGGGATAGCCACGCCCAAGGTTTATTCACCGGCTTGAGTCATCATACTACTAAAGCCCACCTAGTTAGAGCGGCACTAGAGGCACTCGTCTATCAAACAGTCGATGTTCTCAATCAACTTAAAAAAGGTAAAAACACACATGGGGCAATACAATGTGATGGAGGCGCTACCGTCAATCCATTTTTAATGCAATTTTTAGCCGATATGACTGGTCTGAAAATTCAAGTTACTCGCCAAACAGAAGGCACTGCCTGGGGGGTTGTTGGTTTGGCTGGGATTACCCAACAAGTCTGGACTGCCAAACAATATCAAGCCCTCAATAAAATTGACAAAGTGTATACTCCCCATCTTGATGAAGAAATTCGTCACACCAATTATCAAGGGTGGCAACAAGCCGTGACAAAAAGTCGAGTTTAATAATTACCGACTGCGAGGATTTTTTTGGCGGCGACGCTCAATGTCAGTTAAAAACTTTTTGCGTAGTCTGAGTGATAACGGGGTGATTTCCAGTAATTCATCTTCTTCCAAAAAATCGAGTGACTGTTCCAAACTCATTTTCAAAGCCGGCGTTAAGTGAATAATCCCATCGGAAGAATGCGTTCGCATATTGGTTAATTGTTTGCCTTTGCACACATTGACTTCAATATCTTCGGATTTAGCATTCAGACCCACAATCATGCCTTCATAGACATGAGTTCCTGGCTCCACAAAAGTAATACCTCGTTCTTGAGCGGCTTTCAGACCATAAGACAGCACTTCGCCACCTTGAGAAGCAATCAAGACTCCTTTTCGCATTTGTGGAATCTCGCGGCCGACTGGTTCGTAACCATACAATTGGCTGTTAAAAACAACAGTGCCTTTAGTCAAGGTTAATAATAAACTTCTCAACCCAATAATACCTCGAGTGGTAATATGATAGATAAACTCAACCTCAGATTCTGAAATCTGAGCTTGAGATTGAAGTTGACCATAGCGTTTGCCCAATTCCTGATTGATTACTCCCATGTATTCTTGGGGGACAATGATGCTGACTTCTTCGACGGGTTCCTGTTTTTGACCATCAATCTCTTTGGTGATCACTTCCGGTTTACCAACCTCCATTTCAAAACCCTCACGACGCATCGTTTCTAGTAAAATTGACAAATGAAGTTCTCCTCGACCGGAAACCTTAAATTTACCACTTTCTAATTTTTCTACTCTCAAACTTAAGTTACTTTCCAATTCTTTGATCAGCCGTTCTTCAATTTGCCGACTGGTGGTAAAGTCACCCTCTTTCCCTGACATGGGTGAAGTATTGGCTCCCATAATAATATGGAGTGTTGGTTCCCCCACTTCAATTAATGAAAGTGGAGTCGTATCAGCACTATCACACAGTGTTTGCCCAATTTGAATGTCTTGAATACCGGTAAAAGCCACAATGTCACCACACATGGCTTGATCTACTTTCATTCGACCTAAGCCATCAGATAACATTAAATTTTCGACTCGATATTTTCTGGTAGGATCTTCCGCTAAAACTACTTGGTCCCCTTGATGAAGTTGACCTTGATAAATTTTACCAATCACAATTCTGCCTAAATGTGGATTGTAATCTAAAGTGGAGACAACCATTTTATAAGGCAGATCGCTTCGATCTTCAGGAGCAGGAATTTCCCGGATAATAGTTTCCAACAATGGTTTTACATCCGCATCTTGATTATAGTCAGTCGGAAGTTCCACAAAGACTTTTCCTTGACGAGCAATGGCGTACAAAATCGGAAAATCTAATTGAGCTTCATCAGTTGCCAACTCTAAAAATAAATCAGTTAATTTATTAATCACAAAATCAACCCGAGCAAACTGTTTATCAATTTTATTGATCACTACAATAATTTTGAGATTTAACTCCAGCGCTTTTTTTAAGACAAACCGAGTTTGAGGCATCGGTCCTTCTTGGGCATCGACAATTAACAAGGCTCCATCGGCCATGGATAAAGTTCGTTCGACTTCGCCAGAAAAATCAGCGTGACCAGGAGTATCAATAATATTGATCTTGGTGTCACCATAATGGATGGCACAATTTTTAGCCAAAATGGTAATCCCACGCTCTCGTTCAATGTCATTACTATCCAGGATTCGTTCCTGACTCATTTCTTCCTGATTGGAGCGGAAGACGTGAGTTTGCTTCAATAAGGCATCAATTAAAGTGGTTTTACCGTGATCAACATGGGCAATTACCGCCACATTGCGGATATCTTGAGTTTTCATATACGACTATCCTTTAGGAAAGTTAAAAACAACCTATAATTATAGCACTCTTCCCTGAGAAGATCAATTCTAAGAAAGGTCAAAGCTAGTAACTACAATCACGCACCACAGCCCAAGAAATTACCGTTCCACTCTGGGAACGATTAACAACGCATTCCATTGTTCCTACAAACCACCCACAACCTACTACAATTAATCCTAGCCAACCAAACAGTAACCACATCCAAGTGGGAATCTTTTTTTTCTTCATCAGTAAAGTTTATCAGTCTTTCACCAATAACATCAATCCGATTCCGGCCAAAAAGCAAATAAAGGCAGTAATCATCTTGGAAAAGGTAGTATGCTTTCGAATTTCTGGAATCAGATCTGAAGATGCAATATACAAAAAGCCACCAGCTGCGAGAGGCAATAAGTAAGCGGCTAACGACTCCGACTGTTCACTTAAGATGTAACCAATGATAGCCCCAGCCATCCCCAACAAAGCACTGATAAAGTTAAAAAAGAGGGCTTTCTTTCGAGAAAAACCTGCATGAAGTAAGACTCCAAAATCACCTATTTCTTGAGGAATTTCGTGAGAGGCAATGGCGATAGTCGTCGCCCAACCTAAAGGAACACTGGTGATAAAGGCTCCGGCAATGACTAAACCATCAATAAAGTTATGGACTCCATCTCCAATTAAGTTCATATACCCAAAAGAGTGAACAGAACAATCTTCATCATGACAGTGACGCCAATGAAGCACTTTTTCAATCAACAGAAAGAAGACAAATGACCACAGAGTAGTTTGAAGCACCGTTTCAGCTGATAGTTCTTCCATCGCCTCTGGCAGTAAGTGGTAAAAAACGCCCCCCATTAAAGTGCCCGCTGCAACTGCAATCAGAAACACTAAAATTTTATCGGTCTGTTCCTTTTTCAAGGATAGAGTAAAAACCCCAATCAAAGAAACCAAACTAATAAGAAGTGAAGCGGTTAAAATGTAAAATAAGGTCATGAGGGGAATTGTAACAGCAATTGAATGATTATGCAACCAGGTTGCATAAGTGGTATAATTATGAATAAGACCATATGTCAAAACATTCTATCGATCTTACTACTCTCATTACCCAACTATTGACTAAACAGCATCTTTTAACGGCTAATCAGCTCATTCAATCACTTCAGACCGAAGGCGAAACTTACAACAAAACCAGTGTCTATCGTGCTCTGGATAAAATGCTGGCTGAAGGTAAAGTTTGTAAACATACTTTTCGTGATAATGAAGCTGTTTACGAGTTACGATCACACCATCATGATCACCTCATCTGTCAAAACTGTGGCAAAATAGAGACTGTTCACTGTCAAATTGACTCTCCTCCTGATCTCCATGGCTTCATCATTGATCACCATCATTTGACTTTCTTTGGGACTTGCGGAGAGTGTCAAGCCAAATAAAACCCCCTCCACAGGTGAAGGGGGTAGTCTGTCCAGCAGTCAAAAATATTAATTTGAGGTTTCTGAACTAGAAAACTGTGAACCAAAGCCTGCTCCTCTTGGTTCCCATGACTCTCCATTTCTGCGTCCAAAATCACCACGACCAATCACACTTTGGTCAATCCCCTGACTTTCAAACCATGTTTTCATTTCATCATGGAGGCTCTCCATCTGAGATCGCCGTTCATCCATCGACAAATCTTGTAAGTTTGCCATCTGTTGTTGCATTTCAGCTTCTTTAGCTAAAATAGCTGTTTTTTGATCTTCAGTGATCTTGCCATCACTCACAGCCTGACTCAACTGTTCCTCTCGTCGAGATTGCATTTCTGCTTGGCGCTGAGTGTGTTCTTCCTGACGATACTCATCAAATACCGTTTGGACTTCATCTTGGTTAAGTCCAAAATGTTCAGCTATTTTTTGGATTAATGATGACTGATCAGCGGGACCTTGAGCTTGAACCATCGACCAATTGGCTAAACCTGCTAGTGACATCACTCCCACCGTAGCGGCTGATAAAATTACTTTTTTATTCATGGCACTCCTTTTTTTAACTTCAGGCCTTGAGTTCTAATTGTATAGTCGACAATTTACAATTTTAGCTGAAGCCATTTGATGTTAATTCAAATAATAAAGGACAAACTTGAAAAATTACTGAGAAGGAAAAGTGACCACAAACTCACTTCCTTGATGAAGCTTACTCTTGACCTCAATTTCTCCATTGTGAGCAATCACTATCTGCTTAGCTAAACTCAAGCCTAAGCCGAAACCTTCCGCCCCGGTTTCAGATTTTGTCCGAGCAGGATCGGCTCGATAAAAACGATCGAAAATATGAGGCATATCTTTTTTACTGATTCCAATTCCAGTATCCTTGATTACCACTTTGATTTTCCCCTTTTGTTGAATTAATTGAAGTGAAACTTTTCCATGCGTTGGAGTATACTTCACCGCATTATCAAGCAGTATCAAAAATAGCTGATACAGCTGAGTTGAACTGCCTCTGAGACTAGTTTTAGTCATTGATTGGTGAAAAAAAATCTCTTTTGATTTGGCTAAAATCTGCACTTGAGCCACCACTGATTTCAGAATTTGATCAAGCCTAACGTGCTCAATTTTTGAGTTTTGATCCGCAACTTGTGTCTCATTGAGAGAGGTCAGTAAGAGTCGATCCGTCAACTGTTGGAGATTGTTAACCGCCTCTAAATTTTCTTCAATCGTTTGACGTATTTCAGCATTTAAATGCTTGTCTAGAAGGGTCACCTCTAAAGAAGTTTTCATAATTGTTAGCGGAGTTCTCAATTCATGAGAAGCATCGGCCACAAATTGGATTTGTTCTTGATGAGCTACTTCAATTGGCTGAAGTACTTTCCCAGCTAAAAAGTAACTAACGAGAGCACTTCCACCAAAAATAATACTATTGGCAATCAGCAATCGAATGAAAAAATAGTGCCGTGCTTCTGTAAGTTCATTGGCAAACAGAGTTTGAATTTCCGTGGGACTGAGAACAAAGTTTCCATTGGGATCACGGGGAAGTGGTGACCCAAAACGGTTGTTGATTCTCCCTTCTGCCCGGCGAAACGTATCCACGAGGTGAATATCAATAGCCTGGTAAATGATGGCACTAAAAAAGAGACTAATCACCATCACAATTAAGGTAAACCAAATCGTTAATTGCACTCGGGCTGATTTAAACATGCTTATCTCCCACCATATATCCAAAGCCACGAATAGTGTGAATTAAGCTCTGGCTGGTAGCAAAATTCCGATCTATTTTTTTTCGCAAATAACCAATATAAACTTCTACCGTATTCGGTAACACATCCGAGTCATACTCCCAAACATGCTGAATGATTTGATCCTTGGTCATTATTTTATTTTTATGAAGAAGCAAGTACTCTAACAAATTATACTCACGCTTAGAAAGTTTAATTAGTTTTCCCGCTCGCCTCACTTCAAAACTGTCTGTATCTATGGTGAGATCAGCAATTTTTAATACACTTTGCCTAATTTCTACTGGACGCTTAGTCAAAGATTTAATACGAGCTAATAATTCTTCAAAAGCAAAAGGCTTGACCAAATAGTCATCGGCACCGGCTTCAAAACCAGCCAATTTATCCTGAAGCTGACCTTTAGCCGTTAATAACAAAATTGGCGTGGCCACCTTTTCTTGTCGCAACCTACGGCTTACTTCAAGACCATTCATTTGGGGCAACATCACATCGAGCACAATCAAGTCATAGGCACCATCCATTCCTAAATCAAATCCTTCCTGACCATCATAAGCCACATCAACCGCGTACCGAGATTGTTCCAACCCTTTTTTCAAGAATTTAGCAATTTTCTGTTCGTCTTCGACAATCAAAATTTTCATAATAAATTTGACCCATATTATATACTTTTGCTGAAAGAATACTGAGAAATAAACGGTGGTAGAATAAAAGACGTCATGAATTCCCTTCCCAAAAAATTCTGGTATCTCCTCATTCCCACAGTGATTTTGACATTAGCTGCCTCGATTGTGATTTCCTATCGTTACTGGCATCACCAGCCTCTTTCACTCACTTTGAATCATACCCAACCTCATATTCAAACCGAACCCGTTAACACCCAAGAACCACCTACTCAACTCAACGTTGTCCTACTGGGATATGGCGGTGCTGGCCATGAAGGTGGTTTTTTGACTGATGTGATTCAGGTGGTCAATGTCAACTTTGAAACCCAGAAAATTGCCTTAATTTCTATTCCCCGTGATTTGTGGGTAGAATTGCCCAACGGCAAAAAAGCCAAAGTCAATGAAGCTTTTACTTTGGGTGAAGATGCCAATCAGCCTGTTCTGTCTGGGGGTGAAGTTTCCAAACAAATGGCTTCGGCTATCACTGGATTACCCATCAATTACTTCATTGCCGTTGATTTTGTAGGATTTCAGCGATTGATAGGGTATACCTTAGATGGGATTGAGATCGATAATCCTGAAACTCTAGATGATCCCTGGTATCCCCTTAAAGGTGAAGAGCTCAATACCTGTGGCATGACTCCCGAAGAGGTAGCTGAAGTCAGCCAACAATATTCAGGCTTTGAGTTAGAAAAACAATTTGAGTGCCGCTATGAACATCTCCACTATCCAGCAGGTAAAATTATGATGGAAGGAGGGGATGCTTTGAAATATGTTCGTTCCCGCCACGGCTCACCAGGAGGTGATTTCTCCCGCAGCCAACGTCAAGATGCCGTCTTGATTGGAATGAAAGATAAACTGATTTCCTTAGAGGCTCTTAATAAAGCTCCAGAAATGTACCAGACAGCAACCGAACATGTGACAACTGATCTTGACTTGGATGCGGTCAAATTCTTAGTGCCATTTTTAAAAAACGCTACCAATTTTAAGATCGACTCGGTTACCTTAAGTACGGAAAACGTCCTGATGAATAGCAAGTCTGCCACCGGTCAATATATTCTATTACCCAAAAATGGAAACGGTTTGTGGGACAGTATTCACCAGTATATTCAGCAAGAAATTCAGCAATAGTTACCGCACAAATCGGGAGTACATTTCAAAATAAGCGCCTTTTTTAGCGAGTAATTCTTGGTGAGTCCCCGATTCCACCACTGTATTATTATTAATCACGATAATCAAATCGCTATTAAAAATAGTACTCAACCGATGAGCAATAATGAAGCTGGTAATATTCTTAGTTGACTTTTCAATAGCTGTTTGAACCATTTTTTCTGACTGAGTATCAATCTTGGCCGTAGCTTCGTCTAAAATGAGGACTTTGGGATGACGCAATAACACCCGAGCTAGTGCAATAATTTGACGCTGTCCCGCACTCATGTTCTGACCATTGGGGTCCACCATCGTATCCAGACCTTTTGGTAAGCCTTGGAGAAACTTTTTAGCTCCCAAAAGCGTAAATATTTCTTCGGCTTGCTTTCGAGTCACACTTTCATTGTTGTAGGTTAAATTATGATAGATCGTATCTTCAAATAAGAAGGTGTCCTGAATTAAATACCCAATCTGACTCCGCAGAGTTGGTAAGTCCCATTCAGTCACATTGACTCCATCTACCAATACTGCCCCTTCGCTAACGTCATATAACCGGGCAATTAAATTGACAAAAGTCGTTTTGCCGGCACCAGTCGGACCAACTACGGCAACTGACTGACCAGCTTTCACTTTCAAATTAAAGTCTTTCAAAGCCGGTTTAGGATCGTCATCATACCGAAAAACAACATTTTTAAATTCAACATCTCCTCGAACTTTATTTGAACGTGGGTGGTAGCCTTTCTCGGGTTCTTTAATGGTGGTTTCTAAATGAAGGATTTGATCCAATCTCTCAGCCGCCACCAGTCCTTTTTGAAGGTTCATCCAAATTTGAGACACTCCATTCATTTTCTTAAACACACTAAATGCATAAGAAACAAACACGACCACGGTTCCAGCCAACATTTCGGCTCTTGAATACAAAAGTAAGGCATAAAATAGCGTCAATAAAGTTGCAATATTAGACACAAAAGTCAAAAACCCTTCTGAGGTCACCGACACCAGTAACATTCTTTTGACAAAATCAAGATAATGCTGATTCTTACGAGAATATCGATCATACCAAGTTTGTTGCTGATTATACGCTAGGATGACTTTGTGCCCATCCAAAGTTTCTTTGTCAAATGAAGTGAGATTACTATCCAAAGCCAGGTACTCCTTGTTGAGTCGATGTAAAAAACGTCCTTGGATTAACAAAAAGATCAATAAACCCAATACTCCAGCTAAAGAAATGAGACTCACTCGCCAATCGGTCCAAAACATAAACACAAAAATCAGCACCAACGAGAAAAACAAATTCATAAATCGCAGAAAACCATCTTGAAAAAAACGGTCAATATCAGATACATTTTCAGTGATTCGCTGAATAATTTCACCTGATTGGTTTTGAAAGTAAAAAGAAACTGGCAAATTTTGTAATTTTTTAAACACATCTCGACGAACATCATAGAGTACTTTTTGACTGACTGTTCCCGCCAGCAAAGTCTGCCAATATTGAGCTAAGGTACTCACTAAAACGATCACTACTCCTATGCCACTGGCCCACCATAAACGTTGGGTATCGGCCGTTAACACAAAATGATTGATGGCATACTCCGTTAATTTGGGAATGGCGGTACTGCCCAAAGTGTAGACAAACAGTAAAGCAAACATCCCGATTAATCGCCATTTATAGTGATCAAAATAACGGATGATGAATCGTAAACCATCCTGAGATTTAGATTGAAGTTGAGTCAATTGATAATTCATATTACGCTTTACTATAATTTCGCTGGGTGAGTTCCATCTCCTGATAAAAAACAGATGAATGCAACAGTTGCTGATGTTTTCCTTCAGCCGTAATTTGACCATTTTCTAGCACGTAAATCCAATCACTATTTTTGACTGAAGCTACTTTTTGTGAAACTAAACAGACAGCTGGTTGTTGTAAATGTTGATTGACATTGTCCATAATCATTTTTTCAGTTTTTGCATCCAAATTACTGGTCACATCATCTAAAATGATCACGTCCGGATTTCCTGCTACCGCTCGAGCAATATTTACCCGTTGCTTTTGACCACCTGAAAGTCTGCGCCCAGCTTCCCCCACTTGATAGTGAACTCCCTGATCAAATTTGTTAACAAATTCACTTACTTGAGCGATCTCCATGGCCGAACGAACGGTTGACGCAGCCAGTTTTCGGCCAAACAAAATATTCTCTTCAATTGAATCATCTAACAAAAAATTTTCTTGAAAAGCAAAGCCTATCCGTTGCCTCAGGAGATGAACATCATAATTTTTAATGTCACTGCCATTAATCAATATTTGGCCACTAGTCGGTTCAATTAACCTCGCCATCAATTGTAAAATAGTTGTTTTCCCCGAACCAACCACTCCAACCAACGCAATTTGCCTTCCTGCTTCTAACTTCAGTGAAATATGATCCAATACTTTTTTATCACCAATCTCTAGAGACACATCTTTTAGTTCAATTCGTTCAATTTTAGTCAATTTTTGAGATCCACTTTCAAAATCACTGGATGAACTTAAAATATGAGTAATCCGATTGAGCGATACCATCGCTTGTCCGATTAAAGCCGACATCATCCCTACCATCAGGAGTGACATGGTAAACAACATCACATAGTTAATAAAAATCGTAATTTCACCTAAGGTCATATGACCTTGAATAACTTGGCTTCCTCCCACTTGTAAGATAATGACCGAAGCTAACAGACTCACAAAATTCATACTCGGTAAAATGAAAGCCAATTTTGCAACGATTTTCTTACCTAGTTGATAGGTATCAACATTCACTTTTTTAAACTTTTTAATTTCAAATCTCTCTGCCACAAACACTCGGATCAACATCGAGCCATTTACATTTTCATCTATAATTCGATTAAATAAATCCCGAATCCGTCGACTTTCCTGGAATAAAACTTTAATACTAGATAGCAAACTAAACATTAAAGCTACCACAATCAGCACCATCACTAAAATAGTAATCGCTAATTTAAAATTGAGGACAAACATAAAAATGCCACTCCCTACAATCAACAACACTGTGGCAATAGACATACTGACGGCTCGACCAAAAATATCTTTCACAAAGTTAACATCACTGGTGATCACTGTCAGCACTTGAGATGGCTGATGAAGCAAAAAAAACTTTTCTGGTTGAAAGGTGATTTTTTTCATCAGCTGTTGTCGAAACATAAAGGCTACTTTTTCACTTAAAAAGTTAAAAATATAATTTTGAAAGAAAACCACCACCACACTGATCAAGCCCATTGCGACTGCCAAACTCAACCACCAACCACTCATCTGTTGAGTAACGAAAAAATCATCCATCATTTTTGATAATACCACTGGGAAAAAGAGAGTTACCCCATTGGCTAGAATCAGGAGTACTAAACCCAATATTTGCAACACTACAAAATCTCGTTGTTTCAGAATTCGCAACAGTATTTTCATGATTCGACAGCACCTTCAGCAACTGCCACTGGTTGGGGGGGATGTACTAAGCGTTCAATCACCCTATCAAGGGTTAAAGGTGAAATGAGCGAAATCATTTCTAAAGTAAAAATAGAAAGCTCAAACGCAGATGGAATGTGATTGGTAATAAAATATGCACCCAATCCTACCAGTGCTGAATCCAAAAACGAATTGCGTAACATTTCTTTTTGAGTGGCATCAATAATTTTTTGATCTACACCTTGTTCTTGAGCCAATTGTCCCTTCTTCAGAATTTTAGAAATCCCAAACCAAAGTAATGTCACAAACGTCACAATCGCGGTGATGGTGTTAAAGGTTTGATTTGGTCGGGCTACGTCACCACTGAAAATTTTGAACTGGATGTGAGTTGGAAAGTGAGTCAACAAGACAAAACTGACAATCAAACTTAAGAAAAAATAGCCAGTAGCATATTTGGAAAGTTTAGGAATACGACGAGCGGCTGTTTGATTCTTTCTCATATCTCGTACAATCAACAATATGATCTGAATCACTAGCAAGATGATCCAAACCGGTAAAATTACTTTCCACCCTAAGTTAACGGTGTGGTCTGCTACAAAATACGGCAATTTAAAAAAAGTATGTTGAATTGGATAATTGGGATAAGGGACAAATTGGTAAAGATGAGTGGGATCTAACCGGAAGTTATAAAAGTCAGTTAAAAATAAACGACCAATTGTTAAAAATGTAGCCAGTTGAATCATAAAATCAACAATGTAAAATAAAAAAGCTTTCCTGCCGACATCAAACTCTTTCTTCATTTGTTGCAGTTGTTCAGTTTCACCATGAATATGTTTAATCCGACTTTGAAACTCACTAATGTTTTGAGACCTCCAGACCTTAGCAATTCGCAAGGGAATTAACACCACCGTTTGAAAAACACCCAACAGAATCACGGACACCCACATATGTTGTGTTAAAGCATAAAAGGTAAAAAGAGCGCTGGCATAAAATCGGAACAGCATTCCGGAGAAAAAAGCGTAGACTAAGAAAATAATAATAGCAATGGAAACCACACTAGTGAGTGGCAACAGCTCTGTTAAGCTACTAATTCGGCTATCTTTAATAATACGGGGAGACTGAAAATCAGAGCGAGATTCCTGCATATGTGTCGGTATCCAACCAGAAAGATCTCAATTATAGACCGTTAGTAAACTTTAATCAAAGTTAATGATACCTTTTTTGAAAAAACTGCTACTCAACTAACTGAAGATCTTGAACTTTTATTATTCCAATAATGTCATATTTTTGCCACAAACTCTGGTTAGAACTTGGATCTTTTAACTGTCCACTCACTTGTAAAAGCTCACCAGAAAAACGAGTCAATGCGGTTAGATCTAAATCGGTCATATCCAAACTGTAGTATTCACCCGTTTCAGTCTGAATCCCTAAAGCACATTCTAAAGTCATAGGACCAGAGCTGTCTCGATGTGGCAAACAAGCTTGATGCCCAGTAATGGTGATTTCTGTGGGGGAATCAATGATTTCTGTAAAACTTTGTCCTTGTGGGGTACGACATTCTCGAGGATACTTTTCTAAAATAGGAAAGCCAGCTGACTCACATTCTTGAAAGTTGGTAACTCGGCCCACACTTTTGCCAACTAAAATTGCATTCTGCCAGTATAACACCACGAATTGAATTACTAGGGATAGTAGCAAAAAGGTGATGGGAATGAGTACCGACAAAAAAACGATTAACAACAGCGTTTTAGGTCTCATCAATCGATGCATAGGCACTCACTTTCATTTAGACTCATCAAGCGAAGTTATACCGTCGAAGTGATCTTCCTTTTCATCAGCCAAAGTTGGCTGTACAGTATCTTTCTGGTGTTCCGGTGGTGAATATAAAGTGTATAACTTGAGTTCAGACTCGCCAGTATTAATCACTTGGTGCCAAGTTCCGGCTGGGACAATAATAGCAAAATCAGCTTCAGCAATGTACTCTTCAGCTCCGTTATCTAAAATAAATTTGGCTTGACCTTGCTCCACTCGAATAAATTGATCCAAACCATGGATCTCATTATGAATCTGGTCTCCTGGTTTGAGTGACATCACTACTAATTGGGTATAGTGAGTCGTATAAATCACTCGACGATAATCAGTATTTTCTAAAGTTACCTTTTCAATATTATCAAAAAATGCCTTCATACATCCTGCTTTCTCCAGCTGATATTTCTTATATCAACTATAACACATGCTCAAAGTTGTGTGGAGTCTGAACAAACCTCACTCCATAAGCCAAGTTGCTGTTCTCTAGCTTGAGCTTCAGCTCGACGAAACAAATCCTGATATTTCACATCTGGTGGATATGAAGTGGCACGAGCATAGCCTTCTTTGACCAGAAGTTCATTAATCATAACCCCATCTTGATAAACATAGCGTAATAATCGACCATACCGATCGGTTTCACTGACGTCCTTTTCTAATTCTACCTGTTGTCCTTCTACCAGTTCCTTATTTTTTTGGGAAGCTTCTTGACCATAACACCCTACCGGTCGATTGGGGTCTTTGGTTTCGGGCGTATCAATGCCAATGTAACGAATCGTTTGACCATCGGTGGTTTTGATAGTATCTCCATCTACGACTCGACTAATAGTTACTACTTCTCGCCCAGCAGCCAAAACGGCTCCATCACTGACCAAGACTGGAGAGGACAATGACACAACCTCCATCGTGGGAGAAGGAATAAGTTCCATGGGTCCTGTTTCTCCTGGAGTTTGATCAGTATAAACAGACCAGAAAGTCAGCATCAGAAAAAGAATAAAAGGAACTAGCCATTGTCTCAGAAATTTACGTTTCGTCATGAGCTTATTTAAGCATGATTCTGACCATTCGTCTGCTGGTTTTCTCGTTTTTCGAGCCAACAGAATCCTAAGGGTTCGAGCATGGCTTTTTTCCCTAGTGAAAATTGAGTACTACTTACAAATTGAACTTGCCATTGATCTGATGGGTAGGATTTAGGCAACTTCACAGTCTGATCTGATAAATTATGATACATTACCACTTGAGTAAGTTGGTTTTGATATTGAATTCCGAAAAGTGCTTTGTGGGAAGTTTTAATCAACTGACAATTTTCTTGCAAAAAAAGTCCGTCATACGACTTTCTCAGTTCTATTAGCTTTCGAATACAGTTCCACAGAGAGTTCGGATCTTGTTGAGCTTGAAGCGCATTGACTTTTTTGTAGCTAAACTTCCCATGATCTATAACGCTACGATACATTTTACGGTGATTAGCTAAGGAGAAGCCTGCTTGAGGGTTGCTATTCCATTGCATCGGAGTTCTGACCGCATTTCGGAAAGGCAAAGCTAAATTTTCACCCATGCCGATTTCATCTCCGTATGGGATCATGACTGCTCCAGGTAGAGAAAATAAAATACTATATGCTAACTTCAGTTTTGCTAAATCCCCATCCAACATAGGTGCGATCCGTCGACGAATTCCTCGTTGATATGCTCGCATATCTTGTGAAGGTGCAAGTACATCCATTACTTTATTTCGAGTAATACTGGGCAGCTTTTCTAAATTTAACTCATCCAAATTACGAATAAAATTCACCCATTCACAGTCACGAGGAAGAGTTAATTGTTTTGTTAAGCGTCGAGAAATAGCCTGACCGTTTTTTTCGACCAATGACACATACAGATTGGCATTTAAATAAAAATTATAGAGCAGATTAAAACGGGTTCCATTTTTGACAAATTGATTAAATTGTCCATCTTTAACATCAGCTTCTGCCCATAAAATACCATCCGGAACCTTCTGCTTGACTAGTTTTCTCATTTTCTCAATAAAATCAGTGGGATTTTTCATCTGTGTACCATCAATCCCCTTTTTCTCAAATGCCATGGTCGCGGCATCCACTCGAAAACCCGCAATTCCAAATGACAGCCAAAATTTCATAATGGCAAAGAGTTCCTCTTGTACATTGGGATTGGCAATATTGAGGTCAGGTTCATATTCATAAAATCGATGATAGTAATAGGCATTTGCCACCCGATCATATGTCCACACCGTATGCTGTTCCCCCAACATCGCCGGCTTATTGGTAGGATTATTCAACTCGGGATCAGGGAGTGAGTCGGTCCAAATATAATAATTTCGATAAGGAGAATCAGGATCAATCCGACCTACTTGAAACCAGGGGTGCTCATGAGAAGTATGATGATACACAAAATCAATAATGATTTGAATATCCCGTTTTTTCGCTTCCCTGACCAATTCATGGAAATCTTCAAAGTTGCCCAAACGATGGTCTATTTGATAATGATTGACTACATCATAACCATTATCTAGATCGGTAGAATCATAAAACGGCAACAGCCAGAGACAGTTAATTCCTAGTTTTTGCAGATAATCTAACTCAGAAATAACTCCTCTAATATCTCCAATTCCATCTCCAGTTGAATCCTTAAAAACCTTGATATCTAGTGCATAAATAATGGCAGAGGTATACCAAGCAGGTCGTTTCATAAAACCTTTCTTAGTTTTTAATATCGTAAAGTATGATTCCTTGATTTGGTAAGAGATGAAAGTGAGCAAAATCAGTGAGAGTTTGACCATCCAATTGCTTTAAAGTATCAACGCATACTGCTGCTTCAGTGAAAGGTAAGCTCAGCACTTGATCTTCATTACTATAGTTGAGTATTACGACCAGCCGATCAGATTCGGCATATCTTTCATAGATAAATACTTGATCAGTACTTTCAGTTAAAGATCGATACTTACCATTAGTCAGAATTGGAAAAGTATGACGAAGATGGAGCAACTGACGATACAATTCTAAAAAAGAAGTTCCTTTGCCTCGTTCAGTTTCTACATTCCACTCAGCCGCATCGCTGGCTACTGGCAACCAGGGTTCGGTTTCAGAAAAACCAGCATAAGGACCCGCATTCCATTGCATCGGAGTTCGCTGCGGGTCACGGCCCAAGCCCAAACCGGGTGAATTTATTTCAAACGGGTCGATTACTTGTTCCGGTAAGATTGTTCCATTGGTCATCCCAATTTCTTCACCATAATACACAAATGGGATACCTCTTAAGGTAAATTGAAGCATAGCCGCTACTTTGGCTTGATCCCGGCCAATCCGGTAAGCCACTCGGGGTTGATCATGATTGCCCAATACATAGGTCGGCAAATAGTCAGGCCCAACCTTGAGATCAAATTCATCGATATACTGCCGATGCACATCTGCTCTCCATGGCGATAAGATCAACCCAAAGTTAAAAGGTGCAAACCACGGCTTTTCCACTTGTGAGTACATTCCAACCAGATCATCAATATTGGCATAAACTTCAGTTACCATAAACTTTTGGCCATATTCCTCTAAAATGGCGGCTAGTTGGCGGAGCATATCCAAAGTCTCTGGTTGACCAAAGGAATATGTATGAATTAAGGAATCGTGAGGACCATGTTGGCCGAAGACATAAATGGGATTGGGCGGTTCATCTAAAAAGCGGTCATCTTTAAATAGAAAATCATAGGCATCGATTCTAAAGCCATCAACCCCTCGATCTAGCCAAAAACGCAGGACGCTTTTCATTTCAGCCACCACTGCAGGGTTACGCCAATTCAAATCTGGCTGATGTTTATCAAAACTATGCAGGTAGTATTGATTCGTTCGCTCGTCATATTCCCAGGCAGAACCACCAAAGACACTCACCCAATTGTTGGGAGGCTCGCCTTCGGCTCGCCCTGGTCGCCATATATACCAATCTCGTTTGTCATTGTCTAAACTCGTCCGAGATTCACCAAACCAAGGGTGTTCCGAGGAAGTATGATTCGGAATGTAATCCATTAATACTTTTAAACCACGCTGATGAGCTTCAGTTATCAACTGATCAAAATCTTCTAGAGTTCCAAATAAGGGATCAATGTTTTTGTAGTCACTGACATCATACCCAAAGTCTGCCATCGGAGAAGGATAAATCGGAGACAACCAAATCGCATCTACATCCAAAGAATCTGAAGTACCTTTCAGATAATCTAAGTGATGGATGATCCCTTGAAGATCGCCGATACCATCATGATTAGTATCTTGAAAACTCCGCGGATAAATATGGTAAATGATTGCATTTTTGATCCAATGTTGGTCCATAATTTACTTTCTATGTCTGCTTATATTTTTAAAAAATTCGACCTAAAATCCACATCACTACTAAGACTCCTGCCGGGACACCTAATAACCACAAGAAGAAATATTTCATGTTCGCTTCTAACTATTATTGGTTAAGTGTAAGGATCAATTACCAAAAAAAAGATAGAAAAAAGTGAGAACTAAGTAAGTTACATCGGCATTTCATCACCACCCGTAACACCATAGATGTGACCAGTCACATAGCTAGCATCATCTGAGGCAAGAAAGACAAATACTTTAGCGACTTCAATCGGTTGACCAGGACGTCCTAACTCCGTGTGTTGTCCAAAAGTTTCCACCATGTCGGGCGGCATTGCCATTGGATTCAGCGGGGACCAAATGGGACCCGGAGCCACTCCATTGACTCGAATGCCGCTCTCACCTGCATACTTCGCCATTGATTTGGTAAAACTCGCAATAGCCGCTTTAGTAGCGGCATAAGGCATAATCAAGGGGCTAGGATTAAAGGCTTGGATAGAACTGGTATTCAGAATTACTGAACCTGGAGGGAGATGCTTCCAAGCAGCTTTAGTCAAAAAGAACATGGCATAGATATTAGTGCGAAAGGTTTGATCTAATTGAGCTTCCGTAATTTCATCCAACGTTTTAAATGCCATCTGATAGGCTGCGTTATTTACCAAAATATCTAACTTCCCAAACTTATTAAGAGTCTGATCAATAATATCTTGGCAATGGGCTTCGTCTTGAATATCTCCCGGAATTCCTAGAATCTTTTGGCCTGTTTCTTCGACTGCCCGAATAACTTCCATGGCATCTCGTTCTTCTTCAGGTAAATAGGAGATGACAATGTTGGCGCCTTCACAGGCAAACGTATAGGCAATAGCTCGACCAATACCGCTGTCACCACCAGTGATGATGGCCACTTTGTCTTTGAGCTTGCCTGTGCCCTGATAGGTCTTATACCCAAAGTCAGGAGCCGGATCAAGCTTATACTCGAAGCCGGGAAATTCCTGGGGTTGCTTTTTAAAGGGGGGGTTGGGGTACATATCTCTGGGATTTATCATGCCCCAACTCTATCAATCATCTTTCAATCACCAGGTAGAACCGCGTAAGAGGCGGGTAAGGGAGAAAGCTTATGATAATAATTCTCTAACAGTAGCTTGGGCTAAAATTTCCATGGTGTCTACAATAGTCATTCCGGATATTTCGTGAATGAGTAATTGCAAATCGGTACAAGCCAAGAGAACAGTCTTAATATTTTTATCAGAAAAGGAACGAATCATTTGTTCCAATTTCTGTTGATCATCCATTGTTTCTTTTCGCAGAACTAGTCGATCAATAATCTGACTCAGTAGCGTTTGATCATCCTGAGGAAGGTAGGTAACCCTACAATGAACTGACTCTAAACTTGAGGTATACAATTTTTTAGACACCGTAAAGGAAGTTGCCAAAATTCCCACTTGATTAAGTTGCCGGGTTTTTACGAAGTAAGCAGTTTCATCAATAATACTCAAAACCGGAATAGTAACCGATTGACGAACTTGTTCAATTAATACATGAACAGAGTTACAAGGTATAACTATAAAGTCCGCACCACCTGCTTCTAAGTGTTGAGCAGCCTTAATCATAAAAGGCAGATACTCAGCTTCTCCCCTCCCATGCAAAATTAAATTTTCTTCAACTTGATAGGGTAAAGGAATACTGTGAATCAAGACTGGTGGTCGAGCTTTATCAAACTGTTGACAAGTTAATTCAATAATCCGGAGATAAAACTCAGCGGTTGTTTCCGGTCCTAGTCCCCCAATAATACCAACGGTTTTCATCCTTAAAGGATATCAATTAAAAATCCAGGTGAAAAGCTGGGAAATGATCCTTACGTGCTGAATCTATTCAGTTTTTTCTAAATAGTGATCAAACGACTCTTCCAATCCTGCTAAAACTTCACCCACTGTGTCACAAAAAGTTGCACACTGGGGATCTTCGGTTTGCGTAGCATGCATGCGGACTTCATCCCGTAAATCTTTTACCCGGTGATGAAAATCATCAATTTTATCTTTATCCATAAAAACCTCCTTTTTATATATTAACTTTGTTCTCTCCGAGCTTCTTGAGCTTTCTTAATATTTTCCTGTCTCGCCTGTTGTTGAGCTTCAGTTGGTTTTTCACTTTCGGGGACATCCCGCCGTGGATTTCCTTCAAAAATGTCACCTTCAACGTGGGAAACAGGACCATAGGTATCTAAAATTTCCTGAACGTCACTATCATCAGTAACTAAAGTTTCATCCTTCATTTCTGCCATCTTTTTTTCAATCAACCAAGCTTGAGTATCCCAACTGCCGTCCGGTCTTTGTCCAGCTAACCGTTGAACTCCACCTTTCTCACCAACATCTTGATTCCGAAAAGTTTTAAATTGATCTTTATCGCGAATTACTATCCGAAAGTAATCACCCTCCCCAGTGGAACCAGGCTCAGCTCTATCTTCTCCTCCAGGTTGTGCCTCAGCTCTTTCCTCATGAGACATTGATTGCCACTTATCTTGAGCTTTCTTAATATTTTCCTGAGCCGCTTGCTTTTGATCATCACTCGTCATTATCAACTCCTTTTTTCACTTCTATAAAAGAATAGAACAAAGAGATTAAATTGAGGTAAAAGAGATGTTAGAGGGAAGTAAAATTACTCAATGGGGTAACAGCCTTGGTTTTCATACCACTGGTAGTTTTTTAATTGGCTTACACAACAATCGGCATCGTCTCCAGCTGTACAGTGACGAGGACAAATTCCATCACTGGTGGCGGAGCAAGCTACTTCCTGCGGATAGCAACCCCTACCTTCATACCATTGATAATTTTTGAGTTTTGTTTCGCAACAATCCGCATCATTTCCGGCTGTACATGTGGCTGAGCAAATACCGTCATTTTTTGCAGAACAAGCTGGTTCTGGGTAACAACCCCAGTTTTCATACCAGTGATAGCCTGTTACTTTTCCACAGCAATCACTATCATTACCCGCCGTACAACTTTGGGGACAAACCTTATCCGCAGTACCTGAGCAGCTCACAGCCGGTTGTATTACTTTAGGTGAGGGCTTAATGGTGGGTTTTGTTGTAGGAATAGAAGTGGGTTTTAAAGTAGGAGAAATGATCGTAGGTTGAGTAGACTGAACAGGCTCAACTTTGACAGCTGGCTGAGAGTTGCCTCCACACATCACCATTTCTGAATATAAACACGATGAACCACGCCAGCCATCACTACAAATTACTTTTCCGTTTCCTTGAGAGCCAGCTCCACAGTTGACGCCACCATGTCCAGAGCAACACCCACTTTTAGCCGAAACTCGAGAGGTTAGAATCAATGAAATAAAAAAGAGACCAATGATTAAAATTTTTTTCATATCAGCCTAAAAAGCACTTTATATGGCTGATTATATATTCTTTTAAAAGAAGGGCAAATGAAGATTATTTACGTACAAATAAAATAGCGTTAGGAATGTTTCTGCCGGGACCAACTTTGTAACCACCAGCCCACAGAGCAGTTGATCCTCCACTATCTAAATTGAGAGCATTTTCCATCCCTAAAGCCTGTAAAGCCAGAGCAGATTCTGCTACCGTCACATTATGAACTACTCCAATATAAACGGTATTGCCTTTGTTAGCGACAAAACTCCGATTACCTCGGCTGCCTTTTTTAGGATCATCATCGCCTCCAAAAACAATATTACCACCAGACACCAAGAGTGGATAATTAGACAATACTCCAGTTGGTCCAGTATCTCTTCCCCAACCGGACATGGCACCAATAAATCTCACTGATCCATCAAAGAAGACTACTCCGGGATTAACACTATAGACATTATTATCCGAATTAAAGTAGGTCTTATCTTTGTTCATCACCAATAAATCGTATGAATTCGTTTTCCCAGCACAAGAGGGATAACTCGCCGGACAAAAGTATGTTCCATTCACTCCAGCGTAAGCCCCATTCCGGGCCACATAGTCTCCCAAAGACAGTACCGGACAATCATTAGCACAATCTGAACCAGAAGCAGTATCGACAATGACTCGCGTTGAACCCAACTCGCCTGCCACTAAACTGACCGTATATTGATTGCCATTCACACTCACGACTTGCCGGTTATATCCATTAGCTGGTGGAGTATTACTGGTAGTATTAGTCGGTGTATCCGAAGACTGGACTGATGAAGTGGGGGTTCGCTGAGCTAATAAAGCAGCCTGTTGATCAGCTGCTATTTTGGCTTGAGCTGAATCTAATTCCTGATTGACTTGGGCTAATAATTTTTCAGCTTCCTGATATTTCTGCTCTGCTAAGTAACGTAAAATTTGGGCAAATTCTGTTTTTTGAGTGCCAGTATCAATTCGTTGAACGGCAAAATCATCCAATTTTTCATACAGTTTGACCGCAGCAGTGTAATTGGTTTCAATAGCTTCAATTCGAGCTTGGAGTTCCTCATTGCGTTGATATTGATCCACCGATTTTAATTGATCCAGTTGCTGCTGAGTATCACTCAGTCGTTCTTGAACCTGAATCACCTGAGCTTGAAATTGTTGCTGTTGGTAATGGACATATCCATAAACCACAACTGAGAGACCAATCATAATCAGCAACACCAACAAAACACCTACTATCTTACGAGCTCGTCTGCTCAAAGAAAAAAAACGCCGTGGTTTGAAAGTTGATTTCATATGAATGACTTCATTATAGATAACTCAACTTAGATTCAAACTACACAAACTGGTATGAAAGGGGTAAGGAAAACTATCAATCTTCTCCTTCGGCACTTGCGGTTGCTGGCAGCTCATACACCTTCATCAGTTCAATGGGTTGAGGATTTAGACTCATAATGCTGTCAATTTGCTGGAACTGAGGCAAATCAGAGAGAGCTGGTTCTTCCTTGTTAAAACAGGTGTACCTAACAATGAAAAGGCTGTGCTGATGTGAGATGTCTTGACCCAGAGTGTAAGGAGAAATACATTCTGAAGTATCAAAATGTAAATTCTGAAAATCAGGTAACATTAAGGCTGAGTGAAATTGGTGACTTAAATCTTGATTAAAAATTTGATTAAAAAAGAGATAGAAAATAGGAGCTTCATTTCGAGTTTCAATATAGATTTGATCATAGTCCAATTGCTTTTCTGCCAAGTAATGTGCCAAATTCTTCATCTCACTACTGCGATGGATCATTTCCAAACTGCTACTATGCACTGCATACATATTCCCAAAATATAAAAACTCGCCAGCTATTACCACGAACAGCAACACACAGATTATTCTTCGCCATACTTGCTGCCATTCCAAAATAACTGCCCAGCCGTAGCCACTAATCAACACCAGTATCGGACCCATCAATGCTGCTCGATGAATATTGGGGACTTCATGCCCATGGGTTAAAGCAGCTGCCAATGGAGCTAACAGCAGTAACCAAATGAGAAAAATAAACCGTTGTTGAGTTTTAGCAGAAATAAAAATCTGATGATGAAATCGGCGTAGTGATCTTTTCTGTAAAGAGGAAAACAAAATTACTCCAGCCACACCCAACAACCCTGCATAGCTGTAATACCACAACCCACTGTCAGGCACAGCATAACGGATAGGTAAACCACCTTTGGCAAATAAAAACTGCGGCGAAAAATAGGTACCGTATTGATACAAAAATTCTCGGCCCAACATCACTGGTTTATTAAACAGAACTCTGGCTTTGACTGCATTTGCATTCCCTTCTTGAGCAATGTAGGTGCTTTGAGCCGCCAACAAGGGTTCAAAACCACTGGTCTGTTCAAATCTGCCTCTGCCCCAAGTTGTTTGACTGATCACCATCGTTAAGCTAAAAGCGAAGAGCGTGCCAATAATCATCACCCATTTTTGTTTCTTGGTTTGAACCAGGAGAAATGTAGGCAATAACACCAGCGGGATAATGACTCGATAAGATGGATACAACAAATAAGTGAGTAACCACACGCCAATAGTTACCAAACTAAGCGGAATTGACTTCCTGTTAATACTCAAAAAGAACACCCATAATCCAAACAAAAAAACACTGCTCGCGGTAATTCCTTCAGCAGTAGCTCGTGATAAAACTATATGCCACGGCATAATCGCTAAACCCAGTGCTGTCAATACTGCGACAGTTTTACTTTGAAAAATTTGCCGGGTAATTAAATACACTAGCCATACTCCCAAAACTCCAAAAACAGCAATGGGAAATCGCACTGCAAACTCAGTCACCCCAAAAACATAGGTAAAGATACCCGATACATACATGGGCAGGACATTAGGGTAGTCACCAAAATTGTTAAAATATAAAATTGGCCATTTGTTGCCGTAGAGATCTACTCCATTTTCCAAAATAAATCGACCCACGTAGCCATTCATGACTTCATCGACGTGAATATTTAAGGGCAATGTGCCTAAGTGATAAAGACGAAGAATTGCGGCAATGCATAAAATAAAACTTAATGAAAAAAAATAACGCCATTGATAAATTTTTTTGAAAAAGATGTTCACAGCTAAAGTATAAACTATTCAGCTGATTCTTACATTGATCTGTTACACTCATCCACCTGCCCATGAAGAAGTACCTATTGCTCACTTTCCTAGCTTTGCTATCAATCCTTGTTTTTCGACAGCTCCATTCTTTTTCTGGGGAAAAAGGTGCCCCTCCTTACGTCGTAGAGGATTTACAGCCACCCAGTGATACTGATGATGATTGGCTGACCAATTGGACCCGACCAGATAGCCCACCCAAAGTAGGCTTACAAGTGGGACACTGGCAAAATGATCAAGTTCCTCCTGAGTTAGAAAGACTGAAAGGCAACACTGGTGCCAGTGGCGGTGGCAAAGCGGAATGGGAAGTAAATCTGGCCATTGCTAAAGAAACAGCAACTCTTTTAGAAAAACAATCAAGGTTAACAATAATGTGAGTAATGCCTGCCAGCCTAAATCAACTGTTTTGGTGATAGCCGGGTGAGGTATTTTGAAAAAAGTATCCCTGATCGAGTAGTCAGGATACGGAACAAATGAGTAAAGTTTGTCAACCGGTATTTGCCGGCTGTAAAAATCAGTTAAAAACAAGCGGCTGATGGTGAAAAAGGTGGTCAGTTGAATCAAAAAATCGGTAACATAAAAAAGAACTGGTCTGCTGCCCAAGCGGAATTGATGTTTAATTTGCTGCCTTTGCAGTGTCTCATCAGGTAGCTTATTGATGTCTTTCTGAAATTCATCTATATTATCCGACCTCATGACTCATCCGTAGCGGAATCAAAAGAATTGTCTGAAATACACCCAGCAGAATTACCTAGATCCACATTTTTTAGTCAGAGCGTAGAACAAAAACAGTGCGCTGGCATAAAATGTATACATTCCGGCTGATAGAAATGCATACGCCAGCCAAATCATGACCAAAATGACCAGAATACTGGATAAGGGCAAAATGCCCGTCAGACCACTGAGCCTGTTGTCTTTGGAAACTAGATGTTTATCAGTCTCTGTTACCACAACTTGTTTTTCGGCTTTTAGTTTTTATAAAATTCCGCCACCACCACCGCTACTACCGCTGCCAATTTTCTTCCCCCAGTCTTTGCAGTAATAGAACTCATCTTTCTCCATGGTGTCAGCGGTCAGCAATTTGTCGTGTTTGACTTCATCGTCTTTCTCTTTGTTTTCAGCACAATCGGCACAAAAATAATCGTAGTCAACTTCATAACCTAAGATTTTATCCTTTGTATTACTACGTTTTACTTTCGCTAAAGAGCAGCTATGGAATTCCTGATAAAAGTGATCACATAACCTCTAGTCTCCAGCGGAGCCGAACTAAATTCAGACCTTCTGAAGTCGATTCCCTCTCCGATATGAACCGAAACAGGCTTTCTTTTATGCTCCCTAAAAAATTTAGGAAATGTAGCGCCTTTTGGCATCACATCTTCCAAACCGGTCAGCCTCACCGGGAAAACTGGATAACCGTAGTCTGATTGTTTGATTATCCATTCAAGGCCCCTCATAAATTGTCTCTGCTCTACCGGAATATCGCCACTTCCTCTGGTACCTTCAGGATAAACGGCTACCACTTTTCCCGATTTCAGTAAATCAATAACACCGGAAAGGTTTTCCCTTATTTCTGATACTGAACCGTTTCTTGTCAGAGGATACGTTCCGGCAAACATATGAGATATCCATTTTCTGGGTCCCTGCCAATAATCAGCGCCCGCGAGGAAAACCAGCCTCTTGCGAATATTTTCGGGTACAGCTTTTCTGACAACCAGTGAATCAAGATGTCCGCTATGAGGAGCTATCGCCAGTATCGCACCGGACAGATCAATTGTTTTAAGTACCTCCGCACCCTGAATACGCAAATCTAGCAAATCTGTGACCTTGCCCAGTCTGTCTCTCATTCCTTCGCCAGAGAAAAAATGTTCCTTATTCATGTCTTAAAGCTTCAATGGGGGATAATTCACTGGCTTTTTTTGCCGGTGTCACCCCGAAGATAATTCCTACTCCTGCCGAAACAGCAAAAGCCAAAACTATTGACCACCAGGCTATAGAAACCGGCATCAAATAACCGATCAAAAGAGCGCCACCTGATCCGACTAAAATGCCAATTAGCCCGCCGCCAACAGAAAGAATTGTGGCCTCAAGGAGAAACTGCGTGAGAATAACTTCCGGTTTAGCTCCAAGGGCTTTACGTAACCCAATTTCCTGAGTTCTTTCGGTAACGGAAACCAGCATGATATTCATAATGCCTATTCCACCTACCAGAAGCGAAATAGCCGCTATTCCTCCCAACGCAACAGTTAGTGTGTTTAAAATGCCTGAAACAGTAGAAAGAATCTCCTTCTGATCGAGTACGGTATAGTCTTCCTGATCCAGTCTCTTGTTCATCACTTCTTCAGTCATGGCTACGGCGGATGACACTTCTTCTGAAGATGTTGCCTGGGCAAAAATAATTCCCAAGTTATCCTGGTTAAACTGCCGTTGAGCCACCGTAATAGGCACGTAAACCTTATCATCAGGACTCATGCTACCCTGACCACCGGCTTCAGCCATGACCCCGATCACCGTATACCGGTATTCACCAAGTTTAAATTTTTCCCCGACAACATAGGGGCTACCAAAGACTTCATCGGCGATTTTATAGCCGATAACTGCCACTTTACGTCCGGAGTTAACATCAGCCTCGGTAAAGAAACTTCCGGATTCAAAGTCGCTACTTCTTACTTTTGTGTAGTCGGCGGTAGTACCGAGAACCTGAGCCATCTGGGATTCACTCTGATAGCGGATGGGAGCAGAGCCCATAACCAAACCAACAGCCTCTTCAATATAAGGTACCTGTTCTTTTATAGCTTGAAGGTCATCAAGTTCCAGCTTTGAGGCTGAAATGGCGGCAAAACTACTTGACAACGCCCCTCCGCCCGCTCCGAGGTTATCCAACTCGATTTCTCCCGGCATTACCATAACTAAGTTAGACCCCATGTCCTGCATCTGGTCAGTAATGTAATCTTTCAGGCCTGATCCTACGGAAACCAACAGGATAACTGAAGCTACACCGATAATGACACCCAGCGATGTTAAAAGAGAGCGGCTTTTATTCGCTTTAATGGCACGGATGGCAACTTTTAATAATGATTTAAATGGCATATGGTTAATTCTTATGTAACTATTTTTCCGTCCTTAATCATAATTTTTCTATCTGCTTGATTAGCAACGGAGTCGTCGTGAGTCACCAGGACAATTGTTTTTCCATGTTTGTGTAAATTCTTGAAGATTGTCATGATTTCTTTACCTGATTTTGAATCAAGATTGCCGGTTGGTTCATCCCCTAAAATGATCGGGGCATCCGTAACCAAGGCCCGGGCAATCGCTACCCGCTGTTGTTGGCCGCCGGACAACTGATTGGGATGGTGATCCATACGTTCGCCCAGTCCAACCATTTCCAGAGCAGCCTTGGATTTCTCGATGGCATGTTCTTCAGAGGTATGGTTATACATAAGCGGCATCGAGACGTTTTCCAGCGCTGTAGTCCGGGGTAATAAGTTAAATGCCTGAAAGACAAAACCGATCTTTTGGTTCCTGACTTCCGAGAGATCCCTTTCCTCGAGTTTACTGATATCGTGACCGTCGAGGATAATCCGGCCATCAGTCGGCACATCCAGACATCCAATCAGGTGCATGAGAGTAGATTTCCCTGAGCCTGACGGGCCGATGATGGAAACAAATTCACCCTGGTTAATTTTCAGGGACACATTGTCCAAAGCCCTGACGGAAAGCCCTCCCATCTGGTAAACCTTGGAAACATTGTCCACTACAAGTAAAGGGTTGCCTTTGTTTGTCATTTTGTACTGCCATTGTTTTTAATTAAAACTAGTTCCTGATTTTCCCCGACACCCGAAATAATCTCTGTTTGGGAAATCGTAGAAAGTCCGGTAGTAACTTCTTTCATCACCGGTTTGTTGTTTTCCAGGATATAGACATATGTTTTGCCTTCTTTTGTCAGAATGAATTCTCTGGGAACAGATAGGGCATTTTCCTTTTGCTCGATAACAAAATCAGCTTCACCTGATAAACCTACGACCAGGCGGTCGTCCGGGGTGGCAAGAGTAACTTCAATAGGAATGGTTACGCCGCCACTGATGTTTTTAACCCCTTCCTTATTGATAAAACTGACAGTTCCTTCAAAAGTCTCATCGGGAAAAGCATCGAGGATGATATTTACTTTTTGTCCGGGGTGAATTTTGCCGTAGTCAACCTCATCCACCAGGGCAACAAACTGTAAAGTTGATAAGTCGGCAATCTTGATAAATTTCGTCCCCAGGTTAGTTGCTGTCAGGTTTTCTCCTGCAACTAAGCCTCCGGTACTGATGACTGTTCCTTCAATAGGCGATATTAAAACCGCATCCCGGGCAGCCAAATCAGCAATCTCCACATCAAGTACCGATTTATCCAGGCCGAATTGTGATTTCTCCAGAATCCGCTTCTCTTCTTCGGTTAAAACAACCTCCGTCAATTGTCTCCCGTTAATATCATAATTATCCTGCGTCTGCTCAAAATCCCATCTGGTGGTTTGGTAGTCAAGCAATTTTTTCCTCAGATTTTTTTCAAGAGTTCTTTTATCCAGAGATGCAACCGATTGCCATTTTTTTACCTGATCACCTTTTTCAACCCCCAACCATACTACTTTGCTGGGTGTATTAAACCTAAGCTCAGCATATTGTTTGGCCTGCAGCTCTCCGGATGCATTGACCGACTCGGTGATATCCTGGCGTTTGACAGTAGTCGTGTGCCAATCCTCCTGATTATTGCGGGACGCAATGGCAAACATACCCAGACCGATAACCACAACTACCAATATCAGCCACTTGGCCTTGATTAATCGACCGAAAATAGTTTGTTTTATTGAGCTTTTTGACATAGTTAGAATCCTAAATTTTTTTAACAAGTAAATCGGACAAATCCTGAGCCATCTGCTTTGTGTCTTCTCCCTGGCTACGGTAAAAAGGCGACAATGTCACGCTAATAATGGATGTGGCTATGGTAAAAATTGTTTTATAAGTAATTTTTCTGGTAATATTCAGACCTTCCACCAGTAGGCGGACAAACTTAATTAATTCCTGTCTGAGATCCGTAATAACTGTTAAAATAGGAATTTTTTCATCACTGCCTGAACTTATGGTCGCCAGTAACGAAATTTCAGGATGTCTAATTTTGAAGTCGAGAAAGGTTTTTATGATGTTAAAAAAAACATCCGAAGGCAATATACTTGTATCTACTGCTTGTTTCAGTTCCTTTTTTAGTTCCTGTACAGCGTTGCGGAGCAATATTTCTGCCAGTTCATCCTTGCTTTTGTAGTGGTAGTAAAGAGCTGCTTTAGTGATGCCAATCTCATTGGCAATATCCTGCATAGATACGCCAAAATATCCGCGCTGTGAAAAAAGTTCACCCGCAACCTTGAGAATCTGCTGTTTAGTGTTTGTGTTGCCTTTAGTCATAAATGACTCTGCGTACTAACCGTTCGGTAAGTATAGACGTACATATGTTTTTTGTCAACTTAATTGGTTCCTTTCACGTTTTGCCTACAGTGCTACCAATGCTACCAGCACCAGATAGCATTCAATCCTTCTGGACCCTGCAAACATGGTAAGACTGGCAACAAAAAGCCCCATCCATAAGATGAGGCCTTCATTAGCGTTTTTATAAAAATAACTTGCTATTACAGTCCAACACTGTCAGCACCGTAAGCAGCTTGTTCAGTGGTGAATTACTAGCGACTACTATGAACAAAAACGAAAAGAGTACCGAGACAAACAAAGCGAGGTGTTAGCCAAAATCAAGCAACTGCAACGGAAAGACGAAAGTTTCTATTTGACGACGGCATATCTGGTAGAGCTGGCCTCACGAGGCCCACAGCTATTTGAAAGTTCCGAACCAGCAGAAAAACGGCAAATTTTGCAAATTGTACTTCGGAACTTACGCTTAAAAGGCGAAAAAATACGATATGACCTGCTATTTCCCTTTGATGTTATCGTAAAATACGCAAGTCGTTCAACTTGGCTCCCCCTGTGGGACTGTATCCGAACTATAGAAATTCAATAATCATTCTTGAATGTCAGAAAAGTTGCCTTTTTGCAATTCTTTGGAACCCCTTGTTACTGTTGCAACACCAACTCCTAACTTATCTGCAATCTCTCTTTGGGCGATACCTTGCTTCAACATTTTCACAATTTGCAAACGGGTTGGAATTTCAGCAAGTTCTTTTGGAGTTAGGATTGCTTCAAAAAATGTGCGCAAGGCACTTTTATCCTTATAGGAAAGTACCTGGCTGATAAACTCGTTTAATTGTTCTTCTTCAGTCATAGTTATTAGTATATCAATAAACTAGTCTACAGATACCATAAAACCTGAGGCATAATTATAATTGATAGCTTGATTCAGTGCGACTTCACCAAAATCCTGTGATTTTTGACGATAAAAAATATCAAGATACCTCATGAAAAATCCGTGTGTGATAACTAGAGCAGTATCTGCTTGATTTTCTTTCAATACTCTATCTAGTTTTTGAATTCTTTGTGCCACTTTTTTACCTGATTCAATATTAGTATCATCAACTAAAGCCTTGAATAACCTTTTTCTTATAATTGATAGCTTTTCATTGTCATACTCTTTTTCTGTCACTAGCTTAGAAGGGTCAAACACTATTTCATTTAGCTCCTGTAATTTAATTACAGGAGGAAGACTAATTGTTTTTGATAATTCAGCTGCTGTATCTGATGTTCTTTGTGATTCACTCACATAAAGCACATCATATTTTTCTAGAAGATAATCCTCTCCGCTCATCCCAACATTTATCTTAGATCCATTCACTGATGGATCTATTTCTTGCTTAGCAAGTTGAGACAATTCGTGCAGAGAAAGCTCATTATAATTATCAAACGGCTCTAATAGTGGTCCATGTCTCAAGAATGTTATTTTCATCTCGTTCCGTTCATTCTAGTCACTTTTTTAGATGATGGATCGAAACTAACATATTCACCAGTCTTTAGATGCTTAACTCTAATGCCTCCTATTGCACCACGTCCTAATTCCCGAGCTCTTTGTGCCCCGTGAGAAACCAATCCAGCGTTTTCAATCACTAAGCCATCAGCTTGAACAATTAGAGGATCATGACTCAAATTCATCTGAGAAGCGACCAAAACAATGGGTAATGCTTGGTTACGATAAAAAACAAGTACTTCTCTAGCTGCTTCGACAGTTTCAAAATCTTCGATATTAACGATGATGGCTTCGGCTAAAGCCTGACCCTGAGCTAGAAGTTTGCCAAATAGTTCAAAATGATCAGTAAGATCCTCATCTTCTTCACCCAACTGATCGATATCAGATTCACGAATTACAGGTGGTAAATCAACAAAGCTATATTTATCAAACCGTTCTTGACGCTCCGCTATTTGTGCCTCAAATCTTTCAGGATTTTGAACAAATTCTTCAATCTCTCTAGGATCAAGTGAAAAAATATCCTGTTCATCGATATTATAACGATCAGCTATTTCAACCAAAACATCCCTTAAAAGCGAGTATTCTTTGACAAATTGGTATTTCACTGTCTCTCTTAGAGCCATATATGTTTGAGAAGCTCGCATCACCCTCTGAAACTCTACCTGTAAGTCAGGTTGAGAATCTAGGAGAGACAAAAGCTGTGCTTCACTTCTCTCACGATCAGATTTTTGTCTCTCAAACTCGGAAGTATATTGATCTCTGGCACTATAAATACCTTCAACGTAATTATGGAGCGCATTTTGGTCATCCTTCAATCGAGGATGTCGAATTTCAAGCATCTCTCCAGTGCTGTAATGACCTACTACTCGTTGGCCAATAGTTAATGCACTATGAAAATCATCTGCACCCGCAATAAATAGATTTGCTTGTGTGATTTCACTACCTTCTAAACCTTGATTAAGTCCTGCAAAAGTGGCATTCACTTCATCTGGGCTCATGCCATAATGCTCACCTAGCATCCCTTGCAATCTTTGTGAGTAATAAAATCCTAAACGAGCTGATTTTACAAAATGAACGCATGAAACAGTTCGCATATGCTCGAGGATGGATTGAGCTTGAATTACTAATTGATCAACAGTTAATTCCTGTAGATCAACCGCTTCCATTGCTTGAATGAATTCGTCTGTATCAGGTTTTCCTTCCTGTAAGTACTCAGCCATGAATGTATCTGCATGTCTAGCCATTCTGGCTTTAAAGTCTTGGTAAGTTCTAAAATACTCAGCACCCTTTTCTTGACCGTAACGACTGTTAAGATCTTCTAAAGTTGGATCCTGAAGATATAAGCCCATCTCTGGGTACTCACCTTTTTCTGGGTCCATTTGAATTTGATCCAAATACTCACTTACTAGTGTTTGATTGTATTCTTCTCTAGTTTCTGGAAACCCTGCATAAAAAGTATGGGCATCCCGAGCGATACTAAAATATGGCTTTCCGCCTACATAATGCATAAACCCTACTGATTCATCACCCAACGGGTAGCCCATTTGCTGACGACCTAATTGAATTGCACCAGGAACACCACCACTTCCAGTAAAGATATATGCAAAAACTCCAAAATCCATTTCCTTTGGCCTTGGCAAAAGTTCACTGAAATTGCTATCACTTAGCACAACAGTTTCGGAATTAAGATCTTGCTTTTCTTGGTGAATAATTTGTCTGACTCTTTCCTGTGTGTGTTGCACAATATCTTCACGACTCATTTCTAGATTGATCCCATTAACTTCTGTAGTAAGTGTTCTAGCCTGCAAAATATAAAGTTGTCCATCCTGAATGGCAAACTCGATATCTTGTGGAAGATTATCGAATGACTCTTTGATTTGAAGTGCTAGTTCAGACATATCTTCCACTTGCTCCTCAGGAATGCTAACTAGATCTGTATTTTTAGATTTGGTAATTCCTTTTTGTGTTGGAGAATAAATTAAAGTGCTCCCCTCAGTAATACCATCAACTATCTGATTACCAAAACCAGTCGTATATTGGACTAAAATGCCTTCACCATCGACATCGGTATATATGACTCCTGAAATATCTGGTTCAATCAATCTTTGCAATACAACAGCCATCTCAACTTGTGACCCTCCATTTTGATGAAGACTCAAATACTCTTGTACTTGTTGAGATTGTGCTTGTTCGTAAATCGCCGTCAAAGCCTCTTCAATAGATTGATCAGGAGATTGTAAATAAAATGTTTCAAATACTCCTGCCATACTCAAATCACGACCATCTTCACAAGTAGCAGAGCTACGAACAGCTACTTTCCCGCCCATTGATTTACGAATTCTTTCAAGCTCACGAATCAGTGAGGAATCAATTTGTCCAGTTTGCTGATAATGAATGAATGCTTCAGTAGAAACGCCAACAGCGGCTGGAACTGGAAAACCAGCGTGTGTTAGCTCGGCTAAATTTTTTGCTTTACCACCTACTAGATGCCCGTGTCCATTAACCATTTTTTCAATGGTCAAAATATGATTGTGTCTCGGGACAATCATTTCATGATTGTATTTTTTATCTCTTTCTCTTCTTTGCATTTTATTCCTTTATTTTTTTATTTCTTTCTCCCAATAAAAAATCCGCCAAGGAGGCAGATTAGGGGAGAAATATACAACTAACCAGCTCCTGCTTTATTTAGCTGAGCTGCCACCAAGAATAGTGATAAATAGTTGATTTATTTCTCATTACAGAAAACGAGTTTAACCTATCACTACTTCTTTGTAAACTAGCAAACTAGTACACAAGTGCAAATAGATTGACATATATGGAAAAATAAGATCTATTCTGATATAATCTGAGCAATTTGCTTCTCGAGTAAATTAGCTCTTTAACAATTCATATCAGTCGGCAACGCAGAGAGGTAAACAATGTTACTTTTTTGCGTTGCCGATTGGCAACACTAAAGTAAAAGCGCAACTAGTCCAAAAAAGGAGAAAAACATGGACGCGCAACTAAGCAAAAGCAAGCCTCTCTGGTCAGTTTTCCTGATCGCATTGGGGTCAGCTCTGTTTCTGACCATCGAAAAAATCGTTGACAGTGTCATTAGCAATAACTATGCCATTGCAAGCGATCCCATCACAGCGGCCTCAGCATACCTGTTTATCGGTGGCTGGTTTGGTCTGCTCGTTTCCATCGTTCTCGGTAAAGTTCTGGGTCGGCGTATTCCGGGTCACACCAAAATCGCCTTACCCAGCGCACTGCCGATGCGTCTTTCAGTTTTCGCTGGCATCTCGGCGGCCTTTGCCACTCTGCTGTTCCTCTGGGGCAATCAGCTCTTTGACCTCAGCATCATGGTAGCCATCTCAAACGGCTACGTATTGATGATCGTCATCTACGAGTGGATGGCTGGTAAGATCAAGGCTAACAAGTTCTTGCTCCCTGGCCTACTGACCGTGGTGAGCACGGTGCTTGTGGCATTCAACCCTGAGTGGTGGAATGACAGTGCGGTACTGCATGATGAAGCAGCGAAGTTGTTGATCATCTTCCTCGGCTTCAATCTGTTGGTCGCTTTTGATCGGCTGGTTACCAAGCCTGCCGTCGATCATAGCGATCCCATCAATGTGCAGGTTGTCCGTATTGGTACACTCGCTATCACGGGGACTCTGTCTGCCTTCGTTTTGGCAATTACCCGTCAGGAATTCCCAGCCTTTGTGGAAGCATGTTCGAATATCATCACGTCTCCCGCTGTGTACTTCTTCCTGTTTTTGCTGTTCGCAGCAGTTTTTCTGGGCCAGGTTCTGGAACTGTGGGCGAAGCAGATCAACGTTGATGTATCCAGCATCGTGATCGTAATCGGACTCCATGTCGGTTTGGGATTTGTGGCCGCGTTGGTCATCGATGCCATTGCTCCCGGATTTGTAGGTGAGGTACCCGCAGAATGGACCACGCGAATCGTGCGCTTAATCGGTGTTGCCGGTTTGATCTTTGCCACTGTTCTCTTGCAGAACAAAAAGGCGAAGTAATAACAATCGGTAGCTTTTGGTGGGGTGCATCGCGAGGTGCACCCCCACCCTCACACTGATATGAAACAATGTGAATAACGCTCGTTAACAAGTAAATATACTTATCGGTAACACTTTGTGTCTCATTTTTGGGATATAATGTGTTGCCGATAGGCAACAAACCGTGAACTATCTCAATCCAACTTAAGTTGAAGGAGTTAAATCAAATGGCAACAAAAGTCGTACTCACAGGTATGCGTACCACCGGTTCTCTCCACTTGGGCCACTATGTTGGTGCCCTCAAGCAGTGGAAAGAAATTCAAGATGCAGGAGAGCATGAATGCTACTTCCTGCTCGCTGATGTGCAGGCATTGACCACTCACGCCGATAATCCGGCATTGCTGACACGGTCAGTGATCGAAGTCACCAAGGACTGGTTGGCGGTGGGTCTAGACCCCACCTTGCCCTATGTCCACTTTGTCCAGCAATCGCAGGTGCCCGAACGCTATGAACTGTCGGCTTTGCTCATGATGATCGCGCGTTACAGCGAGGTCATGCGCAACCCCACCCTCAAAACGGAACTGGAACGCCAAGAAAACGCCTCTATGGGTTTTATGGCTTACCCGGTTGATCAGGTGGCGGATATCTATATGGTCAACCCATATCCAGTTAGCCGCGGGGACGAAGTTCTTGTCCCTGTGGGTGAGGATCAGGTTCCCCACCTCGAATACGCACGTGACCTTGCCCAGCGTTTCAACCGTGACTATGGGCGTGTGTTTACGCCCTGCAAGCCGCTAGTTGGCGAAGTGGGTCGTTTGGTTGGCACCGATGGTCAGGCAAAAATGTCAAAGAGCATGGGTAACACCATTCAACTCAGCGACTCTGCCGATGAAGTCAAGAAAAAGGTAATGGGGATGTTTACTGACCCGAATCACTTGCGGGTCGATGACCCAGGTGATTCCAGCGACAACAACCCTGTCTTCATGTACCTTCGCGCATTCGACCCCAATCAGAACGAAGTCGAAGAACTGGCCGCCCACTATGCGGGTGGTGGTCTGGGCGACGTGGCAGTTAAACGCCGCCTTGTCGCCGTCCTGAACGACTTTCTGGACCCGATCCGCCAACGTCGTGCGGAATTCGACAACGCTGACATTGGTCAGTTCATCTATGACGGCTCCATGGCCGCTCGTGAAGCTTGCACCCCTGTTGTACAAGCTGTGCGCGAGCACATGGCTCTCGTCATCCCGTAAGCATTCACGGTTTTCCTATCGCAACAATCAACTTCAAACTACAAGCCTTGAAAGCCAAGTGCTTTGTGCTTTGAGGATTGATCCAAACAAAAGCACATCTTTCGGGGTGTGCTTTTTTCATAAAAAAAGACCAGTCGTATTTCAGACTGGTCTATTCACCTCTCGATGATCTTCATTCACGCTCAGCGTGGCTGAATTCCCATCTTTTGTAATGCATCTCGTTCTTCGTACTGAATGACCAGCTTTCCTGCAACTTGCTCTTCGCGAGCGAATTGCTCTCGAATGACCTGCGTTTTCCTGGTTGAACTCCAACCACTTGGATTGTGTTCTTCGATCCGGTAGCCAGATTGAGCCAACCAATTTGCTGAGTATTGAGGGTCTTCTTGCTCATAAAAGAAGATAGCCTCAATAACACCGGGATTTGCTGGCTCATCCATGATGTTTTCAAAACCTGGTGGACGGTAGCTGAACTGAAGCTCTGGGCATTGGTGTCCTTTGAATCGCCAGCACTCTACGGTTATTTGTTGACCAGGTTCCAGGATGTATCCGAGACCTTGCTCGAGCATCTCGAGACCGTCAACTATGCACAGGCCGTCCATGCTGACCACTGCAACGGCACGACGATTGCTATTATTTCTTAGGGAGATTGAAAAGCTTGCTCCCTTAGGACCATGAACGAATACTTCTTCATTGTGGAGATACTCTGTGAGAGTAATTCCACCCATCTTAATTCCCATACTGAACTGTGAATCTTGTGAAATCACGATCTTTCTCCTTTGATTTTGATGCATTAACAGAGAGATGATTTTGGCACAAACAATTTTAAAACTTTCTCAATGCAGGCGATCTGCAAAAGAAGTTCACCGGTTCATACCAAAATAACTCTCTGCTCTATGTTAAAGAGCGAAAAGTACCCGAACATTATAGCTTATGAGGTAAAAAATCTCTATTCGACAGGATTATCTTGCTTGTGAATACCCGCTTTTATTTTTTCTGAACCCTTTTTAAACATATCCTCTTCAGTTAAGGGGCTCATCTTTATAGTTGTGGTATATTCCTCATGTAAAGATTGTGTTGCCTTGGTTAACTCTTCATCACTCATTGTTTCAGACAAAATCTCTTTTAAGAATCTTGCCTTATGTTTTAAAGCGGTGAAATTATGACCTGCGGTACTGAATTCTTTATGTTTCTTTGATGGATCGAGTACACCAGAAATTGCTGCTATGGCTGCAGTAAAAACCGAAAACCAAATAGTCCATTCAGGAAAAACACCAGCTCCTGTTAAAATTCCACTGATCGCAGATGCTGTAGCGGGGACTATTTCAAAGATGTACTTTGTCCTCCTTGCACGTTTTGCTGAGAGATAGTGTGATTCAGCGATGTATTCACAATTATCTCTAATAACCTCACATTCGTTAACTAACTTTTTTTTCAATGTCATTCAACCTCCTCTGGGAAAACGGTTCCAAATAATTCCCTCCAACCTGCAATTCTTGTAGTCTCTGGCAGGTTGGGGTTCAAGAGAGATATCATATTTTCTGAAATAATTGGCAAAGCTCTGGTCAAATATGATAAGGCTGGCTCTCGGATATAACGATCTGGAAAGTGAGAGCCTTGGAAATTAATCGGTTTATTCAGGTATTTCTGCATTTCGTTCACCATATCAATTAGAAGCAGCGGAGTATTGATTGGAAAGTTATTTGCAATTCTGCGAGCTATAAGTCCTGGAAGTAACTCCGTTGCAAGTATTTCTAAATGGACAGAGTCTAACCCCTCAATATCTAGAACATGACGCTTTAGGGCTTTGAGAACTTTGATAAAGGGTATTAATCTTCCACCTGTGGCTTTATTCATTTCTGTCAAGTAAACAACCTCAAAGTCGTAGTCAGCTATTTCCCAGCCATGTCCTTTCGCAACCCAATAACATCGGCCTTGTTGATAGGATTGAGCCCCATCTAATGAAAGGCCTATGTTGTCACGGTATGCGGGAACGAGTTCTACCTTGATTTTTCCATCACCGTAAGGGAAGGTTACCGTTGGAGCATCTTGAACAGGATTCATTGCAGAATATCTGTTGCTTCTTTGCAGTAATTCATCAAGAGTTCTAAGTGCTTGGTTGGAACTCAAGCCAGAAGGACTTCTAGTAGAGAAGGTGCCAAGTATCACTAGGATATCAATATCGAAAACATCATCTGGTCTTGGATGCACTCTGGTTTGTCTTTGCAATGAACCAATAAGCTTTGTTTCTATGGCTCTTGTCGAGTTATTTTCAAGATAAGTTCTTACTGCATTATGTCGCTGCTCAACCAAGCCCTGGTGAGTATCCTTCAGCTCGAGGTTTGATTGCAGCTTGGTAAAATGTTTTCCTAAAAAAATTGACATATTTATTAACTTTACTTATATGGCAATTTTACAATATAAAACCGGATATCCCAATTACAAAACGTGCTCTGCCTGCAGTGCTACCAATGCTACCAGCACCAGATAGCATTCAATCCTTCTGGACCCTGCAAACATGGTAAGACTGGCAACAAAAAGCCCCATCCATAAGATGAGGCCTTCATTAGCGTTTTTATAAAAAGAACTTGCTATTACAGTCCAACGCTGTCAGCACCGTAAGCAGCTTGTTCAGTGGTGAAACCTTCAAATTCTAGTTGTTTTATAAGACCATCTCTTGAGAAGCCTGACAAATCTTGATAGCTTTTAGCCTTTTTGGCAGCCTGTTCATTCCAGTCTGGACTAATTTTATCTACTGCGTAGGTAGCATCTTCTGTTGAGAATTTTTCAAATTCGAGCTGCTTGATTAAGCCACTTCTTGAAAAACCTGTCATACTGAGGTAAGAATTTGCTTTTCTAACAGCATTCTTCTGTGCTGTAGTCTCATTGGAAGTTTCTTCGACTTCGGCTGCTTCCTTAGCGTCACCTTTTTCCATTACTTCTGCTGATGGAGTTGAGTTATCAGATTTAGGTGTTTCATCTCCTGAACCAGCGATGGCGCCAATAACAAAGAGTACTACTAATGCGATAGCACCCCATTTGAGTAATTTTTTCATATTCATCCTTTATTTGGTATTTCTATCTGGGTGGTTCCAATATTATCACAATCTTTCTATATATGGAATGGCTAAATATGGAAAGCACAACCAGAATAAAGATGTGCCAATAAGTATCAAAAATGACCAGTATCTGCCATATCGTGAGAAGCTTGGTGAAAGAATCAAGGACCTCAGGAAGAAGCGTGGACACACTCAGGAAAGCTTTGCTCTTGATGTAGTAAAGATGAACGTGTCTTATTTGGCGAAGATTGAAAACGGTTACGTCAACACATCTGTAAACTACCTTATCCGCATCGCCAAGGGCCTGAATGTGAAGGTCCGTGACTTGATTGAGTTCTAAACTTCCTTTTTTTTGCTTCACTTTCGTGCTTTTTACTGGTAATCTGGTCTAACTCGTATTCAAAAAGTGTAAAAAAGTATCGAACCATGCCAAAACTACCGTCAAAAAAAGATAACGAAGCAATTGAAGGGGAAATAATATCACCCTCAGAATTAAACGAAATTTCTAAGCTGGGAAAAGCAATTGGCAGTCAAATAATCCCAGACCTTAAACCCATTATATTTTCTCCTCCTAATCTAAATGATTCCTCCCTGTTTAAAGCTATCCAAACTACTTCGTCAATATCGAAAGCCCTATCTCCCACTGTTTTTACTACTGAAATACCAACGAATGATTTGGTAAATAGTCTTAATCTAGGTATAAGTTTCTACAAAAAATTTGGTGAGGTCATAAGTAACACTATGAAAAAGTGGACTACAATGTTTGATGTAGTCCAGCTGTTGCAAGAGAAACTTGCCAAAATAGTTGAAGTAATTACAAAGCCACTAATAGATCCATCTTTTTTTAGAATTGTTACACCAGCTATCCATATTGGTCAAAAATATCACGAACAAGATAGTTACACAGCTTTACCTCACTCAACTGATAATATTGATAGCTCTCAAAGGTATCTTGAAGAAAGAAGAAGGAAAGAAAACAGGCTACTTGATTTGCAAATTGCTTTTTATGAAAGGCAGATTGGTTTATCTCAAGGCAGCAAACCTGGTACTGTCAGAATGACACAAGAGGTCAGGCCACTCAGTGCTGTTAATTTAAGCAACCCTACGAAAATGTTTCAGTTAAATGAGCCTTCCCAAGTAGTTAATTGGGGAAAGCTATCACTTAATATCAACACAGGTCTATCTACTTTTGGAGAACATACTCATCGCTATAAGTTAAATGGACCTCAATTTAAGTTGCTAAAACTTCTTATTGAGAAAAAAGGCTCAGAAGTAAAGTGGAGCGAGTTCTTTGCGGCCGTTCCGAAACAACTAGAAGATAAAAATGATTTTAATGAAAAAAGAGAATACATCAAGCAAAAAATCAGAGAGATAAGACGATACTATAAGATCAATACTCAGACCAATCCCGAATCTGAAGTTTTTCTTCCTACAGGAGATGGTTATAAGTTAATCACTCCTATCCACTCCTAACCACTCTTTTCCCCTTTTGACCGCTCCCAGGTATGCAAAGCTAGACTTGCTCTACTTATTAAATACGTGGAGCACAAGTGGAAGACAATAATCTTCAAGCTATAACATCCCTTAGATCCCAACTTGATTCCAATGAGGAAGAAATTGTTGCAGGATCGTTTCATTCACTCGCAGAGCTCCTCTTGTCTTTTGTCAATAGATTAGAAGAACAAGAAAAAAGAAAGGAGCATTCAAGTGAAAAACATCAGTGAAATTGAGCTCATCCCTATAAGAGCCATAAATGGCCTTACTTTCTTCGCAAACTTTGTAATTGACCATGATTTTTATGTAGGCAATGTTGCCGTTTTTACAAAAAGAGACGGAACAGGTTTCCGCTGTGTTTACCCAACCAAAAAACTAAAAAATGGTTCTGAGGTTCCTATTTTTTACCCAATCAACTATGAAGTTGGACAACAAATTGAAGAAGCAATAACACAAAAAGCATATGAGCTCCTTATGCCAGAGGAAGGAGAGCTTATGTAAAAAATATTTTCAACCCAATCTTAGTTACAAATTACACAAAGGAAAAATATGTCATCAAAAAACATGACCCTAACCGTAAAAACAACCAGTGCTCCTGAGCCAATACCAACAGGCGTATATCAGGCAAAGCTATCAGATCTTGAAAAGAGCGAAGGTGACTTTGGTCCCTACCTCAAACTCACGTTTCTCATTACTGACGGTGAGCACAAGGATACCGAGAGGACCACCATCGCCAGTATGAAACTCAGCACAGGTGCTAAGAATACCAAGCTCTACGATATCGTAGCCGCACTCATGGGTAAGTCACCTGAAACAAGTACTGAGATTGACCTGGGTGCTTTGGTAGGTAAACCCTGCCAGATACTGGTCAAAGATAAGCCTGGTGATAAAGATGGCTGGCAAATTATTTCAGAAGTAATGCCAGCAAGTAAATAAAACGAAAGCAGGAGGGTGTGTCCGACTGGATGCACCCTCCCACAGATTGATATGTCTACTATAACAAACCGCATACCAGCAAACAATCAAGAATGGAGAGAACTTGGTGAGTACTACTTGAATCTTGGTTGGTCTATTATTCCAGTCACAAGTGACAAGAAACCGTTGATTAAGTGGAAGGAATTTCAAACCAAGCAACCAGCTACAGAACAAGTTGGTGAATGGGCTTCCAGCTCAAAGATAGCTGGCTATGCCCTCGTCACAGGCTCGATCTCTGGTGTTGTAGTTCTTGACCTTGATGAGGGTTCTGAATTTGACACCTCTACTTTACCTACTACGCCTTTCTCCCAAACTGGTTCTGGTGGCCGACACTATTTCTTCAAATCACCTGATAAGACTATTAAAAATGCCGCTGGTTTTGTCAAAAACACTGACTTTCGAGGTGAAGGTGGCTATGCCATCTTGCCACCCAGCAAACATCCCTCTGGGAATCAATACTTTTGGCTGAGCAATCCAGAAGATACCGAATTGGCTGAAATGCCTGGGAGTCTTATCGACTCAATCAATGGTAACCAACAGTTAAAACTTAGCGTAAAAAGCGATGAAAATGTCTTTGAAGGTGTAGAAAAGTCTACACGTAATCACTCGGCTACTCAGGTAGCAGGATCGCTTCTCAGTCGTTACCCAAAAGACGAATGGGAAGCAGTCGTTTGGCCTCTGCTACAAGGTTGGAATACACAAAACAAACCACCTCTTTCAGCAACCGAGCTGAGAGCTGTATTTGACTCGATAGCCGAGCGTGAAGAAGGTCAGCCAGAACAAGATGAGGGAGGCTCCAATCGTCCCAGCCAAGCCAAACTGTTAGTTGAGATGGTCCTGGGCAGTAGTATCAAGCTTTTTACTAATCAGTTCCACGAGCCAGTCCTCACTTCACTTGAGACTGGATTCTTAACCTTCAAAATTAGTTCTTCCGCTACAAAACAGCTTCTCTTCAAGATGTTTTGGGATAGTGAAGGCAAACCACCTAGCTCCGAAGCTGTGAGCAATGCTATTACTACTCTCCAAGGCATTGCAACCTATGACCGAGATAAAATCACTGTCTTCAATCGTGTCGGTAGACATAAAAACACAATCTACTATGACATTGGCGATGGCACTCATGTAATAGCTATCGACAAAGACGGCTGGAGCATTGACAGTAGCTGCCCTGTCTACTTCAACCGTTTCTCTCACCAAAAACCACAAGTATTGCCCAAGCGTGGTGGCAATCTGGAAGAAATTCTTGCTTTCATGAACGTGCAGGACCAACAGCAAAAGTTACTAATCTTGACCTTCTTGGTTGTTAGCTTAATTCCAGATATCCCACGAGCCATGCTGGTACTTCATGGCGATCAGGGTTCGGCAAAATCAAGTCTGCTACGTATTCTCAGAGAAATGATTGATCCCAGCCAAGTGCCACTTCTCACTCCACCTGACTCTATTCGTGAGTTGGTTCAGTTTGCCAGCCATCACTATGCCGTCTTTTTGGACAACCTCTCAACCTTGTCTGTTTCATTATCTGATGCCCTCTGCCGTTTGATAACTGGTGATGGTTTTACTAAAAGACAACTTTTTACTGATGATGAGGACGTACTCTATGCCTACAAGCGAGTGGCTGGCCTTTGTGGTATCAACCAAGTCGCAACAAAAGCTGACCTGCTAGATCGTAGCATCATTGTGCCTTTAGAGCGAATATCTGACGGGGATAGACGTGAAGAAAAAAATCTGTGGCATCGTTTCAAAACAGACAAATCTCTTATTCTTGGAGCCTTATTTGATGCCGTAGCCGCTACTCTCCACACTGTACACGATATTGAACTTACTACCAAACCTCGCATGGCAGATTACTTCAAGTATGCCACAGCTGCAGCAATCCACTTGGGATATACCGAGCAAGATCTCTCTGATGCCTTCAATCAAAACGTCAAACAACAAAATGAAGAAGCCATCGACTCTTCACCTGTTGCTCAAACCATTATGGAGTTCATGAGGAACAAATCAAACCAAGAGCTACGCAGTTCAGATCTTTACAAAGAACTTTTTGAGATAGCTGAGAACCTCAAAATCAAACAGGGTTTTCCCAAATCACCCACTTGGCTGTGGCGGAAAATCAAAGATGTCCGACCTAATTTGATGGCCTATGGCCTCAATGTCACCAAAGAAAAAATGGAGGATGGTACTTACATAAGAATCATAAAAACTGCCACCACTGCTTCCAGCACCTCTACATCAAACAACTCTGGTCCTGAAAGCACTGGCAACACTGACAACAAAACCGTAGAAAACATGACCGAGGAGGAGATCGAGGAGGCACTCTTCTAATCTCCCCTCTACCCATAACTGTTACTAATAAACCAGGAGAAAACTATGCAATGCACTTATATCAAAGCTAATAATCAACCTTGTAAGGCTCATGCCATGAAAGGAAGTGAGTTCTGTTTTACTCACAATCCCGAAACTCGTGATGAACACGCCCAAGCTGTAGTGCTTGGTGGACTCAACTCATCCAGAAAAGACAGCGTTGAGTTGCCTGCAATTGATGTCCGTCAGCCTGATGGTGTGGTCCAGTTACTGGAAGAAACAATCAATGGCGTTCGTGATGGCAGTATCCCACCCAAAGTTGCCAGTACTGTTGGTTACTTGGCTGGACACTTACTAAAAGCCATTGAATCAGCAGATCTCGATAAACGATTAGAGGTGATTGAACGAGTGATTTTGGAACGCAAATCCATAATGAAAGGTTCCAAATGAAAAACTTCTCTATCCAAGCTCTAGCTGGTGTCTTAACGGCAAAAGAACGAGCCAAAATCATTGCAGAATACATCGTCAAAGGTGATGAGACTGGTGAAGATTTAGGCCATGAAATCAACAAGATAAAGATGAATATGAGCAATAATCAAATAACCGAATTCAACTTCTACATGGATATGATCCAAACCGTTCATGTGGTCATGGAAGCCGACTTTCAGACCATGTATTTACGCTTTTTTCTTTATTCTCAGCAACTCGAAAAAATATATCAGCAGTGGTCGATGAGTATCTACAGCCACTTCACTCGCCGAGATCTGAACTGGTTACCTAAAATTGTCACTCCACAAGGTTACCAAGAATTGTACGAAGAACAAAAAGCCCAAGAATTATCAGCTGTTTTCTCTCTAGAAACTTTGGCTGAACACGAGGCACTCGCCAAACTCCAGTCAGAAGGTTGGTGGAAAGACACCGATCTATTTATGGTCCACAAACAGCTGGTAGCTGATGCCAATAAAACCGAGGACCAACTGATTGATGAGTATCTTGACCATGTTGAAGAGCGATTAGCTGCTTATCTCGAATACAAAGATAAGAAAAATGCCTTTCTACACCTTTATCAGGAATATGCAGAGTATGAAGGCAAAAGTCGTGACGAAATGAGAGAAATGGTGACAGCCAAGTATGACTTTACTCCCACCGATCCAGCTGACACTCAAAAATGGCTTGGTGAGATTGAAAATCAAAAACAACGACTGCAAAAGCTGATTGACAATGGAGTGCTTGAAGCCGCCATAGTCGGCAATGAATTTGGTTTTTACGGGACCTCAGAGGATAAGGGCAAACCAGGAATCACAGCTACCAGTTGGTATAACTACTCAAAAAAGTACGATATAGGCTTCAACGATTTTGTTGATGATGTCGATAACCTCATTTACTTTTGCCACAACGATGTAGCTATTATTCAGACCAAACAGAGTCAAGAAAAGAAAACTGGTGAGCTTACTGCCAATATCATTAAGAAACGAATGCTTGAACACCTTGACCACTTCAACGCAATTACTTACGAACCAATAAGTGGTGATAAAAAATTGCACCTAGAAGCCAAGACCTTGGAACAAATTAAGCAGTTGCTTTTCTCAATATCAGTAATCAAATTAAGACTCCTTGCCTATATTAGAGTGATTGAAGCAGTTGAGAACTTTTACTTTGATGGTACTCAGATTGTGTCTCGTAAGACCTGGTATGCCAAAGCCGCTCAAGAGCACTATGATTTTATGCTCCAACAACATCAGCAGTACGTTGATTTTGTCTACAACTATTTTGGCAACTTTACTATTGGCTCAGAGGACCCTATTTTTGACTGCCATGATGACATTCAATTCGCAGAACCAACCGAGGAAGAAATTCAAAAAGTCACTAAGGAGCAGATGAGCTTCATGTTAGAAAAGGCTACTAAAGATAGTCATTTTCGCCCATCACGAACTCCATTTGACGAAAGAGTATGAAATCAGAGAAAATAGCTATGCACTCAACAATCAGCGATAGAACTTTTTTAATGGCCGTCTTGGACAACCGAAGTTCTTTCGCGTTGAGTGCACCAGGGCGGCCATTTAAGTATAAGGATGAATATGTATCAAAGCACAGACACCTCACAGTTTGACCACGTTAAGAACTGTCTCATTTACGCTCGTGTTAGCACTAGCCGCCAAGTTGAGGAAGGTCACTCACTTGAAGATCAAATTGAACGCCTAACTAAATTTGCTAAAGACCGTGAATGGCGAATCCTCGAAGCGTTCAAAGACGGCGGAAAAAGTGGTGGTTCAACATCAGGACGAGCTGAATTCAATCGTATGCTGGAACGTTGTGCTGATGATCCTGACGTTCATGCAGTTTTACTCGAAGAAACTGATCGCTTTGCTCGTAATGCTCAAGACCACTTGGCCGTCAAATCATTTCTCAAAAAACATAACGTGGTCCTGATTGCTACCCAGCAGCCTAACTTTGGTGATGACCCTGTGGGCAACTTTGTTGACCTCATTATGGCTGGAGCCAATCAGCTGCAAAGAGAAATAACTGGTGTTAAGACTAAACGTACTATGGTTGGTTTGGCAGAAAAAGGATTACAACCAGGTGGGGCTGTTCTTGGCTATCTCAACTCATATGAGAAAGGTGTGCCCTGGAAAATAGATAAAGAGCGAGTGTACTATGTAAAAGAAGCCTTCCGCCGATATAACACTGGTAACTACTCTATCCATACCCTTGGCGATGAAATTTATGCAGAAGGCTTTCGTACTCGAAATGGCAAACGTGTTCATTCAAGCAACATTCAAAAAATCCTAACCGATGTTCGTTATCTTGGTTGGGTCAAGTACGATGGCAAAATCTATAAAAATGGCCAGCACCCTCAACTTATCAATATCACGGAATTTAAAAAAGCGGAGGCAATTATGAAAAAACACAACAAAGGAGCAAATAGGTCACGAAAGCACAACTGGTTTTTGGCAGGGTTAGTCTACTGCCAACACTGTGGCTCATTGATGTCTGGTGAGAAGCATGAAAAAAGCACTGGCAAAATCTACAAGTACTATCGCTGTATGGGACCTAAAAATCATGGTCATACTTGCAACGAACCCTATGCCAACATCGAGAAGGTCCATGACCAACTGTACAAATGGATCACTGGCTTGGAATTCACCGACACCTTTTTTGATGGCCTTCGCCAAGAGCTAATGTCTCTCATGGAAAACCAAGGCGATACTGTAAAAGACAGACTCGACACTCTCCAAAAGCGTAAAGAATCAATAGAAAAGAAAATGGATAAGCTGGAAGATCAAATGCTTTCAGAGGTTATTCCACAGGATAGAATCGAGAAAAAGTACAAACCCTTGCGAGATGAGCTAACAGCCGTTGAAGCCAAAATCGAGAAACTCAATATGCCTTCAAATAATATGGATGAGGAAAAGATCGAAACAATTATCAAGTTCATGAAACGCTTGCCAGAACTTTATGATGCCTTCAACAAAAAAGAACGTAAACAATTTCTTAAGTGGTTCACCACAAAGATCATGATAAAGGATAAGAAAATTGTTGATATTGCCTATACACCAGGCTTTCAAGCCATGGTTGATAGAGACATCGTTCGGATAAGCGAAACGTGGCTCGAGAAATGGTATGAATTCGGAAAAATTGATTGGGTCAGCGAGCTGGAATATCCGGAGTGGACGGTAAAGGAAGTGGGGAGGTTCTTACAATATTGAGAGGAAGGAGATGTCAATTGAACTTCTTAGAGTTCTTCTTATTTATTGGGGTAATCGCACCAAGTGAAGATTCTTCATCGGGAGTAGATACATTTCTATAAAACTTCTTCGCTTCTGAATTAAATTTTTCTACCATATTTCTCATCCTTGAGTTCTCGGCAACCTTACCTTTAATTTCAATTACACGAGCATTTTCTAGGAACCTAGTCATCTGATCCAGCTTAGAAAAGAATGAGTCAGCCGTTTCCGGCCTATCTCGAGCAACAACTTCCTTTGCTGCTGGGATAGCCTCTTCAGGAGATTCATCAAGAAATACCTTTCTCGCAGGTTTACACCTCAAAATATCAGCTAAGTCTTTCCTCACGTCATAAGCAGCTGAACGAACTCTCCCAGCTAATACCCATTTAATAAACTTTTCATCAGTTAATAAATCTGGACTTTCTTTCTTGATTTTTTGCAAATCGGCACTGCGACAATATTCATAAAAGATGCTAAATTTTTTAATCTCAGCCTCTTTATCATCAATCTTGGAAATATTGGGGAGATACCTATCTCGCATTAACTCATAGGCGGCAATTTGGGTCCGTAAGGAACTAACATTCATTCCAACTATTTGGGAGATTTCCTGAAGACTCATCCCATTCTCATCGCTCATTTTATAAATATAGCTAGCTTTTTCGTATGGATCCCATTGTGTTTTCCCCTCAATATGAAGTTTTCCCAACAGTAAAAAGAGATCTCTAACGTCTATTTCTTGAAGCAGCCTTTTTGCCCGAATCTTTCTCCATTTGTTCTTTTGTCCTTCCGGAGCATTCTTATACAAGTGCCTATAAGCACAAAGCCTTGTATTACCCTCAACAGCTTGTCCATTTAGCACTAATATTTCTTCAAGTAGCCCTCCATTTATTCTTATGTCTTCAGCTAAGTCTTTTGTTGAGTCCAACGCCCATAAACTCTTTTCAATAAGATCTTGTCCAAGGTCTTTGCCGTATTTACTTAAAACATAGTTTATTCTTGGATTTTCCGGATAATAATCGAGTTGGAAGATATCTATTTCCTCAGTACTAACTGGGATCTTTTTATTCCCTATCGTCATGAAAGAAGTGGCTTGTTTATCTGGCATATCCATATTTTAATTCAATAACTCAATTATTTCCTCTTTTGTTAAATAATTATCATGATTTATTTCTAGTGAATCACCCTGAATTACTCTAGCAACATCTTGTTTTTTCGCTAATCTGTCTTCAACAAATAGATCGATTGAGTCAGAACAAAGAAGCTTAATAATCCGGCAACGTTTCTCCTGTGAGATTCTATGTATTCTGTCCTGAGATTGTAGATAATCGACCAAGTTAAAAGATCGATCAAGGTAAATGGCATTATTAGCGGCGGTGAGGGTCAACCCTTCCCTTGCTGCAGAAGGGTTGGCAACCATAACCTTATATTCAGGATCCTCCTGAAAAGATTTAATATATTTATTTCTCCGAGCAATCTCAACTCCACCATAAATATTAAGAGATCCATACTTACGGTATCTAGACTTTAGTCCTTTGACATTGTCAACAAATGAGGACCATATAATTACCTTTTCTCCGCTGTGAACAATTTCCTTAACCAATTTATCTAGAGCAGTAAATTTTGCAGGAGTTTCCTTATAGTCCTTCACAACCAAACCTGGGTTACTAGATATTTGAACTAAGCGTAGAAGCTTTTTTAATATTGATTTGGCTTCATCAACAATTTTTTCTTCAGGAGTATTGATTATTTCAATGAGTAGTTCTTTTTTGAGTTTCTCATATATTTCGGATTGTTTGGGTGCCATGTCAACCACAATCTGCTCATACACTTTCTCTGGAAGCTCAAGAACATTTTCCTTTAAACGTCTTATCGATATCGGGGATATTTTTTTCTGTAATTCTAAATAAAGATCCGTTGAACCTTTATCCAAGTTCCCATACCGTTTTTTAAATACCTTAAAATCTTTCCCAAGACTTTCTCCTTTATCGAGAAAATAAAACTGTGCCCAAATATCCGTTGGTTTGTTTGCTACAGGCGTACCGCTCAGAATATATCTCCTGGTGGCCAATTTAGATAAACCATTAATTGCTTCAAAGGTTTGGCTCTCTGGATTCTTAATCCTCTGTGACTCATCAAGAACAACCACAAATTTTTGAGACTCTAGAAGTAACTCAACAATCTCCAATTCCGCTTTAACACCCTCATAATTAAGAATAAAAATATTCGCAGAAGTAAGAAATCTGTATCCCTTTGATCTGCCACTGCCAGTAATTACAGCTGGAACTAAAAAACTGTGTTTCTTAATTTCAGACTGCCAGGTATACATTAACGTTTTTGGACAAACGATTAATGCGGCGTCTGTTTTTTTAGTCTTTAACAAAGAAATTATTGTATCTATGACTTCCTTGGTCTTACCGACCCCTTGTTCATCAAAAAGAGCTGCGTTTGGTTTGGAAACAAGAAAATTTATAGCTTCAAGCTGATGAGGGAAAGGTTGTGTTTTCTTCCTAAGGTAGTTTTTAGTCATATTATTCTGGTAGCAACCTATCGGGGATTGGCAGCAATAGTATGTTTCCATCCTGGGAGACCCCACCTACTAAACCCTGAATCCGATTTTCTGCTGAGATTGGAAAACCCAAATATATTTTTAAATCAGTAATTACATCTTTTTGCGCAGATATAAAATCCTCCAGCTGTTCATGGGTTCTTGTACCAAAATCATCAGCGGTTTTTGCTTCTCCGATTGCCAAGCTACCTGACTTCATACCAATGAGATCCGGGCGGTGCCTCTTTATTTTTGGTGGTAATGATATCTTTTGCTCATTTTCTGAATAACCCTCAAAGGAGATAACCTCATAGCCGTCAAGGATCATTTTCCTAGCTACTAGCTCGGCTATAAACTGATGCGCTTTTGAAGCCATATTATTTCAATACGGATTGAGCAGTTATTATTAGCTGTTCAATCTTCGCTTTCTTGGCAGGTTCCTCTTCTCTTATTTGCGTTACCTCATAATGTCTTAAATGCTTAAGTTGTTCAGTTACCTTTTCTATATCTCTAAATAGTGGCGAGACAACATCAGGTTTAACTGAGGCAAGTAAATCCATCGCTTCGTCATACCCTTTTTTCTTGAAGACTTCTGCAACTTCATCACTAGAAAAAATTTCTGGTAAATCACGAACGTCAATTGCTCGTGGTATTTTTTCTTCAGCAACCCATCGACAATAATCGTCTATAGAAAACTCACCAGAACGCAGTAAATTCCTTACCTTCTGCTTTCCAACCAACTCGACAAAATAACTGTACTTTTCTAAAGGATTGTCAACATCTTCTCCGTAATGAGGTAGGAAGTTGTCCCTCATAACTTCAAATGCCTTGATATCATGTTTGATTTCTGTCTCACTAGATCGAGCTTCTCTGGCTAATCTTTCCGTTGTGTATCCATTCTCCTTTAAATTAAATAGATAACGGGCTCTTTCATAGGGATCCCAAGCTTGCTTTCCTCCCAGGTGATATTCAAGTCTGAGAAAAGCAATTGTCTCCTGTGGTGTAGTGGAAGGTAAAACCCTAGCTTTAATTGTCTTCCATTCTTCTTTGTGGGGGTATTTGCGTGAAAGATCTTCAAACACTAGCCTGCGAGTGTTTCCCTCGATAACAATGTATTCATCACGCTGTTGGACAACCCAAATAGGTTCTAAAAGTCCTTTTGTCTCAATCGATTCCTTAAGAGAGTCATACTTGGCTTTTGTCTTAACCTTCAAGCCAAGCATAAGTTGTTTTTGAGTAACGTCTTTTTGCTTAACCCCCTTGGAAATATAGCTATCAATCAAAAACTGAATTCTTGGGTTATCAACATCGAGAAATACTTTATCAATGGGAATTTCTTGAGAAGGTACACTCCCTATTAGTTCTGATGATAGCTTTTGTTTCTTCATATTCATGATTGATTATCATTTCGAATTGTTATTGAAAATCATAATTTCTTCAACAACTCTTCTTTTGCTTGTAAAACCAGCAATGCTTCTTCTGACGGAGACCGTTTTAAAATTGAATCCTTCCTTTAGTAAATCAGCTTCTTCGGACTCAGCATAACTTACAACAAACTGGATTCCCTTTTTATCGAGTCTGTCCATCCATTTCTTGAGGCACATTATATCATTCATTCCGAATATTGACTTGTCGTATTTGTTAAATATTTTTTTTGATCTCACACTAAAAGGAGGATCCATATAAACAAAGTCACCTTTACGAACTTTTTTCAAGGTTTCTTCAAAACCATTTGAGTGCAATTCAGCATTTTTTAACAATTTTGCCGCAGTGAAGAAAACCTCGTCTGTGGGCATAACACCCTTATCATCACCACAATACGGAACATTAAATTCTCCTTTACTGTTTGTTCTATACAACCCATTGAAACAAAATCTGTTTAAGTAGATAAACCTTGCAGCTCTTTTATTCGGAGACAGTTTGTCGGGCTTTAACGCTCGAATTTTATAGTAATCCTCTTTGCTTTTATTCAGCTTCTTTATCGCTTTTAGGACAGAGCCAGTATCATTTGAAATCTGTCTATAGGTAGTAATTAATTCTTCATTAATGTCACTCAACAACGCTTTTTTAGGAGCCAGGCTAAAAAATAAACAGGCTGAGCCAACAAATGGTTCAACGTACCTATTAAAGTCATCACTCCAAAATTCAGATAAAACAGGAATGAGTTGTCGTTTACTTCCAGCCCATCTTAAAAAGGGCTGAGCAACACTAGTGGTTTTATTATTTTTTTTCATATTTAAACACCAACTAGACACTATGTTAATTCAGTATACGATAGCGGATCACCTTTGGCGATCCTCATTGTTCTTTAGCAACTGTGACCGATTACGACCGCTTTTGTGGGACGTTTGTTACTTGGTTGGACTAGTTATACCCTGGAAACAAAGTCTGGAGAATTTTAAGGCATTCATTGAAGACTAATAGCAACAATCTTTAACGTTAACCCAATCAATAGGGGGAAAGGTATCAAGCTATATACTGTGTTTTTCCTCAATGTAATGCCCTGCCAGATTATCATCTCTTGAAGTCCAGGTTATTGTGGATTTTGTCTTAAGATAAAGCTCGTGGGCCAGGCTAATGAATTTTTTGTGCCGAGTGGACAGTTTTCCTTTTCGAAATTGTTTCTCATGATATTTGCCCCAACCTCTGACAGCCCAATTTGCCGCAATCTTACTATCAGTCTTAACTTCAGTTGGTTTGCCCTCAGAAAAACCTCTTAAACAGGCAATGATGCCCAATATTTCACCTTCGTTGTTCGAAAAATCGCCAATCCACTTTTCCATAAGAATGGTGCCTTCTTCATCACAGACAACGACAATTGTTTGTTGCCGCCCCTTTTGTCCATTGTTTTTTGTACCCGCATCACAAAACAATATCTTTTGGGGTGTTGGTTTAGGATTAGCCTTTTTGGAAGTAGGCGTGTTATCAACTGCGCCGGGGATGGAGACAGAGATGTTTGACTTCAGTTTTCCCTTATTTTGTTGAAGCTCGGCCGCAATACGAAAAGCCACTTCTTTTCCAACTTCTTTGATAAATGCTTTCGAAGGCTTCCAAGTTATATTTAAGCCAGGCTGATAAGTCGTGGCATGTGTTCCGCATTTTTTGCATTTTACCCACAAACCTTTAGTTAGACTGCTAAGAGTGTAATATCCCTCACAAAGAGTAGAACAACGCTCACATCTTACTTTTTCGAAAGCATCATTGTTATCTTCTTGGTCAAATAGTCCGGCTGATTTCATATTTTTAGAATTTCTACTCAATTCTGATGATACAGAAAAACTGATTTCTATCATAGTTGACCATCATAGAAAATCTTAGTTGAGAGTTTTTGCCGGATTACCGGTATTTTTCACTCAATTTTCTACTTGCGATTGCTGACAAACACGAGCCCTGAGCCACTGTGGCCGCTTTTGTGAGGCTTTCCGACCTCACCTGGCAGTTGTTTGGGGGTCTCAACAAATAAAACGCCCGTTTGGGGAGTTGTTGGAGAAATTCAAACAAATATTATCAATCACCATGAAGATAAACCACTGCACCGACAATTTTATCATCCATCACGTAAGGAACAATAACTTCCGCCTCTGAGTAAAGGTCGTTAAGATATGTCATTCTCAGCCCATTAACATTAGCTTGTAAGCCATAAAGCTTGTCCCTCTTACCCAACAGGATATCTTTTATCAAAGCTTCTTTGCGCGTCTCAATTGACGTGGTGATAACACCGCCTGAGAAGAACAGCTTTACAATTCGGTCCTGATCCAAGGTAATAAAATACATGGGTTGATTATTGGCTAAACTCACATCGCTGAAGTATCCGGGAACGTCTATGGTAGAGGACTCAGATGCGGTAGCTTCTGTTAATAAATCCAATCTGGATCTAATGTCTGCCACACATTCAGCATTCCCATTGCATTCAACTGCTTCCGGCAGTATCTTGGTAAAAACTTCATCAAAGAACTGTGGATTCTCCCGCATTAACTCGGAAACCTGAGCGCTTCTGAGTGTATAGACCCCCTTACCACTCTCATACAAACGCCAAGATACGAAGGCAAGTCCAACAAGTACTAAAACAATAAGAGCAGTAGCAATACCTAAAAGAGGTTTAGTGAAACGTTTTTTCATACTGACTTAATTTTAGCTTAAAGCTTCTCGATCTCCCAGCCATCATTGTCATAAACAATCACCTGGCCACCTTGAGTGATGGTAAGGCTAACGGTTGGGTAGCGGGTGTTTTTGATTGAAGCACACCAGACACCATCGTCTCGTTGATAGGCAGTTTCAAGAGTCTGGTCCGTGTCTCCACATTGCTCATACTCTTCCGTGTGAGGATCCTCGTAATCAACCCACCTGACAAAGAAGTTGCCAGGTTTAGTACCTTGAAACTCATAAGTCATCTGAGCGATATCAACACCCAGAATATCCTGATGATCTTTCATAAACTTTTCTGCCACCGGCCGGATGGCTTCGGCAGTAGTGTAGCGGGGAGTATTGTCATATTCTGGCTGTGGATCAAACCAACGGGAATCATCATCATTAGTACCCCATCTGCGCTCAGCCTCTCCAACTTCAACAATGTAGTTGGTGTTGGGATCAACAGTAAAGCCAAACCCACCAGCTGAGTAATGTTCTGAAGCAGGACTGGAATAATCGGTCCCAGTATCATCGGGATTGCCATTAAAGCGACTACACAAAAACTCAACCGGCATGTCAGAAGATCCTAGGAACTTCTGAATATTAGTCACTGCTTGTTCTCGCTCTTGTGCAGAGCGGGCAGTCAACAAACAAAACTTCTCTCGGGCTTCTTTATAAACCTGCGTATCCTTATTAGGGTTTTCCTCCATTACTGCCAGCAATTCTGAGATTTCTGTAGCCTTTTTTAACTCAGAGGATTGATCACCCAAAAGAAGCCTAACTGAGTCATTAAACGACAACTTATCAAAACAACCAGTGAAGTAATTCCATTTATCACCCTCCATCTGAGTTGTGATCGGGAACTGCATATGGGTTTGGGCAAGACAATACCGCTCCTTCGCACCTTTGACACGCAGTACACCAATAAACAGAAGTATCGAGAGAATAAACAGCACCCCGACAAGAGGTATAAGACGATTTTTAGATTTCTTCATTGTCATAGTATGTTCCTTTCTCCAAAGTTTGCCGATGTTAGCTTCCTTTGCTGCTAAAAGTCAAGTTTCTGCCAACATCTGCTACCTGGCTAATTTTAGCATAAATGATGACAAGGAGTCCGTGTTAGATGTGACTGAGAGTCACTACCCTAGAGACATGGGTAAACCAATTTCACACCAACACATTCTTAAGAAGTTCGGAGCTAAATTGCAAAAGACCAGGAAAAGCAAAGGCGTAACGCAGGAAGAACTGGCGTTTAGGATGTCCATGGATCGGACTTATATCGGCATGATTGAGCGCGGTGAGCGCAATCCGACTATACGAACGCTCTACAAAATCGCCAAAGCGCTGAAAGTTGATTCTTCGGAATTGTTGCCGTTTTAATTTTTTTCTTACACCTAAACCCATTTAATCCCCGCTTCATCTTGCGTGATGTAGAATATAGCTAAACCCATTCAGGGTTTTGAATATGTCAGGATTGTTATCGCTAAAATATACAACGTTGTATAAAGCCTTAACCCACCCTATCAGGTTGGAGTTAGTTAACTTGTTGTTTGAAAAACGTCAGGATGTGGGAAGGCTTGGTGAACAACTCAGCATCAGACAATCAAATGTCAGCCAGCATTTGCAGGTGTTAAGAAAAAATGGTTTTGTCTTATCTGAAAAAGTGGGCAAACGCAGGATTTACTCTCTAAATCCTGAGTATAAAAAGATAGTAAGCTACTTGATGAAATTTGAGCCATGAAAATACTAATTATTGAAGACGACCAAATTCTTGCCAAAAACCTGAAAGAGGTGTTAGTAAAGGACGGCTTTGCAGTCGACGTCGCCTTCTCTAAGGATGGTGGCTTGGTGGAAATAGAAGTCAATGAGTATGACTGTGTAGTGCTCGATATAAATTTGCCTGATGGCAGCGGCTTTGATTTGTTGAAAGAACTTCGTCAAAGTGAAAATCAAACACCAGTAATTATCGTCACTGCCCGTGGTGAGATTGAAGATAGAGTAAAAGGACTTAATCTAGGCGCCGATGATTATGTACCTAAACCGATTGATTCCAATGAACTTATTGCCCGCATCAGAGCAGTTATTCGCCGTAATAGTCAAAGTGCCTTGCCAGTGATTACGATAGGTGATCTGGTGGTAAAACCAGCAGATCACCTTGCAAAAGTTGGAAACAACACCTTAGATTTAACCGCCAAAGAGTTTGCGGTTCTTGAGTACCTCGCCCAACACAGCGGACAAGCCGTGACCCGCACCATGCTGATGGAGCATATCTGGGGTAGTGATTTTGATACTTTCTCCAACGTCATTGATGTCTATATCCGAAATTTAAGAAGAAAATTAGAAAAACACTCTAAAGACAAACTAATCACTACAATCCGTGGTAAAGGCTATATTTTGGGCAAACATGAGAAATAAACTACGACACATAACCAGAACACTCAGAGGTAAATTGTCTTTGTGGTATTTGACCTCTGTGGCTCTGATTATCGCCGTCTTTCTAACTGCTGCCGGCATCTTGTTTTGGGTCACTCTGCAAGACCAAATTGACCATCATGTCCATATTGCCGTTAACGAGGCCAGTGAAATTGTCCAAAATTACCAGGGTGAAGAAAGAGACGAACTTCTGAAAAATCTGGTCAGCGCACAGGGGATGACCATCATTGTTTTATCTCCTGACGGTGCACCTGTTCTAGAAACCAATAGCCCAGATGTTGCCTTGGTTACTGAACATCAGTTGCAGAAAATCCTGACCTCCAGTAGCCTCTATGAATCAGCTCCGGTTCACTTCACCGAAAGCAATATCCGTTTTGCAGCCATGCCGGTACAGATCAGTGCCGGTAAGGGTATTCTGGCGGTGGGTTATTCCACCCAGGTGCTGTATGCCACCTTTAGCAAAATGTTGTTGATTGTCGCCGGCATCGTAGTTCTCCTGGTTTTACCTATCACCTTTCTTGGTTACCGTCTTCTTAAGAAACAGCTTCAACCCTTAGAAAGTATCGCCAGTCAAGCCGAAAAAATCAGTGACAGTTCTGCTCTTACTAAACGCATAAGTACCAATTCAGCCACAGAAGAATTGGTTGCCATTCAGACTGCCCTTAATTCCATGCTGGCACAGCTACAAAAAATCTTCTCCAGCGAACGTCAGTTTTTCTCTGATGCAGCTCACACGCTCAAAACTCCTCTGGCGGTACTACGATCACAAATAGAAACAAGTGACATCACCCAAAAAATGAGACAGGAATTGCTATCCACTATTGATACCACTAGTGACACCATTGGCGACTTGCTTTTTCTCTCTAAGGTCGGCGGTAAATCACAGAGGATAGAGAAACTTTCACTCACTCAACTTGTGCAAGACTTAGCGGAGTTAACTACAACTTTAGGAGAAGACAAAGGATTGAAGGTTACCTCAGATATTCAGGACAATGTTCAATTTAAGGCTGACAAAAAACTACTCCAGCGTGCTTTGGCAAACATCGCTCACAACGCAGTTTCATATAATCGTCCTAAAGGGACTATCAATATCAGTCTAAAGAAACAAACCGGAAAAGTTATTATTAAGATCTCTGATACCGGAATGGGCATCAAAAAAAGCGATCAGACAAAACTCTTCACCCGTTTTTTCAGGGGAGAAAACGCCGTAAGTAAAGGCTCAGGGCTGGGGCTGGCAATTGCCAAGGCAGTTGTTGAGGATCTGGGCGGGAAAATAGAGCTTAAATCCGTGGTTAACAAAGGGACATCTGTCTTAATTACCCTTCCGGCATAACTTCTCCACTACTATACATTTCATCTTCTTTTCATCTTAGGGCTGTTAATCTGCATACAAATACCTTAATCAGGAGAAAAAAGTATGCAAGATAATCCAACACCAAGTATTAAAAAGCGATCCAAAACTGCTAAGCTTCAGCAATTGGTTGAAAAGACAGGTTTCTGGAAGGGTATGGCGCTTATCCTCTTTGCCGTTATTGTTCTGACTCAGGTTTTCGAAGTCAGCATAACTCCCAAACTCTCTTTCCTGAAAGGATTTTCCAAAAAACAAAATATCGCGGTAGAGCCTGGTAGTACGACAACCTTCAAAGTTGATACAGCTTCGCTCACCAGCCAGGTGCTTCCAGAAGAAGGTGTGACCCTACCTATCACCTGGGGAGATCTGGGCCAGCGGATGGTTGCCGATGGGGTAATTGATGAACAAAAGTTCAGAGCCTTGTTTGAAGGAGGGTTAACCAATACCGAAGAACAAATGCTTTCCGGCAATAGTAACCAGCCAGTTGTACTAACTCAGCAAAACAGTCGTTATTTATTGGATCTTTTGTGGGCATTTGGCCTAGCTAACAAAAACGATATTTTGGAAAACGGCGAAATGACTGATGAAAAATACGGAGGTGATGCGAGTAAATTTGCGGCTACTGGCGGATGGTCATTAGCCAAAGGGGCAGGCTTTGATCACTACAGCAAACATGCTTATGTGACATTGAGCGATGAACAACAAGCATTAGTGGACAAAGTCTCCCGGGGTATTTACAGGCCATGTTGTGGTAACTCGACTCATTTCCCTGACTGTAATCATGGCATGGCCATGTTGGGACTGTTGGAGCTGATGGCCAAAAATGGCGCCAATGAACAACAAATGTATGATGTGGCTCTCAAAGTTAACTCCTTCTGGTTCCCACAAACTTACATTGATCTGGCTACCTACTTCAAAGAACAAGGTCAAGATTGGGATCAGGTAGATGCCAAAACCGCTCTTAGCGCTGAGTACTCCAGTGCCCAAGGTTATCAACAGACCCGTCAGAAAATTCAGAGTCTTCCTAAGCCCCAACAAGGCGGTGGTGGCTGCGGAGCATAAACACCATGAAGCAGAAACTCAAATTCTCACCACGCAAACTCTTCTGGCAGGTAGCCGCACTTCTGGGGTTAGTTATCCTCTTTGCCAGCCCGCTGACCTCAGCCGCTCAGATGCTGGGAATGAAACACCAAATCAATGTTCCTTCCGCAGTCTCGGTGGTTGAAGCCAAAGAAATTTATCCAATGTTTACCTGCCCCTGCTGTGGTCAGCCACTCAATAAAGAAGAACCTTGCTGCGGAGCCATGACCCAGATGATTGACTTTATCGATCAGAAGGTTACGACAGACGCTAACAAAGATGAAATTGTTCTGGCCACGGCTCAGGAGTTCGGGTTGGAGAGACTCACAGAGGAATCAGACAGGCTGGCTCTGCGCGAACAACTACTAGCCAATGCTCCTGAGAATGCTCCCAGAATTGCCACCAATGAAACCAAACAGGATTTAGGTATCGTCAGGCAGGCAAACGGTATAGTGACAACTGAGTTTATTATCAAAAACGAGGGTAAAAGCGATCTTGTTATCAACAAGCTTTCATCTTCCTGTGGCTGCACCTCAGCCAGTTTAGTTTATCAGGAGCAAGAAGGTCCACGCTTCTATATGGCCGGACACGGACATGATGAGCCTGATGCCAGCTGGCAGGTAGCCATTGCTCCAGGTGATGAAGCCACTATCAAAGTTTACTATGACCCGACTGTTCATCCTGACTTGACCGGACCGGTCACCCGCACGGTCTCAGTCCACTCTAACGACCCAGTTGATTTTGAAACCAAGTTAACAATTACCTTAGAACAGGAGAAATAATATGAATCACGATTGCTGCAATCCTAAAGATAAAAAACATAACACCAAGAAGGGTCCAGATTCCTTTTTAATTGGAATCATTGTAGTCACACTTCTAATCCTAGGTGGAGCCGTTTACTTTGGCTCCAAAATTGGTGCTACTTCTCAGGTGACGGCCGATTCTCAAGTCAGCATGATGGTGGGAGAAAATAGATACGATTGGGGCACTATCGATATCAACGGTGGCACGGTTAGCAAATCTTTTGCTATCGAAAATAAAGGTTCTACCCCACTTAAACTTTACGATATTAAAACTTCCTGCATGTGTACTACTGCCCAGCTAAAAACAGCGGACCAGACTTCTAAAAAATTTGGCATGCACGAAAAGAACTCCAGCGTCTTTGAGGTCAAACCGGGAGAAACAGCCGAACTAGTTGTCGAATTTGATCCGTTGTTCCACGGCCCTAGTGGAGTCGGTCCCATCAGCCGAACCGTGACCATGAATACCAACTCAGAGGACAATCCAACTCTATCATTTCAGTTAGCAGCCAATGTGGTTAAAAAATAAGGCAAGTATGAATAAAACAAAACTAGTACTGAGTATTCTTGTGGCAATTATCCTAGCCGGATGGGGAATCCGATGGGTGATGAGTCAAAACCAACAATCCAACAAAACTTCAACACTGACTCAGGAAACAATAAAGGGAGCAAAAGTTTCTCTCGTTAGCCCACAGGAATTTGCAAAGTTGGCTCAAGCCGAAAATGCTTTTGTGGTTGATGTTCACACGCCGGAGCAAACTCATATTCCTGGCACAGATGCATTCATTCCAGATACAGAAATTAGTGCCAGAGCTAGTGAATTGCCTCAAGACAAATCCACCCCAATTTTAGTCTATTGTCGCTCCGGCAGTATGAGTCAGCGAGCTAGCCAAGAAATAGCCGATTTAGGTTATACCAATGTTTATGATCTAAAAGGTGGCACTAATGCCTACAAAGAACAACAGGTTTCCGTTCAGCTCTGGCCGAATAAGCAGGAACTAGGCACCGTCATTTATGGTGATGTAGCTACTACCAGCTTTACCCTAACCAACTACAGCCCATTGCCTCTTAAAATTACCCGTGTTTCTACTTCGTGCGGTTGTACTAAAGCCAGTGTAGACAAGGAAGAATTGGGAGCTTATGAAAGCACAACAGTCAATGTCTCCTTTGATCCGGCGGTGCATAAAGATGACACTGACTTGGGCGAGCTAACCAGAACTATTTATGTGGAAACTGACAACCCTAATTATTCTGATTTAGAAACTATAATCACAGCCAACGTGATTAAGAAAAATTAAGATGGACACCTTATTTCAACTCTCCCTATTAGCTTCATTTATTGCCGGTATGGTGGCTCTGTTTGCTCCCTGCTGTATTACTTTCCTGCTTCCGGCTTACTTTGCCAACGTTTTCAAAGAGAAAAAGCGGGTTGTCTTAATGACTTTTATTTATTCTTTAGGAATATTTACCGTTATGTTGCCGGTAGTATTGGGCGCCAAAGCCCTGAGTCAGATGTTCTTCAACCTGCATGATAAAACCTATATCATCGGTGGTTTATTTTTAATCTTTGTCGGCTTCGGATCATTACTTGGTTTCAAGTTACCCATGCCGCGCTTTAGTTTCACCAAACAAGCTGACGATCCACTTTCAACCTACATTCTGGGAATCATCTCCGGTATTACTAGCGCCTGCTGCGCACCAGTGTTGATCGGAGTAGTTGCCTTATCAACTCTCAGTCCAACCATGGCCCAGTCGTTACTAGTTGGTTTCTTTTACGTACTAGGGATGGTCACACCTCTTTATCTAGCCAGTCTATTTATTGATAAAAGAAACTTTCTTGCTAAACCTATCTTTCGTAAACCTTTTAGAGAAGTAACATTCCTGGGCAAAACTCATATGATTACTGTCTCCAATATGGTCTCGTTTGTAATGTTTGTGGGCATGGGGCTTCTAACTATCTTCCTATCATTATCAGGAAAATTGGCTATGAACAGGAGTGAAGAAAGTGTGACTCAAGCGATTCAAAATGTGGCGGTTTCAGTGACCACCTTTGTCCAAAAGATACCAGGGCTGGATATTATCTTTACCTTGGTAGCCTTCTGGTTACTTTACAAATTCCTAAAGTACATCAATCGGGAGAAATAATCTCTTATTTCGAGGCAATTAGGTTATAAACAAACACAAACGAGTAAACTCCCAAGAAACTGATTGCGGCCGCTTCAATCATTCCGCCAACCAATCCCATAAAGCTTAGATTGAAAAACATATGCCAGGAAGCCATCGCTTCAGCTGCTGATACATAAAGTCCCATCTTGGCTAGTACCCAAAGCAATAGCATTACTAAAGCTGACCAAACTGCCAAAGCAGTTGCTGCGGGCTGAGCATTAAGCTTCCCTCTTCTGTTATGCATATTTTGCATGTTCACCTCCTTTTTAATTTATAATTGCCAACTAAAATCCTCAGTTTCATTATCAACCCCTTCAAGAGTCAGTGTCAATTGTTTTGGGTCTCCGTTAAGGGGAGTAAAAATCAATTGTCCTGAAAGGTGATGCCCACTGTTTCCACCGGTCCATGTCGCGGGCTTATAAGTATTGCCACTATCATCCGCTAACATTGCGATTTGGGTATAGTCATAATTTAACTCTACCGAGTGAGTATTCATCGACAATTCAAAAACAATATCCTTCCCTGGTTGTATCGAAACCGGCTTTACCTCAACTTCTACTGCACCCATGGTTTTGGATTGCGATGATATTCCTGAAGCTTGCACATTTGTTTCTATTGTCGGGGAAGTCGTTGCAGAAGCTTCCTGTTTCTGTTTTGCCGTTATTCCAAAAACAACCACTCCCGCAAGAACAAGCAGGATGATAAAAAATATTTTTGAATTCATAACACCTCCTTTTGTTTATGAGAAATCGAGTTAAAGATAACTGCTAACTTAGGACGGCCAGTAATAAACCAGAGCATCATGCCGACCCTTATCAGATTAGCCAGAACGCCAAAAATCAAAAGTTGCTCTTGATACTCGCTCAAAAATAAGGCAGCGGCAGATAAACCCAATATGGGCAAAAGATCAACAGCATGATGAGCACAGCAGGCCACCATGGCCATGCCAGAAACGGCAGTACTAGTACCAGCTGCCATTTTAGAATCTTTCTTCTCCTGAAGATTAAAATGAATGCCTTTTCGCATCAGCCAGAATAACCCCATCTGAACTCCAAAACCGACAATCAACAGGCTCATCCAAGGTTGAAATAGTACAAATTGAGTTAGGGGATGATTAGGATCTCCGGTTACAACAAAAAGAAGCAGGTAATAAAAAGCACTTAATCCCAGTAACCCTAAAAAGAATCCCTGAATAAAGATTGACCAAGGTCTGCTCGAAGCATTACTTAACATGATTTCACTATACGAGAGCTAAGATGAAACCAGGATGAAATTAAACCTCTAACCTTACCTTACGGAGTGTCATGGCATTTATCACCACAATTACCGAAGACATACTCATCAATAGTGCTCCGACTGCAGGGGTCAGTCTAAAACCAAAAGGAATAAATAATCCTGCTGCGGCCGGAATAGCCAGGACGTTATATCCCAGCGCCCAGAAAAGATTTTGCAGCATCTTGGAATACACTTTGCGAGATAAAATAATTAAGCGAACAATATGCTGAGGGTTTGATTGGGTCAGAACAATATCCCCAGCTTCCACCGCTACATCAGTGCCTGCACCAATCGCCACACCAGCATTAGCCTGAGTCAGAGCAGGGGCATCGTTAACTCCGTCTCCAGCCATGACTACTACATTACCTTTATCTTGTAACTCCCTGATGTGCTTATATTTGTCTTCAGGTAATACTTCGGCAAAGACCGTATCAATTCCTAATTGCTTTGCTATCGGGGTAGCCGCCGCCTGACTATCGCCGGTGAGCATCGCTACTTTTACTCCCAATTTATGAAGCTCTTCCACCGCCTGTTTGGATTCCGGCTTAACCTGATCACTGAGAGCAATTACTCCCAGAACTTTGTCCTTATCCGCCACAAAAACAGGTGTCTTCCCTTCTGAGGAAAGCTCGTCATAAACTGTAGCAACTTCTTTATTCCAAACTTTCCTCTCTTCCATTAGACGTTTATTACCCAAGAAATATTGTTGCCCACTATAAATGCCTTCCATACCCTTGCCGGCCAGATTTTTAATTTTTGTTGCCTCAGAATAATTTACTTTCTTTTCTTTCAGATGCGAAACAATCGCCATCCCGATAACATGAGACGAATGAGACTCAATGCTACCAGCGATTTGTAACAGTTTCTTTTCATCTCCCGAGAGCGTATGTATACCCGTCACTCCGAATTCTCCTTTAGTTAAAGTGCCGGTTTTATCAAAAACCACATAATCGGCATTTTTAACTACCTCAATCTTGCCCATGTCTTTAATAAAGACTCCGTTTTTGACTGCCAGTCGGGTAGCAATGGTTGAAACGGTGGGGATAGCCAACCCCAAAGCATGAGGACAGGCAATCACCAACACAGTAATAGCTAAGGTAGCCGCAAAGACAAACGGCTGACCCACAACCACAGCCCAAATAAACAAAGATAAGATAGAAACACTCAAGGCAACAAATGTTAACCATTTAGCAGCCCGGTCGGCTAGTTTTTGGGCGGAAGGCTTGGTTTGTTTGGCTTCGGAAATTAGATTCTGAATCTGGCCAATGGTGGACGATTCGCCAACGCGCATCAGTCTAACTTCTACAGAGCCATCAATACTGATGGCTCCGGCTACTATTTCCATACCAGTCTCTTTTTCAACAGGTTTTGATTCACCGGTAATATGAGCCTCGTTAAAATTTCCATTACCTTTAACAATCTCACCATCGGCTGGGACTTTCTCCCCAGGTTTCACAATCACCACATCACCTTCTTTTAGTGAGGCGAGTTCTACTTCTTTAACACCATTCTTAGTTTTCAAATGGGCTTCTTTCGGCAATAACTTGGCAACTTCCTTTAAGGCGTCTCCAGCCGCTGTTGAAGACTTGGCTTCCAGGAAATGACCAAACAACAGTACCCAGATCAGAGTAGAAATTTCCAGATAGAACTCGGTGCTAATGGCAGGAATAAAGGTCGAAGCGGCAGAGAAAAGATAGCCGGCACCGACTCCCAAGGAAACAAGCGTCATCATCCCGTACTGCTTCATCTGAATTTCCATCTTGGCGTGCTCAAAGAAAACCAAACCAAAATAGAAGATGACGGTAGCAATACCAAACTCCAGCAAAGAACGCAGAGCAAAGTCAGGTACTCCCAGAAACTTAACCGCCGGTTCGGAGAAAATGGCTAGAGGGACAAGCAAAGCAGTGACTATGAAGAATCGCTTCAAAAAGTCGGCTGCCGCTTCCGGACTAGCCATCATGCTGGCATGGTCATGCTCAGCGTGCCCTGAATCCATGTCACTTTTCTTGACTAAATCCATGCCACCACACTTGGGACACTTACCCGGCTTATCTTCTTTGATTTCAGGATGCATAGGGCAGGTGTAGTAGTCCCTGCCACCTTCGTGCTGGTGATTATGATCCATATTGTGTTTCATTTTTATTTACTTTTTATGCGCTCTTCGAAGGAAAAAGTACGTACCGGAAGCCAAGAAAGCGATTGCCATAATCCAAGTTACTGTCCCCAAAATTCCATAGCCACCGTAACCCATCATCGAACCAAAGCCCATCATTCCGGTTGGGGCATTAAAATTACGATTATTGTTATAGCCCATCATGTCTCCACCCATCATCATTCCTGGTCCATAGTTGGTATTACCGTATCCTAAATAAGCTTGCCCCATATTGATATGCATCTGCCTCAAAGACTCTGAACCTTCGCCACCCATCATTCGGTCCATAACTTCGTGGGCTTCACCTGGATGCTGGAGTTCCATGACCGCATCACCCAAACGTTCCCAATCATCGTCACTAACTTTGGAAAGATCAAGTTCCTGAACTGTCGACACATTCTGAGATTCAAGAATACCCTGCAACACGACTTCCACTGACTCAGCGTGACCTTCTTTCGTCTCCACCTCAGTTTCCTCGTTATCTAAACCCATCATTGAACCCATTTGAGCATGAGCCAAACGAGTGTTTAGAAAAAACAAACTGCTAAAAATTACAAAACTGGCAAGAATTATTTTCTTCATATTTGATTCCCTTCTTAACTAACCGCCTGGTGCAGGGCAGCACTAAGTTTTGATTCTACTTCCCGAGCTATCTTTGCTACAGTCACATTTTCCGATAACATCAAAGCGGCTGTCGGTTTCATCACACCTATGTATACTGTACCATTTTCCTCATAAACGATCACGTTGCAAGGCAACAATAAACCAACTTCTTTCTCTGCCTGGAGAGCCTTATAAGCATTGGGAGGATTGCATGCTCCCAGAATTACATAATTGGGATAGTCAATGTTAAGCTTTTTCTTCAAAGCTTCTTTGACATCTATCCGAGTTAGAATCCCAAAGCCTTGTTTTTCGAGTTCCTGAGTAATGGCAGTAACAGCCTCTTCGAAGGCGCCATCATATTTTTGTTTGATTGAATAGATAGGTTGATTCATAGTTTATTCTCCGATATATTTTTCCGGATCATCTTTAAAATGCTTTTGACAATGATCTGAGCAAAAATAATAGGTTTTACCTTTATAATTTGCTTTGTATTGCGTTTGACCAGTAATCTCCATGCCGCAAACCAAATCTATTTCATTAGCTTTAGTTTCAACTTGCATCCCCATTTTTGATAAAAGCTTGTCTGTTAGTTTAGTCATATTTGTTCCTTATTTAACTGATCTACGGCAACTATATACCAGCAAAGATGAAACCAAGATGAAATACCACTATTGAGTAGTCTCATCCTGTTTAGGAGGGCATTTAGAATCAGCATAAGAGCAAAAAACACAACATTCTCCTTCTTTGGGCTTGAGGACTTCATCGCAATTAGTGCACTTGTAAAAATGCTGGCAGGCATCAGTGGGCATCTGTTCTTCTTTTTCGAAACCACACTTTGGACAGGTAATGGTGGCTTTTGTTTTTATTTTTTTATCCATAGATTTTTATGTTAAATCTTTCTTCTTTTTTTCAAACTCTTTTTTTTCAATTTCTCCCTTGGCGTAGCGTTCTTTGAGGATTTCAAGAGCAGATTTATCTTGTGTTTGGCTTTTTCCCTGATTAGCTATCCATTTGATCAAGGCGATAATGCCTACAATAATCAGCCCCCAGAACAAGATCATAAAGACCCAGCCAAAACCCCAACCAAGTAAACCCATTGGGTTAGTACCGAAATTTCCCATCATATAATTTCCTCCTCCTCCCATCATACCCATCATTGGTATCATTCCGCCACCTATCATTGTTTGAGGTATGGGAGCATCAGCTTCACACCCGCTCATCCGTTTACCCATCCCAATGTGCATTTGATCTGCACCCTCCTCACCCATCATTCGCTCCATCATTGAATCCATTTCCTCATGAGATTCACCAGCCATCAAACCCATAAAGTACATGCCCAGATTATGAAAATCATCATCTGACAAATTCTCACACCCTATCTCTTGTGCCTGTAACTTGTCCCAAATTCCTTTTCCCTCGGCCTCTCCCTCGGCGGTATGGCCATCGCTTGACTGCTCACCGGAATTATTTACTCCCATCATATTCATTATTCCCTGAGCGCCTACAAAAGAGGGAGAGAATAAACCGAAAAGAGTGATTAAAATCAAACTGATAAGAACTTGTTTCATGGTTTTACTTAGATTTATCAATAATGCTTCTGATAGTCTTATCAACTTCCTCAGACAAACTTCCTAACTTGGCTTCAGGGAAAAATTGCGGCAACACAATCGGTCTCATGCCTGAAATGAATGTTTTGCCGTCTTTGACATAAACATTGATTTTGCAGGGGAGACAAAGGCCAATTCTAATATCAGCCTGCAGTACGGTATAAGCACTTTTGGCATTGCAAATCTCGATGATTTTAAACGGTCCGATTTCAAAACCTTTGGCACCGATTGTTTTTTGGACATCATGGATATGTATACCTTAAATCCCGCTTTAGCAGTTTCTTCCTCCACAGCAGAAATTGCCCTGTTAAATGTTTTCTTGGTTTTGACTGTATAATCAAATTCCATGGTAACCATTATTACACTCAATCCCCGAACAGTACTCTTTTGTCTCTAGCTCTATAGTAGAGTGCTCTATGTGATGATTTGAAAGCTCGTCTTTGATGACTTTTCTAGTCTTGTCAGTATCTTTCAAAAGACTTTCGTCAACAACTATATGTCCCGTAAAGATATCCGTCTCGCCCTCCAGTGACCAAACATGAATATCATGGACTCCCAATACGCCCTTTGTTTTCATCAACCCCTCTTTAATATGATTTATGTCAATATGCCCAGGAACGCCTTGCAAAAATATATTTAGGGTTTCTTTAAGGTTCTTACCCACACCCCAGAGAATAAAGACCGTATAACCAATAGTCATTATCGGATCAACGATATGGCTGTCCCAAAAAAGAATAATGATACTACCTATAAGAACAACAACCCATCCTAATACATCTTCCAATAAATGCCAGGTTAACACCTTTTCATTCATGCTGGCGCCTCTTTTTAATCTCAAAGCGCCCGCTCCATTAACAACGACACCCAATACTGCCAGAAGAATCATACCCTGGGCATTAACGTGCTCGGGATTAATAAGGCGGGGAATGGCTCTTGAGAGAATAAAAAGTGAGCCTCCGGTAAGCACTATCCCTGCAAAGATTGCAGATAAAAGGGATAATCGCTGGTAGCCGAAAGTACGCCGCTGATCGGGTTCCTTTTGAGACTTTTTCTCTAAAACATACGAAGAAATTAAAGTAACCGAATCACCAAAATCATGCAGGGCATCTGATAGGATTGTTAAACTGTTTGTTAATAATCCTCCGACAACTTCTACAACTGTAAAGAAAATATTTAGAGCGACTACAACTTTGATATTTTCTGATCTTTTGTTTTCGTGATTGTGCATACAACAATTGTAACAGCCAAGCTCTTGGTGTTCACTCTTGATTCCTCTAGCCCCTCACAACTTCTTTCTGTAAAAATAGAAAACTATGTCTTTTGAAGATTTGCGTTTTCCTAAAATAAAGAATGGTGAGGTGAGTCACCATCTCTCTTTATTTGACAACTTTCGTACCAGTTACCAAACGCGATGCACTAATGTGTTTTTCTTGGGTAGAGGAAAATCCAGTTTCTCGCAGAGCTTCTTCCAAGTCCTCCTTTATAAACTCGAAGACAGAGCGTGGCTCAAAGAATCGTAAATAAAGAGAGAGTGGATACTTAGACCAATTAGTAACTTGACGAACATCCAAAATTACAATTTTCCCGTCGGTTTTGAGAGTGCGGAAAGCCTCTTTTAATGCCGCATCTCTTTCATCCTTTGGCATTTCGTGCAGCGCAAACGAGATTGTAACAGCGTCAAAATAAGAATTAGGGAACGGTAAATTCTGCGCTGTTCCCTCCATAAAAGATATGTTAGGAAGCTCGCCAGCCTTCCTTGTGGCAACATTAAGCATATCTGATGAGAGATCCAGACCAAACACCTGAGAAGTCGATCTAGCTTTGGCTAGCCGGGTAGTTACTGTGCCTGTTCCACAGCATAAATCCAAAATATTTCCATCTCTATCAATCTCCTCAATGACCGCCCCTCTTAAACGTTCAGCTTGGGGAAATAATTCAAAGAGGTCGTAAAACCTTGCCCAGTTGCCAAATTTCCTTTTTGTTTCATTGTGAAGCGCTTGTTGTCTTGTGTTTTTCATTCTCTCTGACATGGATTTTAAATAACTTTCCTCCGAAATTTATTTTTCTTTAATTATTTCGCTACTCTGAGTCCATTCCCGATTGCCAGCAATTCTCCCACCTCATGGACAGCAACGGCAATAGTAATTGTCATGATACCTGCTAAGGCCGAGGGAATAAGCGCAGCCAAAAGCAGAAGGGAGAATATAATATTCTGTCTGCTGATAGCGCGTGCCTTCTTGCCAAGCTCAATCGCATAAGCAACTTTAGTAATATCATCACTCATCAAAGCTACATCCGCTGCTTCAATTGCCGCATCAGCCCCAGCAGTTCCCATTGCCATGCCGACTGTCGCGGTAGCGAGGGCTGGGGCATCGTTGACTCCATCGCCAATCATCACAACATCTTGGTATTCCTTTTTAAGTTCGTTAATCGCGGCAATTTTATCTTCTGGTTTGAGATTCGCTCGCACATCATCCATATCAAGTTCTTTTGCAATTGCCTTAGCTGTGACTTCATTATCTCCCGTGAGCATTGCTACTTTTACTCCCATGTGATGAAGTTCCTCAATGACTGCTTTTGCTTGCTCCCGTATTTCATCTCGGATCGCTAGCGCTCCCAGAATACTACTTTTGCCACCGACATAAATAACCGTTTTTCCATCCTGTCGCAACCTATCCATTTTGGCAATGAATCCCTTGTCTGCGTTTTCAAATAACTCTTGTTTGCCTACCTGAATAATTTGTTTTCCAACTTTCGCTACCGCGCCAGCTCCCGTCAGAGCTTTGAATGATTCTGTTTTTTTTAAATCTATGTCCATTTCTTTTGCTTTTGCAACAACAGCCCGCGCCAGCGGATGTTCTGAAAACTGCTCTAAACTCGCCGCGAGTTTTAACACCTCTGTCTCACTACCGTTGACTGCTGCGATATCTGTTACTACTGGTTTTCCAAGTGTGAGTGTTCCTGTTTTGTCAAAGGCAACTGCTTGGATTTTGCCAACATTTTCTAAATGCATACCACCTTTTATAAGCACCCCATTTTTACCGGCTGTTCCTATGCCGGTAGCGACAGCGACCGGTGTTGACATGACAAGTGCACAAGGAGCAGCGGCTACCAAAAAAACGATCGCTCGCTCTGCCCAAAGAGAAAATGAGAGCCCGAACAAAGGAGGCAAAACAAGAAGCAACAATCCCACTAATAATACGATAGGAGAGTACTTCTCGCCAAACCTTTCAATAAAGACTTGAGCCTTGCTCTTTTTATCTTGGGCCTCTTCAACTAGATGTACCATTTTGGACAACGTATTATCTGCAAATGCAGCTGTCACTTTTATTTCCAAAACACCTTCTTGGTTTATAGTAGCGGCGTAAGCCTTCATGCCCACTTCTTTTTCAACCGGAATAGACTCGCCTGTAACTGGTGCTTCGTTGATGCTGGATGATCCTTTTACAATCACTCCGTCAGTTGGCAGGGATTCACCAGGACGAACAATAAAAATGTCATCGACTTGTAATTTTGTTGCTGCAATCGTTGCCTCCTTTCCATTTTTTAGAACCCGCGCTTTTTTCGGAGCGAGATCCAACAACTTTCGAATCGACGCTCGGGTTCTGGCGAAAGTATAACCCTCTAACCCTTCTGCCGCCCCATAGATGAATACCAGTAGCGCCGCTTCTTCCCAGAGACCTAAGACTCCTGCTCCGATTGCTGCGGCCAGCATCAACAGTTCAATATCTACTTCTTTGCAATGAATCAATTCATCGATGCCTTCTTTTGCCCAGTAATAACCACCTATTATCATCGCGGTGATATACAAAATCGTTGAAAAGTACGCCTGGATAACGCCAAAGCGGAATAAAAAATACGATACGCCAATTATTGCCCCTGCGATAAGAGCATTTCGCATCTGCGGATAGGTATACCATTTGTACTCAGTAATCGATTCTCTTTTACTCATAATAGTTATTTTAATACCTTGTGCACTTGAACAGCTCTTTTGAGTGTTGGCTGACAATCTTTCGCGCCTTTTTGATAACCTCTTTTACTTCGTCCCCTGATAGTTGATAGTATGAATTTCGGCCTTCTCTCTTGTTTTGTACGAGCCCGCAATCTAAAAGACATGCCAAATGGGTTGAGGCGTTCGGCTGCGACAGCTTTGTTTCTTTAACTATTTCTGAAACAGTTTTTGGGCCGTCCAAAATGGTTTCTAATATTGAAAGCCGAGACTGGTCAGCGAATCCTTTAAAAAGTTTAGCTTCTAGTTGCACTTGTCTTCTAGTCATAGTAATATAAATATATCAGTAATCACTTATATATACAACCTGATTAATATGAACATGGAAGAAACAATTCAATCCCAACAGCTTACAAAAAAAGAACGTCGGGAACTAAAAATACAGCGCAAATTAGAAGCTCGCAAAAAACAAGAACGACAAAAGCGGATTAAGAAAATTAGTCTATGGTCGGTTATTCTCTTGGGAGTTGTTGCAGTTATTTTTGCTTTTAAGCTAAGTGGTGGTTCATCGTCAGATCAACCCACTTTGTCAGTTGATGCAGTAGCTACCACTGATCAAACCAAGGGCAACAGCGAATCAAAGGTATTGCTGGTGGAATATAGCGATTTTCAGTGTCCAGCTTGCGGCCGTTACTATCCACTTTTAAAGCAGTTAAATCAAGAATTGGGAGATAAAATTCAGTTTGTCTACAGACACTTCCCCTTAAGACAGGCACACCGTAATGCAGAACCAGCGGCATTTGCAGCAGAGGCAGCAGGCAGACAAGGAAAGTTTTGGGAAATGCACGATCTTATTTTTGAGGGACAAAAAAACTGGTCTGAAAAGGGAAACGCCAAGAAGACCTTTATTGAATATGCCGAGTCTTTGAATCTTGATATTGATAAATTTAAGACCGATATGGGATCAAAAGAGATAAAAAATAAGGTTAGAAATGATTATAGTAGTGGTATAAAAGCAGGAGTCAATTCCACTCCCACACTCTTTTTAAACGGTGAGAAGCTGCAGAATCCAAGAGATTATGAAGCATTGAAAAAGCTTGTCGAGGAATCATTGGGTCAATAGCCGTGTATACGATAAAAGGAGGTGAGAATTATGTTTGAACAACCAATAAATTTCTGGTCAAAGCATGTTATCCTGTCAAATCTGTCTCATTTTTCAGGCGGATTTGGAGCAGCTGTTTTGTTGCAGCACTATCTCGCTGGCAACGTATTTTTGCCAGCAATTGTCGGATGGCTTGCTATTGCTTTTACATTAATAACACACTTTATTGCTTATACTAGTAAGTAAGTGGAAAGACTGGGTAATTAAATAAGGAAGTGATAACTTATGAACTGGAAAGAAGTAAAGCAAATAAAATGAATATCACAAAAATAAGACAAGACTTTCCCCTGCTACAGTACGGTCTGAAGGGCAAGCCCGTCGTCTATTTTGACAACGCTTGCCAGACACTACGACCTTTATCTGTTATTGACGCTGTTAATCAATACTACCGGGAGTATCCGGCCTGTGCTGGGCGTAGTGTGCACAAATTGGGAGAGCTTGTAACTAAAAAATGTGATGAGGCCAGAAAATTAGTAGCTGATTTTATTGGCGCTAAAAGGAAAGAAGAGATTATCTTTACCAGAAACACCACCGAAGGGATAAACTTAGTTGCTCATTCCTTGGGATTAAGAACAGGTGACATTGTCATTACCACCGACAAAGAACACAATTCTAACTTGGTTCCTTGGCAAAGACTGGCTCAAAAAATCGGCATTATTCACAAGATTGTTCCTTCAAAAAAAGACAACACCTTTAACCTGGAAGCCTTTGCAGAAATCATGAATGATAAAGTGAAACTGGTTTCCATGGTTTACACCTCAAACTTGGATGGTGTTACCATTCCGGCTGAAAAGATTATAAAAATTGCCCACAGTCACGGAAGCAAAGTCTTACTGGATGCTGCTCAAGCAATCCCTCACCAGAAAATAAATGTCAGGAAACTTAATGTAGATTTCTTAGCCTTTTCAGGACATAAAATGCTGGGCCCATCAGGCACGGGCGTGCTTTATGGTAAATATAAACTTCTGGAAGAACTGGAACCATTTTTAGTAGGCGGTGATACGGTTGAATACTCCACCTACAAAGATCATCAATTCCTGCCTTTACCTGAGAAATTTGAGGCAGGACTACAAAACTATGCTGGTATTGTTGGATTAGGAGAAGCGGTTAAATATTTGGAGCAGGTTGGTTTAAAAAACATTGTCGGGCAAGAATACAAATTAAACAAATTTATAACTAATGAGCTAACCAAAATTGCCCGGATAAAAATCATCGGTCCTCAAGACCCTGCATTGCGAGGGGGAATAGTGTCTTTTTGTGTTGAAGACGTAGATCCACATCAGATCGCACTTATCTCAGATGAATCGTCCAACATCATGATTCGTTCTGGTCAGCACTGCGTTCATTCCTGGTTTAATGCTCACAATATCCCAGGATCGGCCAGAGCATCACTGTATTTTTATAACACTCTTGAGGAAGCGGAAACATTTATTACCAATTTACAAAAGACCGTTAAGCTTTTAACCTGAATTATGTTTTGTCTACTTGCTTTAATCATATTTTCTATTCTGGGTATCTTTAGCGCCAGTCATAGACAGTTGGCTAAAGAAGCTTTTGACTGCGTTTTTAGAAGAATAACACTGCGTCCTTGTAACACCGGCTTTGATAAAAAAATAAAAAGTAAGATTGTCGGCAAACTGTTAAATAGATCAGAGTTTGTAGCTAAGCTACTGAACAAGCACTTTGAAATGGTCTCGTGGGTTTTCTTTATCATACTTTTGGGGAGTGGTTTATGGGTAGTAAAAGGAGGATACAACTTTTATATGTATGGCAGCTGTAACGGCCTGAATGCCTCAGGTTTCTGCGCATTTGACCCAACAGGAGAAAATAACAAGGTCTCTCAAATTAGTGATAGCTGTAGTTTAAATCCTCCCTCAGAAAGCGACTTGGATTTAGCAGCAATCAACTTGAGTGAGTATCCTACGAAAGATGCCGGCTCAGAAGATAGCTTAGTATTTATCGGCTGTTACAACTGCGATTATACCCGTAAAGCCTATCCGTTGATACAAAAATTGCAAGATAACTATGAATTTAATTACACTTTTGTTCATTTCCCTGTTAAAGATGAAACTTCGTATATATCCAACTATGTTTATTGTGGCAATTTGCAAGATCCAGAAAAACTTTGGCGGTTCAATGGTAAATTATTTGCTTCAAGTAAGGAGGATGTTTCTAACAATGGGTATGTAGATAAAATTGCAGTAGAAGTGGGATTTGATGTTGATGCCTTACAAGCATGCGTTACAAGTGAAGAAACGCAAAAGATAGTTGATAATCAATTTGAACAAGTACGCGCAACCGGAATTTACGGCACTCCCACTATTTTTATCAATGACAAGGCCCTGGTAGGTCCTAAGCCATACAGGGTTTATCAAAGAATGCTGGGGAAGTTTTGGTAATGAACAACCACTTCGTAGTTAATTGTTTCACCTGGCAAGCTTTTCTGGGGATTGGTTTTTGTAGGTGTCAATATATTTCTGAAGTAAAGCTTGGTCTACTTCCTCTAACTTCATCATCCTGCTCCAAGATACAACTGCAATTTTTGCGTCATTAGCATTCCTGGGCGAAATAATCACGCTTTGAGAATTTTGCTTTCCAATTTCTTCCAGTATGTTTTTTGTCTCCTCATCCACATTCTTATAGGAGATCCAAATACCTCCATGCTCTAGTCCATGAACTGCTGCTTTGTCCTCTATTTCTTTGCTGTAAACACCCCATTTTTCCGCTTGGGCTAAGTGTCCACCCGAAGTGGGAGGGTTAGTCTTGTATTCAACAGTGGTTCCTAACGGCACATGATCTCTGCCTTCGATCGGAAACTCTTCCACCTTTCCGTCCAGGGAAACCGTTTCAACTTTTTGTTCAAACTCAATCCGTTCAGGAGACTTTTTAGTTAGTTGTAGGTAGCCAAATATTGCAACAACTAGTACCACGATGACAAAACTCCAATTGCGGATCATTTTGATCGTCTCGGTTTTGCGTTCATTCTCCCGCCTCAACGCCTTGAGCTTTTTCTTGCGCTCGTGCTTGGGTAGCTCGTTCCATTCTTCTGGATAATCCATGTTAGTGTCCTTCTCCTTCCCCCGTGTGGCCAGGGCCACCACAGCCGTCCAGCATATCCCAGAGATCAGCCACCTGCTGACCGTCATAGCCCTTTTCAGCAATAAGATACTTGGCTAAGCCTTCAAACGCCGTCCAGCGCCAACATTTACAGCAACAAGGTCCGCCTTCATCGGACATTTCCATGGCAGTGTCATATATGGACTGCTGATCTTCATTTAAGGTAATAGTCTGTTGGTATTCGAAAAGTTGCTTGGCTAGAGCTACGGGAATGTTGTATGGATCCTCGGGAATAACATCTATATCGGAATATTTTTTTAGCCTTTCAACCTGTTCCTGATAACGATGAAAGTCCATGGCTCCACAACAGGCTCCCTGAATACTCTCTTCATCTGAAAAGCCGTCAACAGTCGTTGGTTGCAGCCCACAAAAACTACTAGTGGCTGTTTTTGTGGTTGAAAGATAGTTAAATGCCTCTTGAGTTCCGGCAGCAAAGGCAGATTTAACTCCGAAAGTGGCATTTTTTGAGCCGTTTCCAAAAATGTCATTTAAGTTAAATTTAAGACCGCCTGTAGCGCCTACGCCGACAACGAAAGACAACACAACTGCACCCAAGATTAAAAAATAGGAATATTTCTGTTTCATGATGTACTTCTTACCCCACACACGAGTGGGTCATTAATTTTTTTCATAGTAAAGTGAATAGCAAACAATATAACGCCTATGCCCAAGAAACCGAATTCCTGACCTCTAAAGGGAAGGAATCCCAACACAGCCGTAGCCGTTCCAAAGCCAATAAGAGAAGTTAAAACTACCGACCCACAAGAAGCGCAGCCTACTCCCAACAAGCTGGTTGCTACTCCCAGAGTCGACATACCCATGGACCGCTGCAATTTAGCAGTTTGACGCGTGTAATAACCTAAGAGGCTCACCTGTACCCCTGCCAATCCAGCACTAACAAAAGTTACAGCCCGCGAAAGCGCGGTGAAGTTAGTTTGCAAAGAACCCAACAGACTAGTCATGAGATTGGTTTTCTGCCACAAAGTCATGGTTGAACTAGTCATAGTCTTGGTTATTAAATGAAGATTTGGCAACCAGGCGGCAAAAGCAATTACAGCCAATGAGACTGTAATTGCCACTGCTAAATATTTCGGTTGTCTAATTATTTCTATAACTGTCATGGTTACTCTAGTAATGGGTCAATCACTGCCTGGAAAGCAGCGTATGGCTGAGCACCCACTACTAAGTCACCATCAATTTCACCATTGCCAGCTGACTTACCAATCACAAAGGTGGGGGTTCCCGATGCCCCAGCCGCAGATCCGTCCGCAATATCCTTTTTGACTTCATCCGTTTGGGAGGTATCAGCGATACAGGTATTAAACGAATTTAGATTTAATCCCAAATCAGTAGCAATAGTTGTCAGATCAGCACCAGATAAACCATTGCCGTTTGATTTGGTTCGGGTAAAGATCTCGTCATGATACTGGAAGTATTTGGAGTCACCCCCTTGCTCACGGGCACAGTTGGCAGCTACTGCTTCTTTGGTGGCCATCGGATCATGGAAAGATAACGGGAAATCCCGATAGACGATTTTTACCTTGCCAGTATCCACATAATTTTTGATTAACTGAGGTAAGGTTTCGTCAAAGTGGCGTTTACAAAACGGACATTCATAGTCAGAAAATTCTACAATAGTAATTGGTGCGTTTTTATCTCCCAGAACAGGGTCGTCATCAACCGATGCCACACCTTTGGTGGGTTGCTGGGGCTGAGGAGCGGCAGCCTGAGCAGGTTGTTGATTATTAATTGAACCTTGCACTGTTCCTTTTTCCAGCATCTGCACTTTGGTATAGAGGGAACCAACTAAAAAGGCAGCCACTACTAAAGCTGCGGTCAATATGGGAACTAATTTCCCGGAAAAAAGCTTCGTTGTTAGTTTTGTAGTTTCACTCATATGCTCTCCTTAAAAGTTTGACAGGCTTTACTATCTCCTACAACTGTAGGTGATTATTTTTCTCTTGTCAATGAGAAGATGAAAGCGAAAAAGAAGCGGGCACTAAGGGAGTAAAATTATGTGTATCTTTGGTCTCATGACCGGAGCAATCAGTGGTTTGACATCCCTCTTCCACCCTACAAACACCACCCGTTTCAAAAGCAAATTCAGCAGCTACCTGACTTGGCTGAACAATGGCAATTCCCAACATTAGGGCTAGGCTAAATATACTCACGGACAATGGCTTCATGCCAATCCGCTCAAACGAGAGCTTGTTGCCTACCAAAGATTCAACTCGTCTTTCAATCGGCGAGGTGGCAAAGTGCGGAAAAGAGTCGCCAGCATACTGTAAATTCAGCGCCAGTGAGCCACACAGATGGTCCCGTGTTTTTTGCTTATCAACCACGAAGGCATCTGCCGCTAATTCAAACTCAGTCCTCAGCTCTCGAGCCAGGTGCTCAATCAGCGGAATAAAGAAAAACAGAGAACTGATCAATCTGGAGAACAGTAGCCATAAGACATGATTGCTTCGAAGATGATACAACTCATGGAGAATCACCGCTTCCAATTGTTCTCTTGAGAGTTTTTGGATTAACAACCGAGAAACAACAATTTTGGGTTTAATTAAACCAATAGTATATGCACTCAATTTACCACCTTTGACTACTAAAATTGTCTTTTCTGTAAGGTCGTGCTTATTTATGATCCACTGCAACTTGTCGGGTGTTCTCTCGATCGCCCTGAGTTGGTGTAGTCGCCGGTGAGCTATCAAAAACCGTACCAATTGCCGCAATGCCAAGCCAACTCCAACGGCAGCAATCAGCAATACGAACGAGGACACTACGCCGTCAGGATTAAAGTGAATGTGTTCGCCGACATCCTTCAGGATTTCACCACAGGCAGTAATGAAAAACTGAGGATGCAGACTGGTTTTAGTAGCTAGCAAATATGATCCCAGCAAAAAGATGGCGCTTGAGACGACTACGAATATGGTAAATAGATTAATCCTTATTTTTATTCTCATTTTTTCTGTAATTTCTCTATTAGCTTCTGGCGAGTATCTTCTGAGATATCATCCAAACCGTCCACAAAAGCAATCAAAGCTTCCTCACCAAACTGGCCAGTGAAGTTTCCCATTGTCTGATTAATCAGGGATGACAAAATGTTTTTTTGCTTGGCTGCCGGTTTATAGACATGAGTTTTGCCCTGCAATTTTCTTTTAAGCAACCCTTTGTCCACCAAGCGGGTCATGATGGTTTGCACGGTGTTGTAAGCGATCTCCCGATCCTGGCTAATACAATCCACAATATCTCTGGCCGTACAGGTTTTCTTTTCCCAAATACAAGCCATCACTTCCTGCTCCAGCGGTCCCAAAGAAACTTTTTTCATACCTACAAGTGTAGGACTAAATACACAATATTTCAACGAGAATTAAGTAAATACTTAGTTGCTTACATTAGTAAACATAAATCACCACAAAGTTTATTGAGATAAACATAAGACTCCCGCTAGGCTGGACATAGTTAATTCCAATTTGAATTTCTATGTCACAGCCAAAACCTGCCACTTACCTTACCAGCGATCTTGCTCTCGCTACCACTATCTCCCTCAACTTTCCCATTGAAGATATTGATCGAACCAATCCGCGCAAAGCGGTTTTTGTGTTTCGCAGGTCTCCAGAACTAGAGGAGCTTGTTGATTCTTACTTCTCCAATCAGCTTAAGGTCTCACCACAAGTCTTTTTCAACCAATTGCGCGATGTCAAAGCCAGATTATATGCGGAAAAACGACCATGGTAAGCCGACAACTATTACTCGAGCTGAAGAAAATTATTGAAGAAGACTATGGAATCAAATTGACCTTGGCCGAAGTGATGGAAGTAGCCACTACATTGGTGGACTTTGCAGAAACGGCCATGAAGATTGAAGCCAAGCCCGATACCTCATAAAGAGCTTGGTTAATAAATGAAAATGAAAATGTCAAAACAACCACCAACAGACAACCTGTACCTCCAAATCTGGAGAAATCCTATCTTCAAGGAACTTCTTTTAGCGCAGGTAACAGCCGATCAATGGCATACTTTCACTGCTTTGGCAGTCTTCATGAACAAAAAGGGTGAGTGTTATCCCTCTCAAAACAGACTCAAACAAATTCTTGGTTTAAATAGCGTGGCCAGTGTAAGCAGAAGAATTATTTCTTTGGAGAAAGCCCGTTTCAAAGGCGAGCCTCTGATTACAGTCTTTCGAGATAAAAAGATGAAACGTAAAGGTAAATTCCTCTTTGCCAGCAATGGCTACCAACTCAACCAAAACATCATCACTATCTTCGCTCCGCATGACACCACCGTCGCACGGAGACAACAACAAATGGAAGATTTTCAAGCAAACAAGGCTAATCTCGTCAATAGATTGCACATCAATGCGTCACGGAAAGACGATAAACAAACTAGAAGGAGTTTTTAACAAAAAATTTAACGAAAACAGCGCCGTTTATGAAAGACAAATCAGTAGCAAAACCAACAGAAAAACTTATAAGGAAGATTGGTCAATTCTTGGTCAAAAATTGGTCGACTTTTCAGGGTGGGCAGCATGTGGGCAAAATGAGGGCAGATTTAGAGGAGTTTAAGGCTAAACAGGGTGTACAAAAGGTGGACAGAAATAGGACAGAAAACCTGCACCAACTCTTCGTCAAAACTGCGCCAACTAAGGTTCACCGGTGCTTCACTGAAACTTCACCGGATTTTGGAAGCTTTAGCCTAAAAACCCTTCGGTATGGTGACGGTGAAATGTCGGTGGTTTTTGACCCTTCATTTGTCCTGTTTCCGCGTATAGCCCAGTATATGCGGAAAGTCCTGATTCAATTTGATATTCCCTCGAGTTACCTATATGTTGTTGTGTTGAAAAGAGTCTGCCTATGAAAAGCGTTATATTCTGCCGAGTCTCCAGCAAAGAACAAGAAGAAACGGGCTACTCCCTCCCGGCGCAGGAGAAGTTCCTGCGAGAATATGGCGACAAGCAAGGCTTGGAGGTTAAAAAGGTCTTTGCCATCTCTGAGTCTGCAGCAGGCAAAAGCCAACGCAAGGTCTTTGAGGAAATGATCGCCTATGTCAGAAAACAAAATATTTGTGCCATCATTGTCGAAACCACGGACCGTTTAACCCGTAACTTCTCTGATGTGCCCACCATCGACCTCTGGATCACCGAGAGTGAAGAACACCAAATCCACTTGGCCAAAGAAGCCTGCATCTTGCACAACTCTTCCCGCTCACACGAATGGTTTATGTGGCGAGTCAAAGTTGCTACCGCTGAATATTATGTCCGCCTGCTTTCCGAGAACGTTAAGAAGGGACAAAAAGAAAAACTGGCTCAGGGCTGGCTGCCAACCAGACCACCACTAGGATATAAAACCGTTGGCGAAACCGGTCACAAGATCCACATTGTTGATGAAGGTGCTTCTAAACTAGTGATCAAGATGTTTGAACTTTATGCCTCCGGCGATTATTCCATCAAGAAACTGGCCAACACCATGTATCAAGAAGGCATGAGATCTCCTCAGGGCAACAGGCTGGCCATCAGCCGAACTCACTCCCTACTGCGCGATCCTTTCTATATGGGTAAGATTAGATGGAATGATGAAATTTACGAAGGCAAACAAGAGCCATTAATCAGTAAAGAATTATTTGATAAGGTTCAGAAGTTACTTAAAAGCAAAACCACTCCCACTTATATGAAACACAGCTACTTATTCAAAGGCTTAATTCGCTGCACTACCTGCAAAGGGCTGATTACCTGGGAACTACACCGAGGTCATCGCTACGGACACTGCAACCACTACAACAAATGCCCTCAGAAAACATGGGTTAAGGAGCCTGGGACCGAAGAACAACTCTTGAGAGGATTTGAGAATCTAAGAATTAAGAACAAACGAGTCACCGAATGGCTCAAAAAAGCACTCAAGGAAAGCCATCAGGACGAAGTCCAGTATCACAACAGCACTGTGGGCGAACTAGAAACCCGCTATGAGGCGGTTAGTAGACGAATGGACAAGTTATACGATGACAAACTTGATGAAAAAATCACTCAGGAGTTTTATAACCGTAAGTTTAAGCAGTACTCCAAAGAAAAAGACGAACTCACCGAAACCATTAAACGCCACTCCACCGCCAGCACAGGTTATCTTAACCTAGGCATTAATCTATACGAACTCTCGCAACGAGCCAAAGAAATCTACCTCACTGCCAAAAAGAAGGACATGCTGGACGAACAACGCGCCCTTATCAGACTGGTATTCAAAAAGCTCATCTTAGACGAAGGCAAACTCAGCTGGGAGTACTCCCGAGCCTTTAAGATCCTGTCTGAGGCAGTAAGTCAGACAAATTGTTCTAAAGTGGAAAATTTGGAGGGTTTGGAAAAAGAAACTTTCGAACATCACGAAAAGAGCGATGTTACGGGACAAAAAGACTCTTTGTCGCCCTCTCATCCCATCTGGCTCCCCGAGTAGGATTCGAACCTACAACCTTGAAGTTAACAGCTTCCTGCTCTGCCATTGAGCTATCGGGGATAGAACACTCATTCTATCGAATACTTTAACAGTTTCCTGCCCTGCCTCCTCCAGCTGGCGGAGAGCTATCGGGAAATTGTGCTAAATAATTTTTAAGGCAACTTTTAATAAATTCACGACCGCGATATGATTTTAGCTGTTTTTCTCTCTGTAAGCAGGATACTCTATCTCTACACATTTCATGATATATGAGTATCCACTTTCCATCATATCTACTTGTATATGAATTTTTAAAAGTATGATTGTTGTGTAATTTTAATCTATTTTCTAAATCCTGTGTTTGACCAATATATAGTTTTTTATGATTTAAATTATATATTGCGTATACACAATAATTCATACACATATCGCTTCAGCGACAACTTGAGATTATAACAACACTTGTGGCAAAAAACCAGTCTGAGCCAAAGAGAAAGAAGAGCTTAATCCAAGAAATCTTGCAGTTGTTTGCGGCGACTGGGATGGCGTAGTTTGCGCAAGGCTTTAGCTTCAATCTGACGAATTCGCTCTCGAGTAACCCCAAACTTTTGACCGACTTCTTCTAAAGTCATCGCTCTCCCACCATTCAAGCCGAAACGCATACTCAGCACTTTGGCTTCACGATCAGATAAAGCCCCCAAAACTTCCGTAATATTCTCGCGTAACATTTGCTGACTGGTCGCTTCATAAGGCGAAACCTGATTTTCGTCGGCAATAAAATCACCCAAGACACTATCTTCTTCATCTCCAATTGGAGTTTCCAGTGAGGTCGTATTTTGAGAAATTTTGAGAATTTCCCGGACTTTATCGGGATCCATGTCCTCCATGGCATCGGCAATTTCCTCAGGAGTAGGCTCTCGCCCTAAATCCTGCATTAACTTACGAGAAGTCCGCATCAACTTGTTGATGGTTTCGACCATGTGAACCGGAATCCGAATAGTCCGAGCCTGGTCAGCAATAGCTCGAGTAATAGCTTGGCGAATCCACCACGTGGCGTAGGTAGAAAATTTGAAACCCTTGGTCCAATCGTACTTTTCCACCGCTCGGATCAAACCCTTATTGCCTTCTTGAATTAAATCAAGGAAAGTCATACCTCGCCCAATATATTTTTTGGCAATCGACACCACTAACCGTAAGTTAGAAGCAGTCAGCTTTTCTTTCGCCGCGGTGTCACCTGATTCAGCCAGTTGAGCCAACTTAATCTCTTGTTCTCGAGTTAACAGCGGAATGCGACCAATTTCCTTGAGGTACATTCTGACTGGATCAGACACCCCGGTGTAACTCAAACTATTGAGCACTTCCAGCTCCCGCTCCATTTGAGAGACGTCTTCCGTCTTGTCATCGACGGTTACCGACTCAAACACATCAATATTGTTATCGACAATTTCGGAATAGAAATCATCCAGTAAGTTCAAGTAACTTTCTGGTTCCACAAACACTTCCAAGACATCGTCTTGAGTCACAAATCCCTGTTGCTTGGCTTTTTTGAGTAAAGCATCGACCTCCCGTTGGAGGGCTTTCGGAATTTTGGCATCGGTTGGTTGAGTTGTTGAAATAATTGAAGTTGAAGCAGTTGATTGAGAGTCTTTGGCCATAGTTTTCCCCACTAAAATCACAAGATGAAGTCAAATTATACTGATATTTATGCCGTTGTCAACTTTGGAAAAGGATACTCGTCTAGTGACTATTTTATCGTCATCCTGAACTTGATTCAGGATCTAGGGCGTTTTCAACAAATCCTGGATCCTGATTTTCATCAGGATGACATTATAAAAAAAGTCAATTTAAACCCGTCCCCGTAGCAACATCGCATCCACTACACTCTTCACCGCCCCCATATACGTGGCCATCCGACCATTGACTTGAGAAATAGCTTTTTGTTGCCACATCTGGTCAAAGGCTTTTTCCATGAGTGGTTGCAGTTTATTGATCACTTCTTCATGTGACCAATAATATCCTTGTAAGTTCTGAACCCATTCAAAATAAGAAGTGGTCACTCCGCCGGCATTGGCTAAGACATCAGGAATCACTAAAATCTTCTTTTTATTCAAAATTTCATCCGCCTCAGGTGTAATGGGGCCATTGGCCATTTCGATAATGGCTTTAGCTTTAACCTTATCGGCATTCTCAGCCGTAATTACATTTTCCAAAGCCGCTGGCACTAAAATATCGACATCAAGTTCCAAGACTTCTTCATTGGTTAAAGTCTTGCCCAAACTTAAATCGCAACTGTCCTGGTCACAGGCACATTGACTAATTGAGCCAGATTGCTTTTTACATTCCAATGTTTTGGCTGGATTGAGCCCCGATTCCACATAGATGCCTCCTTTAGAATCAGAGACTGCCACCACCTTGTAGCCCAACCGATCGGCGTGATAAGCAAACCAATAGCCCACATTCCCAAAACCTTGAATGGCAACTGTCACATCTTTTTTGCGCTCATAACCCAGTTCTTTAACGAGTTTCTCTAAAATAAAGACTCCACCCAAGCCCGTAGCTTCATCTCGACCTTGAGAGCCACCTAGCTCCAGTGGTTTTCCCGTAAAAGTCGCCAAAGGATTTTCCGTGACTTGACCTTGTTCTCGTTGAAACTGTTCATATTCATCCACCATCCAAGCCATGATTTGACCGGTGGTATTGACGTCGGGAGCAGGAATATCGGTCCAAGGGCCAACAGAGTCAGCAATTAAGCGCGCATAGGCGCGACTCAAACGCTGTAATTCACCCTCACTCAACTCTTTAGGATCAACTACGACCCCACCTTTTCCCCCACCATAGGGAATGCCGGTGACCGCACATTTCCAGGTCATCCAGGTAGACAAGGCTTTAACTTCATCTAAACTCACATTTTGGTGAAAGCGGATTCCCCCCTTGAATGGACCACGCGCATTATTGTGCTGAGAACGGTAGGCTTGAAATTCTTTGGTCGAGCCATCATCCATTTTCACTTTCAGCTTGCCTTCAACTAAATTTTGTGGTTCTTTCAGTTGGTCAATGGCCGCATCAAATCGTTTTTTATCGTGATACTGCTCCCGTAACAGCTTGGCCACGGCTTCAAGTTGGTGAATGGAATTGGTATGAGGATTATTCATAGTCTCCTTTAATTGTCATCCCGCGTCAGACGCGGGATCCATCTGCTACTATACACCCATAAATAAGTAAATTTCAAAAATACATTCCAAAGCTGTTTCATCGACGAGATTCTAAACTTGTTCAAAGTTGAAATATATTTTTCCTAATTACGAGTCTATTGATACCTTTCTGATTGCCTCAACAATCGCTGGTACCACCCGTTTATCAAATGGTTCCGGAATAATCGAGTCAACACTCGGCTGTGTAATTAGCGCAGCCAAGGCTTGAGCCGCCGCTTGTTTCATGTCATGAGTAATTTTGGGCAATCTCAAATCTACGACTGCTTTAAAAATCCCGGGGAAAGCCAACACATTATTAATCTGATTGGCGAAATCACTCCGCCCAGTGGCAACTACCATCGCGCCTGCTTTTACAGCCACCTCCGGCATAATTTCTGGCACCGGGTTGGCCATGGCAAAGACAATTGCCTTATCCGCCATCTGCGAAATCATCTCAGGAGCTATCGTTTCCGGCCCAGACACACCAATCACCACGTCCGCGCCTGTCAAGGCATCAGCTAAAGATCCCGTTTGGTGAACTTTATTGGTCACACTCGCAATCGCTTGCTTGTAAACATTCAGATCCTGACGCTCGGGGTAGATGGCACCTTTACTATCCACTACAATCACATCTTTGACCGATCGTGCTCCATCCTGAATTCGACAGCCAAACTGGCTACACTCTAAACCGAGTAACATTTTAGTAATGGCTAAGCCAGCTGCACCGGCCCCTACTACCACCACTTTTAATTCTTCAAAAGGTTTGTTGACTACTTTGGCGGCATTGGTTAATGCTGCAGTCACTACAATTGCCGTGCCATGCTGATCATCATGAAACACCGGAATCCCAATCTCCTGAAGTTCATCCTCAATTTGGAAACAACGGGGCGCCGAAATATCTTCTAAATTAATCCCGGCAAAAGTGGGAGCGACTTGTTTGACAAACTGAACAATATCACCGGGCTGTTGAGAATTAATAACCAGGGGAAAAGCATCAATTCCCGCAAACTCTTTCATCAACAGTGCTTTACCTTCCATCACCGGCATGGCTGCCTCGGGGCCAATGTTCCCTAAACCTAACACCGCACTGCCATCCGAAATCACCGCCACCGTTCGACCCCTCAACGTCAGCTCAAAAGATTTAGTCACATCTTTAGCAATTACCCGACTCACTTCAGCCACTCCAGGAGTATATACTTGAGATAACTCAGTCCGATTGGTGACACTCACCCGAGAGGCAACTCCAAGTTTCCCCTGATGTTGTTGATGGAGGTCGACTGATTGTTGATAGACGTTATCCATAAAAAGCACACCTCGTCATTTCCTCGAAAGAGGGAATCTGGGACATTGGTTGAGCTCTTCCAGATCCCCGCATTCGCGAGGATGACAGACTATTTTTTAAAAAAAATTTTGGTTTCTGACTTCCCCGCCTGCAGCAGCTTTGCTGCAAGCAATGCGGGCAGGTGGCTTTAAACCTTTACCCCTCTATCCCTTTTAAACCTGAATACTTTCTTTCCGCCCAAGGCGGACCAGCCTCGGGCTGGCTTTCAACTTTCTGGCTTCTGGCTTTCAACTTTTTTGATTCATTTCCAGCCACTTTTCGGCATCCAGTGACGCCGCTGTGCCTTGACCAGCGGATGTAATGGCTTGCTTGTAGCGTAAATCAACCACATCGCCAGCTGCAAACACACCTGGCACTGAAGTCATACTGGGATAGACAATCAGTCCCTCTTCATTCAAAGCTTGTTGGGCCATCGTCACCCCAGCTTGACTGGCACTTTGAGGCGTAACTACATAACCATGAGCATCTAACTCTACCTGACCTTGAAATAACTGAGTCAAAGGTTTGTGGCCAATCGCATAAAATAAACCATCAGTCGGCACGACTCGAGGTTCTTGACCCATAGTTTCTAACTTAATTTGCGTTAATTTGGTATCTCCCAAGGCTTCGACCACTTGAGTATTCCACAAGACCTCCACTTTAGGATGATTGAGTACTCGCTCCTGCATGATTTTACTGGCTTTAAAACTATCGCGGCGATGGACCACTTTAACTTCTTTAGCAAACTTAGTCAGAGCCAACGTATCTTCCATGGCACTATCTCCACCACCCACCACATAAGCTACTTTATCTTTATAAAAAGCGGCATCACAGACAGCACAAGTAGCAATCCCTTTCCCAAAAAACTGATCTTCTCCAGGGATTCCTAACATGATAGCGGCGGCGCCAGTGGAGATGATCACACTTTCTGCTTCAAAGCCAGGTGGTTGCTCCATCACCTGCTGGCGAAAATCCTTCATTTGGTCAGGCGTTAAGTACTCAAACTGAGTCGGATCAAATTTATCAGGTAAGTTGGTCCAAACTTTGAACGGCCGCTGTGAAAAATCGACCGCACTCACCCACGCATCCACGATCTGCGTTTCAAACCGAGCGGCTTGTTCGCGCATCTCAATCATTAAATCAGGTCCATTTTTGCCTTCCTTAAATCCAGGAAAGTTTTCAACTACGCCGGTATTCATTAATTGACCACCAGATTTTAAGCCCCCAATTAAGATAGGGGCCAGCTTGGCCCGGCCGGCATATATGCCAGCCGTAAAGCCAGCTGGCCCCGAACCAATAATTAACAACTTTGTTTTTTGCATACTTTATTCCTTTGGCTTTTAATATATTCTTGAACCGCTTGTTCAACACCTTCTAAATTTCTTTTAACTTCGTTATCAGCAAATCGCAAAAAATGCAATCCTACTTGCTCTAATCTAATTTGTCTTACCTCATCATAATCTCCTTTATAATCATGACTGTCTCCATCGATTTCTATAACTAACTGAAGTTTTTGACAATAGAAATCTACAATGTAATTCAATAAAGGTTTTTGGCGATTAAAAGTATATCCTCCAATTTTGGTCTTTAAGACCTGCCAAAGTAAAATTTCAGAAAGAGTACTTTGGTTTCGTAATTTTCTTGCTTTTGTTTTTAATGTTGGATTGTAATAAATTCGCATAGGATAAATGCCTCTGTCTGGATTTCTCCAGACGTCTCCTCTTAGAAAGAGGAGATTTTGAGTTAATTTATCTCTCATGTATTACAACAAAGTGACCTAGTCCCCTTTTCCTAAAAGGGGCATCAAGTCAGGCACTTCAAAGTGCATGACCTGATGGGGCATTTACTCTAATGCTTTATCAAGCATCTCTCTGTATCCATCCTCCCCAGGAAAACCAATTTTCCGGTCAACTTCTTCCATTTGATCACCTTTTTTCTTCATTACCACCACCGTCGGAATACTCATTACTCCAAACTGACCAGCCACATCTCGATTTTCATCCACATCAAGTTTGGCAATCACAGCTTTGCCTGCATACTCACCAGCCAACTTGTCTACAATGGGAGCTGCCATTTTACAAGGACCACACCATTGGGCAAAAAAATCAATGAACACTGGTTGATCTCCAGCATCTTTTAAGGTTTGTTTGAAGGTGTCTTCGCTTAAGTGAAGAGCGCCTTTCTGAGTATTATCGGCCATAGAGCCTCCTTATTAATATTTAATGATTAATGTCTAATGTCTAATGTCTAACACTGGATTGTCATTCCCGCGAAGGCGGGAATCCATACTTATTTAACTTGCCCTAGATTCTGAGTTAAACTCAGGATGACAGTTAAACTGTAAACATTAACCAATAATCATTAGTCACTAATTAGTATCTAAATACTTCCTTTAGAATCTCATCCAAATCACCCAGCCGGCGTTCTTTGGAACAATGACTGGCTTCACTGGTCAGTAAGTCCCGAGCCACTCGGCCCAGCGAACTGCGAGCCGCAATCACTTGCCGCACAATATCCACACAGGCTCTTTCATCTTCATACATCTTAATCACGCCGTCAAGCTGACCTCGGATTCTCTTGAGTTGAGTCAGCGTTTGATCAGAACTTGCAGCCGGCGAGTTTTTAGCAGCCGTTAATTTCAGTTTCATCATGGCTCTCATGATACCCCTAGGGGGTATGTAGTGTCAATGGGAAAAGGGGCGATTAGTTTTTGCGTTTTAATAACACAATTTGTTTTAATAGCTCAGATTGGCGAGCTTCTTCTTGAGGAGTTTTTTCAGCCTTAGCATCCAGCTGATCCAGTTCATGAGTGATCTGAGCCACTGCTTCTGCCACTGAGAGCGCCTTCAAATCTTTGAGGGTGTTATCCCACTCTTTCTCGAGGTCTAATTCATCGACAATTTCAATATAGTCAGGCTGAAGATAAACTTCAGACACCAACTGTTGTTGATCTTCTGGCAGTTGCTTCATAAACTGGGTCAAATCAAAGCTACTAGACTGCTTTTCTAAAGTTTGAACCAGTGGTTTGACACCTATTTTTTTCCATCGCAAATTTTTTAGTTCAGATACTCGATGAGTCTCAAACGGCATTCGAAAGAATAAGAAGAGAATATAACTTTCCAGTCTTTCCCGGCGAGTTTGAGGCTGGTCTTTTTCCACTGGTTCAACTGAAGTAGCAGCTTTTTTAGAACTAGCAAAAAGCGTCGTTTTATCTTTAAAGGTGTCAATATCTTTCCGCACCACTTCATCTTTGACTCCCAAAACTTGAGCCAACTTTTTAATGTAAAAATCTTGTTCCACCGCATGAGGAATACTGCCAAAGATAGGTGCTAACTCATCAATGATTTGCCGTTTTCCTTCTGGAGTTTGGGTGCCATATTGATTGACTGCATTTTGCAAAAAGAATTCGTAGACCGAGACAGAAGTTTTGGTGGCTTCTCGCCACGCTTTCGGATCAGTTTTGGCTAGCTCATCCGGATCTTTACCTGAGGGTAACTTCAAAACTCGTAGCTCAATTTCAAACTCGCGAGCTAAAGTAATGGCTCTCTTGGTTGCTTCTCGGCCAGCACTATCCATGTCGAGACTTAACAATACTTTTTTGACCGTTCGCCGCAGTAACTGCAATTGTTCTCGAGTCAAAGCCGAACCTTTAATCGCTACAATCTGATTCACATGCGCCTGAGTCGAGGAAATAACATCTAGTTCTCCCTCAGCCACAATTACTTCCTGAGCTTGACGAATGTGCTGGTAGAGCTGAGAGTAGCCAAACAACAATTCTGACTTGTGATACAGCATCGTTTCCGGACTATTAATATACTTAGCTTCTTTAACATCTTTTTTCAAAGTCCGACCAGAAAAGCCAACAATTTGCCCTCGAGCATTAGTCAGTGGAAACATGACTCGATCTCGAAATCGATCGTAATACCGACCATTTCGGCCTTTAATAATCAAACCAGCCGCTTCTAAATCAGCTAAACTATACTTTTTCTTTTGATGCAAGTATTTAATTAAGCCATCCCAACCAGGCAAAGCATACCCCATCTGGAAAATTTTGATCGATTCTTTGACAATTCCCCGTTGATGGAGATACTCCCGGGCTGGTTCACCTGCCGGGTGAGTGGTTAGTAGATAGTGATAGTATTCTTTGGTTAAATCTAAAATATCCAGCAGTCGTTCTCTTTGTTCGTCCTGAGGAGTAGCTTGATAGTCTTTGAGCTCAATCCCGGCCCGATCAGCTAAATACTTCAAACTTTCGTAAAAGCTCATCCCTTCATACTTTTCTAAAAAGTTAAATACATCACCTGATTCTCCACAGCCAAAACAGCGATAGCGTTGGAGCTGTTCATTCACAAAAAAAGAGGGTGACTTTTCACTATGAAAAGGACACAATCCTTTGTAATTGACTCCAGATCGTTTGAGTTCAACTCGCTCCCCAATGATCTGGACGATATCGCTGGCATCTTTGACTTGTTTGGCTTGGGACATGGTTTAATGATTAATGTTTATTGGTTATTGATTATTGATTATTGTTTAATTTCACAATCTCAAGATGTTAGTTTTTTTCCCTTAACTTGGAATTTGCCTGCCTGCGCAGACAGGTTTGGATTTTGGAATTTGGAATTTATAGCCTCATTATCAAGTATACCTTATTTCTTGCAACTAACAATCAAAACCCGAATGGAAAAGCAAGTGATTAGTGTCTAATGTTTAATGGTTAATGACAAATCCCCTTTTTCTAAAAGGGGCATCAAGTGAGTGAAACGAACCTGATGGGGCATTTCAGTAATGGCTTAAACACCTCTGTCTCGCTATCGCTAGACTTCTCCTCTTTGATAAGAGGAGATTTTCTATTTATTCTTCGCATACCATTCACAACTGACACGAAATACTGGCACTAATCACTAACCAATAAACAATAACCATTCGCTTCCCTGTTATAATGAAGGTATGTCTAAAAAGAAACGCAATCAACAAAACCCTGCCTTCGCTACCCCTTTCGGCAAATACTTTAAACTGCTGGATGAAGTCGACAAGGGTCAACGTTACTCTAAAGAATTTGGCTCCATCCTGATTTTGGGACTGGTTGAAGAAATTGGCGAGATGGCTCGAGCCTACTTAGCTAAGCATGGTCGTAAAAAAACCAATCTAGCAGCTCAAGCTGATGAAACTTATGAGCAAGAACTCGGTGATATCTTACTGACCATTATTCGGTTTGCCCGCGTTAAGAAAATTAATCTCGATGAACGCATCATGTATTCACTCCAAAAAATCGAAAAACGGAAAACCGAACCGAAACGATAGAGAATTTTTTGCAGCTAATGACTACCTAATTAGTTCAAAGTATATCAATCCCTCGAGGTTTGTCAATAACTTTGGGAAGAATTGCTGGTTTAGATTTTTCAAAAAAGGAATCCTTTGAATAATCAGATTATAATCCGATACTTTGGATTGAATTTGCAATTGCTTGTGCTAACGCTATGTGTCCATCCGGGTTCGGATGTATACCATCAACAGTATGGGAAGCTCCATCATCATCTGCTTTGAGTATAACTCTTTCGTCAGCCACTACATGAGCCCAATTACGACCTGAAATAACTTGTGGAATATAGGTGTCTCCTATGCTATCCCAAAGAGAATCGCTTCCCCTTCTCCATGGTTTTACTATTCCTATTTTTGCGTTTGGCTCGAAAACGTGAGCGGTATCTAGCAAATACTGATAGTCTGTAACCCACTGAGCTTCATTTCCAGACAAATTTGCTGAATCATTAACACCTAGACTAAAAATAATCCAATTGGTCCCATGATATCGACTTGCAAAATCGTCATTAATAACCGAAGTGAACTTTAAACTACCTGTCGTGCCGTAGTTAACTCCGTAAGAATTTCTTCCATCGCGCAATGGGAATTCATTCCAAACTAAACCAGTAGAAGATGTTAGTAAATCGCGAGTACGAGCAGCAAAACCATTTTCATATTGAGGATATGTATTTGTATCATCCCCACTTCCAACTGTTTTGCTATCACCAATAAACAAAATACCTTTATCAACAGTAGAGGTACCAGTGTATAGATCAACAAAAAGAGGAAAACACTGCAGTTCAGATCCTGCATGGCTTACCTTTACTCCAGTCGCCATAAAATTACTACGAGCATTATTATATTCAACCTTAAAAGTGGTGTTTACATAGACTCTGATTGCATAACGATCCAATTCAGCCCAAACTCTATATGTTGTGCCACTTGTCCAAGTATGGGAGGTGCTGGCACGTTCTGTTTCAGTACCACTAGATTTCTCGATGATTTTGATAGTACTATTTGCCTGATCCATTCTAATTATCCAGCAATTATTATCATCGGTTTGTCTGACTATTAGTTCCTGAGTAATGCCTGTTTGCGCAGTAATTGTGTGATAGATTTGCGCATCAGCTTTACTTGTTGCTGTGTCGTTGTCGACGGTTGTTGGTTTTCGACTCGTAACAATACCAAAGCGATCACGAAAGTTAGAAGGTAGTCTAGTTGTAACACCAATCTGCTGAAATTTTAATGGACGATTAACGTCGTTAAAACGCCATCTGATATTAGCTGCTGTTTGAGTTTCATTTACATGGGATAGTGTCCACTTACTTTCACCAATGAAACGTTTAAAGTAGAATGCACCAGGAAAACGACTTACTATCAGCTGTTCACAAATTGTTGGTTTGCTAGTGTATACACCATTAATCTGCCCCCATGCCTTCCTGTCGTCAACGTTTTGGGCGCGAAAATTATTATAGTACTGAGTGAAGTACATCAAATCAGTGCTTGAGGCGTTAATATCGCTATCAAAACCTAAAAAACCATTTGAACGACGTGCATCCCAAATTTTAACTCTTGCATACGCAGCTATACCTATCTGGTTAGAAAATTCTGCGCTATGAATTTCAGGATCGTTATATGATAGATAAATAGTATCTTCCCGTTCTAGCTCATTATTGTTGATGTTATAGAGAGCAGTCGAATCATTTATATTCAAACTACCCAATTCAACATATGGTGATCCTAAAACTCCATTGATGCTATTATCATCTGGTCCCTGAAATGAAGCCGAAAGTAAATTAAAAATTAACCTTTTTTGACCTGTTTTAGTCGCGAAATTAACTCTTTGTCTTGCTAGTTTCATAATGTTAGCTCATATTCTGGCCAGACAAAAAGCCAAACCAATTAGTACCGTCAGGAGAGAAAAAACCAATAACATCAATCGCCCCTATTGCGGTTGAGAGAGTAGGATCATTGCCATTATCCCATTTCACTTCTGAAGGCCAGGTGATAGTATAACTACCAGAACCACCTTGTTTCACAACTACAGTCAGTGATTGTCCAGCCACAGCAGTGGGGAAAGTAAGAGTACAATTTTGAGTTAGAGTTAAATAATGAATTCCAGCACTGGTTGGTGCTGGCAGAGTATAAGAAGCACCTGCATCTGATTGAGTATTCACGACATCAGTAACAAGTCCAGTGGAAAGACCATGGGTTCCATCTGAGTTATGCTCAACTTCCAGAAACTCATTTAAAACTGTTCCCCAGTTGCCATCATCTCCATTTACGGTTGGTAGTCTTGCCATACTTTAATGATTATTGGCTAATGGTTAATGGTTAATCCTACCAATGCTGATAGGATTTAAGCACCATAGGGACCAGAGCCAAAACCTCCTCTTACTAACTTTGACTGTTTTTTATTGTTGTTTACTAAATTCGGGTCTGAGATGGTACTCATTAAACTTGAAATTCCCGTGATAGCAAGCATCAGTAACCCTAAGTGAAGTAAGAATTCTCTCCTGGTCATTTGCTTGGTCAATAATTCATCAAAGGAAAATATTTTCATCTTCCTTCACTATAGTATAGAGTGAAAATCACAGTCAAGCGGGGAAAATCATGATAGGCCTAACCAGCGATTAAAATTTCATCAGCCAGTTTCTTTGTTTCTGTTTGAAAATATTCTTTCACAGCTTCCCAATAAACGGGGAGAATCATCT
>CAZVBO010000004.1:0-15779 GCA_964625685.1 uncultured Pseudomonadales bacterium
CCTGTAGTACCGCCAGTTATACTCCACCACCATCACCCAGTCCCACACCAACCCCACCTCCTGCACCTCCTAGTCCTACCCCTCCTGCCAGTGAATGTAGTCAAGCTGACATCTCTCAAGATGGAGTAGTGAACTTAGCAGATTTCACCATCTTAGCTAACAACTTCATGTCCGCTCATCCAGCTAATGGGCGAGCCGATATTAATGGGGATGGCTCAGTTAATTTAGCTGATTTTACCATTTTGGCTGGACACTTCATGCAAAACTGCAACTAAATGCTACCTTGACGCTAGACTCATGAGTTTCTTTTCGCTACTATTAAAGATAGTCCACAAATTATCTTGGAATATCTTGAAACTTTACTCTTGGCTGTTAGCAATCTCCCTGGGAGGAGTTACCCTATTGGGGTCGGTGAAAACGGTTCAAGCCGCTACCTATACTGTGGGGAACTCCGGAGCAACCTATTCCACTATTCAAGCTTGTCTCAATGCAGCTCAAGCTGGCGATACCTGTTTGGTGACTGATGGTACCTATTCTGGAACCATCACTTTTCCTCGAAGTGGCACTAACGGCAATCCCATTACGCTACAAGCCCAAAACCCCAGAGGAGCAACTATTACTTCTGGCAATGATATGACCATTGAATTGAATGGAAATGTGAGTTATATCGTGATTGATGGTTTCCGATTGCTGTCCACAATCTCTGGACGAAACCAATCAGTAGACATTGGTGGTGACTGGAATGAATTCGCTAAGTCAAATACCAACGCTCCTGATGCGGGAGCTAAATATAATATTCTCCGAAACTCTTACATCGAAGGTGGAGTCAATATTTACGGGCATCATAACTTGGTTGAAAACTGTGAATTAAATGGCAAAAATCGAGCTGCCACTGGTATTTTTGAAAGCTTTGGCCCCAGTCACCACAATACGTATCGAGGTAATACTCTCTATGATTATACGGAACGAGGAGTTTGGAGTCTCCAGTTTACCCAAGATACTGAGATTATAAATAATACCCTCCACGATATTCCGTTCTTGCCTATTGATTGTGATGGAGCAGGTAACCCCGTCCATCGCTGTAATGTCCGACACAATACTATTCTTCGGTCTAACGGTCATGACAACGGCGGAGGGACCGCCATCTTGATGGAAAATGCCTTTGATTCTGTGGTTGAAGGTAATTTTATTGACGATGTCACTTCCGGCATTGCCGCCATCAATTACGGAGATGGCTCAGTCTTTCACACTGATGGCAATGTGGAATATCGGACTACCAACCTCAATATGATCATTCGAAATAATATTGTTAAAAACTATGAAAATAGCGGCATTGGGGGAGCGGCTGCTCCAGGCGTCAAAGCCTTAAATAATGTCATGTATAGCGGTGCCACGGTCCGCCAAGGAGCGATTTCATTAGATCATGTCGACCACTTTTGGTCTAATAACTGGGAAATTAAAAATAATATTATTAGTGGCTATCAATATTATGGCCTGTGGTTAAATGGACCCAGCAGCAATGCAACACAAGGTTTAACCGGACTATCAGTGAGTAATAACCTCTACTACACTTCAAATAAAACAATAAGCCACTTTGGATACAATGGCTCGATTGAAAATACACTAGATGGCTTTAAAACTGCCACTGGTTTGGAACAAAATTCTCTCTGGGCGGATCCTCAATTCGTTTCTCCCGGCAGTGATTTTCATCTCCAATCCAATAGCCCTGCCATTAACTCCGGAACTACCGTCAATGCTCCAATTGATTATGAGGGTACCAACAGACCAAATGGTTCAGCCTATGATATCGGTGCTTTTGAATTTGGAGGAGTTCCCACCAGTCCGCCACCCTCACCCAGCCCCACCCCAACTCCACCCAGTTCACCTAACCCTACTGCTTGTAGAGTGGCTGATATTACCGAAGATGGAAGAGTAAACCTAGCTGACTTTACCGTACTTTCAGCTAATTTCTTGTCTTCCAATCCAACCAATAGTCGAGCCGATATTAATGGAGATGGGTCAGTTAATTTGGCTGACTTCACCATTTTAGCGGGGCAGTTTATGGAGAGTTGTGAGTAAAGTTGTGAGTAAAGGTGTGCTATTATATGGCATGATACCTTTTAATGACAGGCACTCACGAATTTTACAAGCTTTGATTTAATTTTAGCTTCATTTTTAAGGTTCTCGGAGTAAAGAAATAACATGAGTTTAACAGAACTAGCCTTTGAACCAATTTCATCTCAACAAATTTCTTGGCTCACTTCAATAAGATATTCTAAACCACCCGAACTCACTCTTGAAGAAAATATTGACTTAATTATTCAAGCACTCCAAGCCCAAAGTAATCGACAAATATTAAATCTAGCTCAAAGAGAATTGATTCATAACTTTCAGGAATGGGAACAAAGAATTGATGCATTTTCGTATCTAAAATTGCTTTATTTTTATTATTTGTGGTTTAAGGTTAAGCAAAATATGGAAACCATTCCGGCTGCGAGAATGGAAAATAATGACACTATTCAGGAATGGATTGAGTGGGTGATCGTAAATGAGGTTAGACGAAGAAAAACTTCCACCTAAATAAAAAGAAAGTGAGTCCGCCGGGACTCGAACCCGGGACGCACAGCTTAAAAGGCTGTCGCTCTAACCGACTGAGCTACGGACCCATGATAAATTTTCGATTCAAGATTATAACAACTATTTATCGAGATGGTAAGTAGCAATCAACTCCCGAATCTAGGCATTGACGAAACAACCTGTCTGTCTGGTATACTTAGTTTTGATTATGTTAAACACCCAAAAACTGCTCTACATTTTGCCTGATTTAGCCTATATCGCTGAATTACTTCCCGCTAAAAAAGAACATGAATTTTCCATTCAATCCTTTCGCCAGATCAACGGCGAGTTCTTGGATGAGAATGAATTTGTGTCTAAAAATTTAGCCAAATTAGTCGAAAAAATTGAGAGTGATGAATATCACTTGATTTTACCTGATTTTTTATTTACCAATACCATTGTGGAAGTCAATGAAAGTAGCGATCATAAAATTCAACAATACGTTAAAGAAAAGCTTCTGCCCAGCCTTGGTATTTCCAAAGACAGTCATGACATTGAAACATCACTCTTAACAGAGTACAACGGTAAATCCAAAATTCAATTCTCAGCACTCGAAAAATCACTTTTAAATGATTTTCGCTTAGCCACCCACAAAAAAGATATTAAAATTACTGATGTTTCGCCACTCAGTTGGACCCTTAAAGCTATTATCTCCTTAGAGCCATCCATTAGTGTGGTCCAAATTGGCTCTCGACTATATTTAGCTCAACACTATATTGGAGTGGATCAAACCGTTTCTTTTGATGTGGAAGAAGTTGAAAATATTGCTGAAACAATTAAAACTCTAAAGGGAGCAGAAGCTAGTATTCAAACCGTCTATTTAATTACGAATCAGCTGGTGGAAGAACAACTTAAAGAACATTTAAGCGATACCCTTCCTCTCCAACAGCTGGCTGCCTATAGTGAAGAGGAAAGTGAACTGCCATCCTATGTCAAGAAAATTATTGAAACTGGACTAAAAACTTTATCGATCGCAGACTTTCCGGTTCCCAAATTTCCCTTGGGAAAAGTTACTAAAGCTGACCTAACGGCCACAGATGAAACACCTGAGAAAGCAGAATCCACTGCCGAGATTCCCCAACCCAATAAAGGAATTTTCCAAGAGGAAGATGAATCTCCATCAGCTGTAACCGAAGCCGAAACCGAAACTGCTGAAGCAGATTTAAGTGATGCTTTTACTCCAGTTACTCCGGCAGTTGTCCCAGCTGCTGAAATTATGATGAAAGAAACAACGACTGAAATTACCGCGATTGTCCCTGAAGCTATGGAAGAAACTGTTGACAAAGAAGAAGCTGAAGAAGAAGTTTCCCCTTCAGTTGAGTCAGCAAAGCCCACTATCGAAGTTATTGATCCTGATCAGCCACCAAAAACTCCAACTATTGCCATGACTAAGGTCGAAACCCAACCTAGTGATGAGATAGCTGAAGTTGGGGAAACTGCTGAAAAACCAGCTGAATCCAGCAAAGAAAATGATACAATAGATGACATTGACTTGTCCCTCTTTGCACATTCTCAGACGCAACCAGAAACAGTCAGCAGAGTCACTTCCAATCAGACTCCTGCACCTAAAAAGATTATTAAAAATTCAAATGATGCTGGTCACATGCTCAAAATGATTTTTATCACCATTGCGACGCTTTTCATTACCGTAGCCATTGGTGTGGGCATAGGTATTGGCTTCCTCTATCTCTCAAATCAGTCAGACACCCCAGTAGATCAAACACCCGTGGTCAGTTCACCAGAACCCACTACAAATCCTTCTCCATCACCCTCACCTTCACCCGAGGCAGAAATTAATAAGAGTGAGATCAGTGTTTTAGTAGTGAATGCTACCACCACTGCTGGCAAAGCCGGTCAATATAAAACGATGTTAACTGAGGACGGTTTTGAGGAAGTGACAGCCGCTAATGCTAAAGGGGAGTATGAACCTGGCTCGTATGTGTTGATGACTACTCAAAACACAGCTTTAATTACAGAGTTAGAAAATGCCACTGATCTTGACTTAACTTTCAGTGATGAAAAAGCCGTGGAAGATGCGGCTGATAAGTACGACGCCGTGATTGTCTTGAACGAATAAATATTACAAATAAGTAACAAATAGGTAAACTCGTTCTTGCCAAGTCCATAAAATTACGTATAATCACTCTTGTTTTTAGTCATAAATTAAAAACCAGAAAACACTTTATGTCCGCTACGGGACTACATATTTCAATTTCCGCAGAACCAGTCTTCACCATCGGAGGACTTACTTTTTCAAACTCAATGCTCACTAGCCTTATCGTCAGTGGTTTACTGATTGCATTTGCAGTTGCCGTGAAACTGAGTTTAAGCCAAACCAATCGGCCACGAGGCTTACAAAATGTGGCTGAGTGGTTAGTTGAGTCACTCTATGGACTCGTTACCAGTGTTGCCAATACCAAGGTTATGGCACGTTGTTTTTTCCCATTTGTCGCCACTTTTTTCTTATTTATTATGTTCAACAACTACTTAGGACTGATTCCAGGGGTTGGCACGATTGGGTTCACTAAGCAAGAAGAAGAAATAGAACATATCGAAACCACGCCTGAGGTGATTGAGTCTGAAGTCGACGAACATAATTTTGAATATACCGCTACTGAGCTTGATGAAGTGACTCAACATGATGTAGAAGCAGAGATTACTGAAGATAGTGGTGATGAACACGGAGAGTTTGTCCCCTTATTCCGAGCTGGTACCGCCGATTTAAATACGACTATTGCCCTCGCCTTGGTATCTATCTTTATGGTTCAAGTATTTGGAGTCCAAACCCTTCACTTAAGCTACTTTAAAAAATTCTTTGATTTTTCTAATCCCATCAATGCCTATGTAGGAATTTTGGAACTCATTTCTGAGTTTGCCAAAATCATTTCCTTTGCCTTCCGGTTATTTGGAAATATCTTTGCCGGAGAAGTACTGTTAACCGTGATCGGTTTCTTAGTTCCTATCATTGCTCCTATGCCGTTCTACGGTTTGGAGCTGTTCGTCGGTTTTATTCAAGCACTCGTTTTTGCCATGTTAACTCTCGTCTTTTTCAATATGGCAACTCAAGGTCATTCAGAACATTAAATAGCAATTAACAAAAAAAAGTAAAAAGGAGTCATCACATGTCAACAGAATTCGCCGTCGCCTTCGTTATGGGCATTGGAACCATTAGCCCCGCTATCGCTATTGGTTTATTAGCTTCCAGTGGTTTAGCCGCTATCGGCCGAAATCCAGAAGCTTCTGGTAAAATCCAAACCAATATGATCTTGGGCATTGCTTTTGCTGAAGCCATCGCTATTTATGCTTTGGTTGTGTCTTTGATCTTAAAATTTGTTTAATAGTTCACATCAACATTGACTTCAGTTACCACTGGAGAAAATGAATTGAGGTTTATATGGATATTCAATTACCACAAATCATCTTTCAAATCATCAACTTTTCGGTGGTGGTGGGGGCACTGACTTACTTTCTCTACAAACCAGTCTTGAAAATCCTCGATGAGCGTTCTTCTCGAATTGAGAAAGCTCAAAAGGAAGCCGAAGCCACATTAGCGGAAAAAGCCAAGATTGATGAACTCAAACAAAAAACCAAAAAAGAGGCAGAAAAAGAAGCGGCTCAGATCATGAAACAAGCTCAACTGAGTGCTCAAGAACAAGCCGACGCCATCATTGCTAAAGCCAAAGAAAAAGCTGCCGCTCAATTGGCGAATCTGAAGGAAGATTGGGAAAGTGAAAAGAAACAACAACAAGCACAGATGAAGAAAGAGTTCAATGAATCTGTCTTAATGGTCACTGAAAAAGTCTTAGGCAAAGTATTCGACAAAAAGACACACGAGAAGCTGATCGACCAAGAAGTAGCAGCTCTCATCAAACAAATTTAACCTATGATCCAAGTAACTCTCACCAGTGCCATTGCTCTCACTTCTGCCCAGAAAACTGCGGTCATGACTGCTCTTGAAAAAAAGTATGCTCAAAAGATTGAACTCGAGACGGTCGTTGATCCCCAAGTTTTAGGAGGAGTCAGTATCGCTGTCGGCTCTGAGTTATTCGACAGCACCCTGAAAACCAAACTGAATACCATTAAGCAAGCCCTGAATCAACAACTAGCAAATTCATAAACTGTATGGCTAAAAATACACCAACCCCATCTCTGGCATCCGTTTTACATGGATTGGATTTAGACGTTAATAAACAAGCGATCGGCCATGTTCTGTCTTTTTCAGATGGTATTTTATTTGCGGATGGATTGGATGATGTCGAAGCTGGTGAAATTATTGATTTAGGTGAAGGTCAATTTGGACTGGCTCTAAATCTCGAGGAAGAAAAAGTGGGTATTGTGGCCTTAGGAAATGCAGATCACCTCAAAGCAGGTGATGTCATTTCCCGAACTCATCAAATCTTATCCATTGGGGTGAGTGATGAGATCATTGGCCGCACCGTGAATTCTTTGGGACAGCCTCTGGATGGTCGCGCCCCTATTTCCGTTGACAAACAAATGTTACTGGAAAAAATTGCTCCAGGTGTTATGACTCGGCAATCTGTTACGGTGCCTCTTCAGACCGGTATTAAAGCGGTAGACGCTATGATTCCAATCGGTCGGGGACAGCGTGAGCTGATTATTGGTGACCGCACCACGGGAAAAACCTCGGTGGCTATCGGCACCATTCTGAATCAGGCATACGAGGATGTAATCTGTGTCTATGTAGCTATTGGCCAGAAACAGTCTACTGTTGCCCAAATGACTCAAGTATTACAAGAGCGCGGAGCCATGAAATATACGATCATTGTGGCTGCCACGGCTGCTGATGCCGCCTCACAGCAATTTTTAGCACCCTACGCCGGTCAAGCCATCGCTGAATACTTCTTAGCCAAAGGCCGCGACGTACTCATTATTTTTGATGATCTGACAAAACATGCTCAGGCATATCGAGAAATTTCTTTACTCTTAAAACGACCTTCCGGTCGTGAAGCCTATCCAGGAGATGTCTTTTACTTGCACTCCCGCTTACTAGAACGCGCGTGCCGCCTCAATCAAGAAAATGGTGGGGGATCGGTTACGGCTCTGCCTATTATTGAAACCCAAGCCAATGACGTCTCTGCCTACATTCCCACCAACGTGATTTCTATCACTGATGGACAGATTTATTTGGAAGCAGACTTATTTAACGCCGGGATGAGACCAGCCATTAATGTTGGTTTATCCGTGTCTCGGGTAGGTTCTGCTGCTCAAGTCAAAGCCATGAAACAAGTGGCGGGAACGATGAAGTTAGATTTAGCTCAATTCCGAGAGCTAGAGGCTTTTGCCCAATTCAGTTCTGATTTAGACGATAAAACCAAAGCTCAGCTCGATCGAGGTATTCGTGTTAATGAAATTCTCAAACAAGGTTGGGATGAACCACTGACAGTGAGTGAACAGGTGGTAGTCATCTTTGCCGCGGTACGGGGATATTTAGATACGGTTCAACTAGACAAAATTGCTGAGTGGGAACAAGCCTACTTAGAGTACATGAAGGCCTCCAATGCTGAGATCTTGACTGCAATTCAAGAGAAGAAAATTATTGAACCAGAAACCGAAAAAGCGCTTGAAAAAGCGATTTCAACTTTCAACGAGCTTCATCTTGATTTACTCATTGCAGAATCATAAAGCATAGGTATGGCCAATACTCGACAAATCAAACGCAGAATCAGCTCAGCACAGAACATTTCCAAGATCACCAGTGCCATGGAAATGGTGGCGGCGAGCAAAATGAAAAAGGCTCAAAACCAAGCGGTCGAGTCTCGACCTTACGCACATGCGCTCACCCAATCTCTCAAAAAAATCGCTCAATACACAGATTCATCACTACATCCCTTGTTGTCTCAGCATCAAGCCGGAGCACCATGCGTGGTCATAGTGTCCACCGACAAAGGACTGTGTGGTGGTCTCAACACCAATATCCTCAAACAAGTCTCTGCTTGGAAAAAACAACACACTGGTGGTGTGGCCATTGTCATCGGAAAACGCGGCATCAGTGTGGCTCGGGTAGCTGGCTTGCCGATTGAAGCTCAATTTACTGATTTGCCAGAAGTCATTTCTCAAGAAGAGATTATCCCGATGATTCAATTAATTAAATCGAAATTCCTTGATCAAACCTATCGCTCAGTCGATGTCATTTATACGGATTTCATCAACACCCTTTCACAAAAACCCGATGTCATTCGGTTATTGCCTATAGCCAAAGAAGAAGCTGAATTTATTCCTGAACAACCCAAACAAGTAAATCCTCAGGTCATGCCTACCTACGTTTTTGAACCGGGCGCGAAAGAACTGTTGGATTATCTACTCCCTTACTATCTTGAAAATACTTTATATCATATAATGCTGGAGTCAAAAGCCAGTGAATATAGTGCCCGAATGGTGGCGATGAAGAACGCCAGTGAAAATGCCATGGACTTAGTGGCAGAACTTCAACTGATGTTCAACAAATCACGGCAGGCAGCAATTACGGCTGAGCTGCTCGATATCACCACCGCGGTCATGTCACTGTCATAAAAACTGCAGAAATTTTGAAACAAAGGAACAGTATGAATACACCTATCGGACACATTACACGGATTGTTGGCCCAGTGGTTGACGTCGAGTTTGACCAACACTTACCAGCCATCTATAACGCGTTACACATTACACTTGATGACAAATCCATCCTGACTTTGGAAGTCGAACAGCAGTTATCTGAACACTCAGTTCGATGTATTGCATTAGGCCCAACTGATGGATTGAGTCGTGGTATTGAAGTCACCGATACTTTAGCGTCCATTTCCGTGCCGGTGGGTGAAGAAACCCTTGGTCGAGTATTCAATGTGACTGGTGAGGTGATTGATGGTGGACCCGCTTTGAAAAATCCTCAAACCCAACCCATTCATCGTGAAGCACCCGCTTTAAAAAATCTCGAAACATCCGCTCAAATGCTTCATACCGGCATCAAAGTGATTGACTTAATTGCTCCTTTTTCTCGAGGCGGAAAAGTTGGCGCCTTTGGTGGAGCTGGTGTGGGTAAGACCGTCATTATTCAGGAACTGATTCGAAATATTGCGGAAGAACATCATGGTCACTCCGTCTTTGCTGGAGTTGGAGAGAGAACTCGAGAGGGAAATGACCTTTACCATGAAATGAAAGACTCGGGTGTTTTAAAAAGCACCGTCATGTGCTTCGGTCAAATGAACGAACCTCCTGGTAACCGGTTGCGAGTAGCTCTGACTGGTCTGACCATGGCCGAGTACTTCCGAGATGAAAAGAATGAAGATGTGTTACTTTTTATTGATAATATCTTCCGATTTTCTCAGGCAGGAAGTGAAGTTTCGGCTCTGTTAGGTCGAATTCCATCAGCTGTTGGCTACCAGCCAACTCTGGCTAGTGAAATGGCTGCTTTGCAAGAGCGGATCACCTCAACCAAAAAAGGCTCCATCACTTCCATTCAGGCTGTGTACGTGCCAGCAGATGACTATACTGATCCAGCTCCAGCAACCACTTTTGCCCATTTGGACTCCACTATTTCGCTGGATCGTCGATTATCCGAGCAAGGTATATATCCAGCGGTCGATCCTTTAGTATCGACCTCAAAGATTCTGCAGGAAGATATTGTCGGCAGCAGTCACTACACTGTAGCCCGGAATGTTCAAAAGATTCTGCAACGCTATAAAGAACTCCAGGATATCATTGCCATTTTGGGAATTGATGAACTGAGTGATGAGGATAAAAAAGTAGTGTCTCGAGCTCGTAGAATCCAGAAATTCCTGTCTCAACCTTTCTTTGTGGCGGAGCAGTTTACCAATATCAAAGGGGTCTATGTGCCCATTGAGGAAACCATTCGAGGCTTTAATGAAATTCTGGAAGGCAAACATGATGAATTACCTGAGCAAGCTTTCTACATGGTAGGAACTATCGATGATGCCATCGCCAAAGCCAAGACACTCTAACTTATGGCCAATACCAATCAAAAAATCCACCTCACCATTGTTTCTCAAGAAAAACAGTTGCTGTCAGCGGATGTTTTGTCGGTGACTGCACCTACCGTCAATGGAGAGATTACTCTCTTGCCCAATCACATTCCTTTACTGTCACAGCTTCAGACAGGGGAATTGATTTACCGACAAGAAAACGAAGAGTCATCATTCGTCATTTCTCGAGGTTTTTTGGATATGGGTCCCGACAACAAACTGACAGTCATTGTTGACGCCGCTAAACATGTCCGCGATCTGAGTGAGCAAAAAGCTCAAGCAGCCATTGACAAGGCCCGGGAAACTATGGCAGTATCAACCAACCAACGCGAATTGATTTTGGCGGAAGCGTCACTCAAACAAGCGCTGTGGGAAATTAAAGTCGCCCAGAAGACCAAAAAAGCAAAAATATAAGACTATCCCCTCAAGTAAAAATCTACTTGTGATTCATAATTATTTGGGTATACTGTTCAGGCGATTTAACTAATAAGTACATCAATGACAAATACAACCACCAACAACCAAATTCAAGTAACGAAAGAAGGCTTAGAAGAGCTTCAAGCAGAGTTGCGTGAGCTGCAAGAAGTTAAGCTGCCTGCTTGTATTCAACGGGTAGCCACAGCTCGAGCTCACGGTGATTTAAGTGAAAACGCAGAATACCACGATGCTAAAGAAGAGCAACAGTTCTTGGAAACTCGCATCAGCGAAATCCAAGATATTTTAGACAGGGTCGTGATTGTGAAACAGACCAAAAACCTCAATAAAATTGGGGTTGGTTCCACCGTGATTGCTCGCAATCAAGTCGCCAAGAAAGTATTTACTTTCCATATTGTCGGTGAGTTTGAAGCAGATCCTACCACTGGCAAAATCTCGAAAGTTTCTCCTTTAGGCAAAGCCTTAATGGGTAAGAAGAAGGGTGACGAAGTGAAGGTGACCGCACCAGCGGGGGAAATTGTATATACCATTGAAGATATTAAGTAAGAAAATCAAAAATCTATACAAGCCCCTCTGCACATGAGGGGTTTTTTGTTACAATAAAGGAGTTCAAAATGAATCAACCAACATACAGAAGGGTACCAGGCATGTCACGCATCGATGAAACTATTCAAGCCAAAACAGAAAAAAGACAACAGCTTGAAGCTCAGGGAGTGATTGTTCATCCCTATAATTTTACTAAAGATCAGACTATTGCTGAATGTCGAACACGGTTGGATGAATCCGTTCAAACTGCTGGCCGTATTCGTTCTATTCGAGCTCATGGGAAAGTAGCTTTTTTAGACTTAGAAGATTCTACCGGCAAAATTCAACTTATGATTCGGCAACAAGAAGTGGGTGATGAGCTATTTGATCGGCTCAACCTGATTGATACGGGTGATTTTCTGGGAGTGTCAGGAAAAGTCGTGGAGACAAAAACTGGTGAAATCACCATTTTAGTTGATACCTATGAATTTTTAGGCAAAGCTCTCCGACCACTCCCCACTCAGTGGAATGCGGCTGAAGATAAAGAAACTCGATTTCGGAAACGTTACCTCGATATGTTAGTCAATAACCAAGTTCGGAAAGTTCTCGATGCTCGATGGCTCATTACCAAAGAGATCCGCCGCTATTTGCAAGATCAACACAATTTTACAGAAGTTGAGACACCCATCCTTCAACCCTTATATGGCGGAACCAATGCTAAACCTTTTCACACTCATATGAACGCGTTAGATAGTGATTTTTACTTACGAATTGCTCCTGAACTTTACCTGAAACGATTGATGGTAGGGGGTTATGAACGCATTTTTGAAATAGCTCGCAATTTTCGCAATGAAGGCATTGACCAAACTCATCAACCAGAGTTTACCATGATTGAATGGTATCAAGCTTATGCCGACTATCATACGATGATGAATGTCGCTGAGGGTTTGATTAAACATTTAGTTCAGCAATTAAATGGAAATCAACGAATTATGATAGGCGAAACTGAAGTAGATGTAAGTGGTACCTGGCCTCGAATTACTATGGTCGAATCACTTCAACAGTATGCCCACATCAACTATGAAACAGCAAACAATGAAGATCTCCAGCATTTACTTACCCAAAATCAAATTGAGTTGATTGGTGAGTTTACTAGAGGAAAAGCCTTATTTGCTTTATTTGATAAGTTAGTAACTTCCCACTTAAACCAGCCTACCTGGATAATTGACTATCCTCGAGATGTCAGCCCTTTAGCCAAACAACATCGCCATAATCCTGAATTAGCCGAACGTTTTGAAGCCTATATTGGTGGCAAAGAATTAGCTGATGGCTGGAGTGAATTAACTGATCCTCTAGACCAACGACACATCTTTGAGCATGAACAGCAACGGATGCGAGCTGGCGATAGCGAAGCCCACCCACTTGACGAAGATTTTTTGGAAGCCATGGAACATGGCCTTCCCCCTATGGGTGGGATTGGAATGGGCATTGATCGACTCGTCATGTTTTTAACCAATACTTGGAGTATCAGAGAAGTGATTGCATTTCCCACCTTGAGACCCTTACACCCCCAAGTTATTCAAGATGAACCTAGTGATCCAAATTCAATGGTTGCTGTTCAAGTTTCCTCAAAGAAACAACCTCAACCAACATCTCAAGATATACCTCCGCGTAAACAGTCAGAAGAGTTACTCAATCAGTATATTCAAACCGAGGCCTTACGACATCATTCTCAGATGGTAGCACAAGCGATGGCCGCTTATGCTCATGAGCTAGATCAAGATGAAGAATTGTGGTATCAGACAGGCCTCCTTCATGATTTGGATTGGGAAATGTATCCTGATGAACACCCCAACCGAGCCGTGACTGAAATTTTAACTGACTATCCGAGTGAACTGATTGAAGCTATCAAAGCCCACGCTCCCCAGCGGACTGGCAAGCAACCTGAAACACTGATTGAACGATACTTATTTGCTTGCGACGAACTGTCGGGTCTGATGCATGCAGTCAGTTTAATGCGACCCAATGGTTTTGCCGACATGGAGGTGAAATCAGTTAAGAAAAAATTAAAAGATAAATCATTTGCGGCCAATGTCAGCCGAGAGGATATAAAGCAAGGAAGTGAACTAATTGAAAAACCTTTGGAAGATCATATTCACTTTCTGATTGAGGTATTTAAACATGATATGGAATAATTTCTGGTTAGTCATGAATAACACTTGGAGTCAAGCTTTGTTAATTTACTGTGTGGCTTTTCTCACCCTGCAAATAATTAAATGGTTGATACTTAACCAAATCAATAAAGTCGTCACTCGAACCAGTTTTACTTGGGATGACGCTGCGCTGAGAGCGATTCAACAAATTGGCTGGCCTTTTTACTGGACAATTCCCTTATTTGTCACTAGCTATCTGATTGATCTGCCTGCCAATAGTATGCCCTTTGTCCATGCTTTGACCATTGTGGTAGGTACTTTTTATGCGGTCAAAGTGCTACAAATTTTTGTAGTTAAGGCTATTCAGCAATATGTAGCTCATCAGCAAGGGGATGAGAGTGAGAACCAACAAACAGTTGGTACTTTTCTAGAAATGATGGCCAAAGCGATGCTGTGGGTGATTGCCACCGTACTTGTTTTGCAAAACTTGGGGTACAACGTCACCGCCCTTCTGGGGGGATTAGGCGTGGCTGGAATTGCCGTCGGTTTTGCCTTACAAAATGTGTTAGGTGATATTTTTGCTTTTTTCTCTCTGTATTTTGATCAACCCTTCAAAATTGGAGACTTTATCATCGTCGGCAAAGATATGGGAACTGTCCAAAAAATTGGCATCAAAACCACCCGGATTAAAACTCTAAGTGGTCAAGAATTGATTATTTCTAATACTCAGCTCACCGAAAATAGAGTCCAAAACTTTAAACCCATGGAAAAGAGACGGATTGAATTTAACTTTGGTATTCGTTATGAAACGCCTTTAGCCAAAGTCAAGCAAGTTAATCAAATAGTTGTCGACATTTTTGCCGAAATCGATCAAGCCGAGCTGTCTCGAGTCCATCTGAAAAATTTAGGAGACTCAGCTCTTGTGTTCGAAGTAGTTTATATTGTCCAGCAAAGTGACTACACTTTATATATGGATATTCAGCAACAGGTGAATTTAGAATTGATGGAACGTTTTGCCAAAGCTAAAATTGAGTTTGCTTATCCCACTCAGCTGGTGCATGTCACCAAAGACTGATTCTGATAGAATGAGCCATTGAACAGGAATAAAAAAAGAGGGTTGTCGTGTATGCCAGATAAATTTAGTGCCGTTTGGGTATCTCATACTTCCTTAAGTGACTTCATTCAATGCCCTCGAGCGTACTACTTAAAAAATGTTTACAAAGACCCTGACTCACATCACAAAATTCAACTTATCACTCCCGCATTAACTTTGGGATCAGCGGTCCATCAAGTGATTGAATCCCTCTCAGTTATACCCACTCAAGATCGGTTCAAAGAATCATTGATCAAGAAACTGAATACTATCTGGGAGAAATCAACTGGCAAAAAAGGCGGATTCACTTCTCCTGAACAAGAAGAACGCTATAAAAAGCGGGGAGAAGAGATGTTACGACGAGTAATGGAACACCCAGGACCCGTGGCAAATTTGGCGGTTAAAATCAAACAGGACTTGCCTTATTACTGGCTGTCAGCAGAAGATAACATTATTTTATGTGGCAAAGTAGATTGGCTTGAATACTTCCCAGACACTGATACGGTTCATATTATTGATTTTAAAACCAGTAAAAGTGAGGAACGAGCTGACTCCTTACAACTTCCGATCTATTATCTCTTGGTTCAAAACACCCAACACCGTCAAGTCAGTAAAGCGAGTTATTGGTATTTAGGACTAAATGACGATCTAACCCCAAAAGAGTTGCCTGATTTAGCCCAAGCCGAAGATCAAATTCTCCAAATTGCCAAGAAAATAAAGTTAGCTCGTCAACTCAATCTTTTCAAATGTCCGCACGGTGAAGCTGGCTGTAATGCCTGTCGGCCGTTCGAGCGAATTTTGAGAGGGGAAGGCGAGTTTGTCGGTATTAACGATTATAATCAAGATATGTATATCTTAGACCAAGAAGTAACCATTACCAAGGAAAGTGAGGTTTTATAAATTAGCAATCAATTAATATCTCTGCTAATTGGAGTCGGGAATAAAAAAGATTGATATATAAATATATTTAATGATATATTT